>DATMKQ010000074.1:0-2388 GCA_035571275.1 Trebonia sp.
CGCTCGGGATGGGTACCCACGGCCGGGAGTCGGCCCTGACCCGCGTCTCGACGTCCTCGTACAGTTCCGCGTGCAGGATCTCGGCGTCGCCAGGACGGCGGGCCCGGAGCCCGGTCAGCTCACCGCGCAGCATGTCCGGATAGTAGCGCCAGGCCCGGCCGTCGCCGACGACCGGTCAGGGATAGCTAAGCACGTCCACCGGGGCGTGGTTCGCGTCGGTTGTGTCGGTGGCCGTCCCGCCGGTGCCGTTGATGATCGAGTCGAGACCGCCAGAGCCGCCGATCCACAGGCCGAATACGTCGTGGAACTGCACGCCGGCGGCCTGCGGTACCTGGAACGCCTCGGTGACGTGCAGCGTGGCGGTCGTGTTGATGAACACCACGTAGCTGCCCATGCCGTAGCCCTGGAAGGTCTTCACGCCGGCGCCGACCTGGAAGGCCGGATAGCCGCTGAAAGTCGCCGACTCGTTCCAGACCGCCTGGCTGGGCACGTCGTAGGGCAGCTCGTTCTGGAAGAAGACGTCGGTGCCGCCCTGGCCGGTCCAGATGACCTCAGTCTTCTGGTAGTGCTCGACCGCCAGGCCGTACGCGGTGACGTCGTTGCCGGTGACTATGAGCCCGGTGTCGGCCTTGTTCTCGGTCCAGCCCACGTCGTTGGGGTTGGCGCCGTGGTCGGCGCGCCACGCCCACACGTCGTCGATGATCGAGTGCGACGCGTTGTCGAGCAGGCTGACCGTCGCCGACGTGGTTGTCGTCTCCGCGCCGCCGATCCTGAAGAACACGTCGGAGAGCAAGTCCGGGTTGCCCGCTGCCCCGTTCCCCGGGGTGCCGACCGAGACCAGCACCGGCGAGTTGACCGGGCCGGCGTCGACGATCAGGCCGGAGACCTTGACCCCGGTATTCGGGAGCACGACCAGGGCGGCGTTGCCCTTTTGCGGGACGAGCGTGGCGAAGCCGAGACCGAGCACCACCGTGCCAGGCCGGGTGACGACGATCGGCGCGGAGAGGTTGTAGACGCCAGGCGTCAGCACGAGGTTCTTGCCGGTCGCGAGCGCGACGTCGATCGCGGCGACGGACGTGCCCGGGTTAGCGACGAAGAACGACGACAGCGACTTGGAGCTGCCCGCCTCAGTGCCACTGGTCCACGACGGGCCTGAGGAGTTGGTCTGCACCGCGGGCACGAACACGTTGTACTTGCCGCTCGCGTCCGTGTAGAGGAACGGCTGCTCCTCGGTCACCGGGCTGGTGGCGAGCACCGTGTTCTGCGAGCCCTGCCCGCTGAACGAAGCCGGGGGCGCGCCTTCGACGCCGGAGTACACCATGTTCCAGAGGGCGCCGTTGACGCCGCCGATGGAGCTGTTGCGCGTCAGGTACTGCTGGTTGCCGAAGAAGTTGAGGTCACCGCTGACCTGGCTGTCGGCGATGAACCCGCCGCTGGCGAAGTTGTTGTTCGCGCAGTAATCCTGGAACACGACGCTGCCGTTGATGATGGCCCGGCGAATCGGCGCGGCCTGCGAGGCCGCCCAGATCTCCGCGCTGTTGTCGCAGCTGGTCCCGAACGGATCGAGCGCCGGCGGCGCATAAGCCGGCGGCGCGGACGGCAGGTCCACGTTGAGGGTCAGGTTGGACATCGACCGCCAGAAGTTGTCGTCGGCGTTGCAGTCGCTAGTGCCGGCCGTGCACAGGTTGTTGAACACGTCCATGGCGCCGTTGACCACTGTCTGGGAGGGCAGCGCGCCGAGGCCCGCGACCTGCGTGTAGTAGCCGACCTGGAAGACCAGCGGGTCGGCCGCGGACCCGTACGTACCTGGCTCGAAGAACAGCGAGTACCGGTTGCTGTCGAACTGGCTGCCCACCGGGACCTGCTGGGTCGCGATCGCGTCCAGGTCGGCCTGGATCGCGGCCTGGCTCATCGTGTCGCTGAACACGCACACATTCGGCCCGAACTGCGCCGAGGCGGCGTCCGGGCACAAGCTCGGCGCCGCGCTCGCCGCGCTA
This sequence comes from Trebonia sp., assembly GCA_035571275.1. GTDB lineage: Bacteria > Actinomycetota > Actinomycetes > Streptosporangiales > Streptosporangiaceae > Trebonia. The sequence continues at coordinate 1,998 of DATMKQ010000074.1, forward strand.
GCCGCTGGCGCGGCCGGGGCCGATGAGGCCGCCACGGCCGCCGTGGCCGGAACCGCCGCGAGCGACCCGGCGGCAAGCGCCGCCGCTATGACCAGGGACCGCACGACAACACGCATGACGCACCTCACTGTGCACAGAAGGGAACTCAGCAGGAATGTAACCCACCAAGCTTTCTGTGGCACTATGTGCGCACCATTTACATTTTTTTCATTTCTCGCCGCGGTTATCGCCGCTGTTATCGCCCAGGCCCAGCACGCGGATCGCGTTGTCCTTGAGGATCTTCGGGCGGACGTCGGGCTTCATGTCGAGCGTGTCGAAGTCGCGCAGCCACCGCTCCGGGGTGAGCAGCGGATAGTCGGTGCCGAACAGCACCTTGTCCTGCAGGTAGGAG
>DATMKQ010000075.1:0-3154 GCA_035571275.1 Trebonia sp.
TCAGCATCGTGCGGTTCGGCCTCGGCGGGGCCACCGACCCGGGCGACGCGATCAGCGGTCCCGGCGACTACCAAGAGCAGATATGGCTCGGCAAGCTCGCCGAAGAGTTCGGCGTCCACCAGTTCTACGCCGATGCGTGGAGCGCTCCCGCGCAGTTCAAGACCAACGATTCCCTCGACAACGGCGGCTACCTGTGCGGAGTTCCCGGCGAGACGTGTGCGTCCGGTGACCAGCGCCAGGCGTACGCCGACTACCTGGCGGGGCAGGCCGAGGGGTTCGCCGAGAACGGCATCCCCCTAAAGGCCGTCGACTTCGTGAACGAGCCTGAGATCGGCCCCGACTACGCGAGCATGCTCATGACCCCGGCGCAGGCGGCCAACTTCGTTCCGTTCCTGGGCCGGGCGCTCCAGGCGGCGCACCTGCGCACCAAGGTGGCATGCTGCGACGCCGAGGGCTGGACCGACGGTGAGGCGTACACGCAGGCGGTGCTCGGCGACCCGGAGTCCGCCCGCTACATCGGGCTGATCACCAGCCACGGCTACACCGCGCCGCCGGACGTACCGCTGACCAGCGATCGTCACGTGTGGGAGAGCGAGTGGGCCGACTTCAGCCCGTTCGACGCGACCTGGGACGACGGCACGAACGGCGACGGGTTCACCTGGGCGCAGGACATCCAGAACGGGCTGACGGAAGGTAACGTCGACGCGTTCTTCTACTGGTGGGGCGCGTCCGCGAGCACGGCGAACTCCGGCCTCATCCAGGTGGAAGGCCCGACCATCAACCTGTCCGACCGGTACTGGGCGTTCGCCGCGTTCGGCCGCTACATCCGCCCGGGGGCGGTTCGCATCGGCGCCACCACGTCCGACGGCTCGCTCGAGGTGTCGGCCTTCCGCAACCGCGACCACTCGCGGGTCATCGAGATCCTCAACACCGGCGCCACGGACCAGCCGGTGTCGCTGAGCGGCGTGCGCGGGCATCACGTGGCCGTCTACGTCACTGGCGACTCCGACCAGCTGACCCCGCAAACCGGTCCGCTCACCGCACCGGCCAGGTCCTTGCTCACCGTGGTCGTCTCCTAGCGGCTGTCTGACGGATTCCGAGCGCTGGCCGGTCTCGTCGGTGCACATGGCCACCATGCCCGCCTGGCGCGATCATCCTCGCGTATTGGGAAGGGCCACGGCCCGGTAGGCGTCCTCGCACAACTCGCCGATCTCGGCCCAGTCGACGATGCCGTCGAGGCGGACGCCGATCCAGCCGCGTCCGCCGACGTACGGCGGCTTGAAGAACTTGCCGGGCGAGGACGCGACGAGTTCGGCCTGCGCGCCAGGCAGCCCGGCACACCACAGGTGCGGGAAGTCGTGATCGTGATGGCCGGACGCCCATAGCGTGACGAAAGCTCTCTTATCCCGCACAAAGAACGTGGGGGCGCCGTGGCTGGGCCGCTCGGTGACGTCGGGCAGCGCCAGGCAGATCGCCCGCAGCCGTCCAGAAAGGTCGACGTCCATGGCAAAGGAGCGTAGACGTCCGCTCCTTTCCTGCGCTACAGTCTCAATCTGCGCTCGTTCCGCTGCTGAGAGTTACCGAGTATGGCAGCCTCCCCAGTGCGAGCGTGCTGACTGGGAGCGTGCTTGCTGGGAGGCTGCGTTGACGACATGCTGGGGCGCTCCGCGCCGGACGTACGACATCAGATGGAACAGCCTGGGTGCGGGCGACCGCGCCGACGTGGTGATGCGCACCGATATACACCACGCGGGCGCGCGCGAGCCCCTGGTCGGGGGGCTCAGCCGGTTCGTCCCTGGATTTTTGCTGCCAGCGCGCCAGAGGACTTTCGGGGACGGAATATCTTCCCCGCTGTCCGAACGGCGTGGCTGAAGTCCCTGGCCCGCCACGCCCGGAAGAGGGGAGAATGTTCTAGGACGTGATTCCGGGGGTCGGCAGGATGAGATGTTGTCAGTGATGCGCGAGCGTGAGCGTGGTGTCCTGCGCGAAGCATGGGACTCGGTGGGCGGTGGGTTCTGTAGGGTCCTGGCCATCGAGGGAGAGCCGGGCATCGGCAAGACCGCGCTCGTCCGGGATTTCCTCGCCGAGGTCAGCGAGCCGGTCATCCGGGTCCACGGGATCGCGGGCGGTCCGCCGGACCCCTGGGGCGTGCTCACGGAGATTTTCACTCAGTTGCCGAGCGTCAGCCAGTTGCCGAGCGTCAGCCGGTTGCCGGGCGTCAGCCAGTTGCCGGGCGTCAGCGCCGTCGCTGGCAGCGCGGTGAATCCGGAGGATCTCCCCGCGGCGATCCGCGACACGCTCGCCGCATACCTGCGATCCGGCCGGCGCCTCGTGGTATTCCTCGATGACGCGCAGTGGGCCGACTGGCAGTCACTGGCCGCGCTCTTGGACATTGCCCGGCTCCTGCGGTCCGAGCCAGTGCTGCTCATGGTGGCGTACCAGACCGATCCGGGGTTGCCGGGCGTCAGCGCCGGACGGGCGTGGGGAAGGATGCTGGACAGCGGGCAGGCGGCAGTGCTGTCGGTGCGAGGGCTGCCTGCCGAGGACATCCTGCGGCTGGCTGTCGCCCGCGGGTGTCATGGTCTCTCGCTGCGCGACGCGGCCCGGTTGCACGAGGTGACCGGCGGTAACCCGGGCTATCTCGTCGAGCTGTTCCCGCTGCTGTCGTCGAATCCGATCGTGATCGATGAGGCCCCGCTGCCCGTGCCGGCCAGCCGGGCGGTCGCCATCATGGACAGGTTCGCGGCCTGCGGTCCGTGACCAGGCACCCGCTGTGCGCCGCGGCCGTCCTCGGCCACCGCTTCAGCGTCGCGACGATTCGCGACGTCGCCAGCATCGACGAACCATGGCCGTACATCTACGAAGCGATCGATCGCGCGTTGCTCGAGACCGTGCCGGGGCGGGTAGCCGCGAGCTGAGGTTCCCGCGGCGGGTCGTCGGAGATGCCATCTACTGGGGCGTACCGGCACGCGAGCGCGTGGCCTGGCACCGGCGCTGCGCGTCGCGGCCGGGCGGGCGCAAATCCGCGCTGATGGCTTCGGCGAGGGTGGCGGCCGAGATCGCGATCGCGCGAGGCGACTACGACCACGCGGTCGAGGACTGCGAGCGTGCCCGCGAGCTCGCCGCCGACGTCGGGCTGCCCTTGGAGACCGCG
>DATMKQ010000076.1:0-2629 GCA_035571275.1 Trebonia sp.
CGCACGCGCCTTGACGATGACGCCGGGGCGAGCACGCTGACCGGGGAACTCGGGCACCTGCCGCTGGCGCTCGCGCAGGCGGCCGCGGTGATCCTGGCGCAGCGCCTGTCTTACCCCGGCTACCGGGCGGCCTGTGCGCGAAAGTGCTGGACATCGTATCGCTGCTCGCTCCCGAAGGCGTCTCGCGGGAACTGCTTTACGGCGTCACCACGATTGACGCCCCCGCGGCACGGTTCTCCCTATCGCGCCGCCGGCGCTCGATCGCGGTCACGCGGCACGCCATCGACGAAGCCCTTAGCCGGCTGGCCGATTCCTCGCTGCTGACCTTCTCCACTGACGGTTCCGTCGTAACCGCTCACCGTCTGGTCATGCGGGTCGTGCGCGAGCGGCGCGCCCACGACGGCACGCTGCTCGCCGTCGGCGCCAGCGCCAATTCGCTCGTGGGCGCCGCTATGCACTCGTTCGGCCAGCCCTGGGAGCACCGTGACGCGGCCCGTGACCTCGTCCGGCACGTGCTCACCCTGGACGAGCGCCTCGCATCGCAGCTCGCCGGGGACTCCGGCCCGCTGGCAGTGCGCCTGATCGCCGCTCGCGGATGGGCCCTGGGCTGCCTTAACCTTCTCGGCGACAGCTTCGGCCAGTCAATAGAGCTCGGCGAGCCGCTCCTCGCTGACTGCCTGCGCCTGCTGGGCGCGGAACACGAGGAGACCCGGGCGATACGGCATAACCTGGCCCGCGCTTACGTGGAGGATGGACGGGAGGACAGGGCGATCCCGTTGTATGAGGAGGAAGTGGCCGTCTCCGCCCGGGTACTCGGGGAAGATCACCCGGACACGCTGATATCGCGCAACGACCTCGCGACCGCCTACGGTGCCGCGGGCCGGTTCGAAGAGGCGGTCCCGCTGATTGAGCGGACGCTGGCCGGTTACGTGCGGGTACTCGGGGATGACCACCCGGATACCCTGATGGCGCGCAATAACCTGGCGTTCGCGTACGACGGCACCGGCCGGCTTGCTGAGGCCGTCGCCCTGTATGAGCGGACGCTGGCGGACCGGGTGCGGGTGCTCTGCGAGGACCATCCGGATACGCTCCTCAGCCGCAACAACCTGGCGGGCGTATATGAAAGCAGCGGCCGGCTGGGTGAGGCGATCGCGCTGTACGAGCAGACCCTGGCGGACCGGATGCGGGTACTCGGCGGCAGCCACCCGCAGGCGCTGGCGTAAAAGAACGACCTGGCCACCACGTACTTCAACGCGGGGCGCTTCGACGATTCGATTTCGCTGTACGAGGAGGTCCTGACCGGGCGCACCCTGGTGCTCGGTGCCGATCACCCGCGCACCGTCAGCACCAGGAACTCTCTGGCGATCGCCCGCGAGCGGAGGGACGGCCGACCTCGGCCTAGGCTTAAGACATGAGCAAGCTTCGGGTTCTCTTCATCGGCGGTACCGGGGTTATCTCGTCGGCGTGCGTGCGGGAGGCGATCGCGCGGGCCGATGATATCGAGCTGTTCGTGCTCAACCGGGGGCAGTCAGCCACCCGGCGGCTGCCGGCCGGAGCGCGGGAACTGCGTGGCGATATCAGAGATCCGCGGTCCGTTCAGGACGCCCTTAATGGTCTTGACTTTGACGCGGTCGTGGACTGGGTCGCGTTCACGCCCGAGCAGGTGCGGCAGGACATCGGCCTGTTCCGCGGGCGGACCGGGCAGTACGTGTTCATCTCGACCGCGTCGGCGTACCAGAAGCCGCCGTCGCGGCTGCCGCTGACCGAGTCGACGCCGCTGCGGAACCCGTACTGGCAGTACTCGCGGGACAAGATCGCCTGCGAGGACCTGCTGGTCGCGGAGTACCGGGAGAACGGGTTTCCGGCGACGATCGTGCGGCCGTCGCACACCTACGACGCGACGAAGACCGTGCTGTCCGGCGGGTGGACGACGCTGGGCCGGATGCTTGTCGGCAAGCCGGTGATCGTGCACGGGGACGGGACGTCGCTCTGGACGGTGACGCACAACACCGACTTCGCGCGGGCGTTCGTGCCGCTGCTCGGGAATCCGCGGACGCTGGGGGAGGCGTTCCACATCACCTCCGACGACGTGCTGACCTGGGATCAGATCGCGTACACGCTGGGCGCGGCGCTCCGGGTGGCGCCGCGCCTGGTGCACGTGCCGTCGGACGTGATCGCCGCGGCCGACCCCGACTGGGGAGCGGGGCTGCTCGGCGACAAGGCGCACTCGACGGTGCTGGACAACTCGAAGATCAAGTCCGTCGTGCCCGGGTGGCGGGCGGTCGTGCCGTTCGAGCGCGGGGCGCGGGAGATCGCGGCGTGGTACCTGGGCGACCGGGCGCGGCAGAACGTCGATGAGAAGCTCGACGAGCTGATGGACAAGCTCGCGGCCGACTTCGGCGTCTGACCGGCGGTCACTGCGTCGGTCGCTCCGGCGGTCACTCCGCCTCGATGCGGAAGATCGGGTAGCCGGGGGCGATCTCGCGCAGCCGCTCCTCCGGGGCCTTGGCGGTCGTGCCCTCGAAGAAGACGCCCACTTCCCAGCGCCAGTGCTTCAGGTACGCGCGCAGGATGGCGGGCTTGTCGTCGTCAGCGATTTCCGTCGCGCGAAACGGCTCGGCCTTGCGGC
>DATMKQ010000077.1:0-20522 GCA_035571275.1 Trebonia sp.
GAGCACGCCCGCGTCAGCGCCGAGGGCGAGCGCCACGACAACGTCCGCGCCGTGCCTGATCCCCGAGTCCACCAGCACGGTGACCGAAGGCCCGACGGCCTCCCTGACCGGCGCGATGAGGTCGGCCGGGGCGACGGCGCGGTCCAGTTGCCGGCCGCCGTGGTTGGAAAGCTGGATCCCGTCCACGCCGAGTTCGACCGCACGTCGCGCGTCCGCGGGACCGACCGGTCCCTTGATGATGAGCTTGCCCGGCCAGCGGGACCGCAGGTCGGCGATGTCGTCCCAGTTGATGCCTGGGTCGAAGAAGTCGGCGCTCTTCATGATCGTCGTCGGCGGCCGCCCGGCGAAGTTGGCGTAGTCGAGGGCCGGGCCGGACAGCAGGCGCAGCCAGTAGCCTGGCTTGCCCGCCACGGACGCGACGGTGCGCACGCTGAGCTCGGGCGGTATGGAAAGCCCGTTGCGCTGATCGCGCAGCCGGTTCCCGGCCACCACGGTGTCGACGGTCACGACGAGCACCCGGTAGCCGCTGTCGGCGGCGCGGCTGACCAGGTCGGCGGCCCGCGCGCGGTCCTTGAGGATGTAGAGCTGGAACCACAGATCGGCCGCGCCGCCCCCGGCAAGATCAGCCCCGCCCCTGGCAAGATCAGCCCCGGCCACGCCGGCGGCAAGCTCCTCGATGCCGGTCGTCGCCATCGTGGACAGCGCGTACGGCAGCCCGTGCCGTATCCCCGACCGCGCCACCCCGATCTCCCCGTCCGGGTGCATCATCCGGGTGTACCCGGTCGGCCCGAGGGCGAACGGCACTGGAACAGGGGAACCGAGCACCAAACTGGACGTGTCGATGGCGGCGACATCGGCCAGCACCCGCGGCAAGAACCGCCACTGCCGGAACGCCGCCGTGTTCCCCGCCACGGCCACTTCCTCGTCAGCCGCCCCGTCGACGTAGTCGAAGACGGGCCGCGGTATCCGCCGCTTCGCCACTCGCCGCAGGTCGGCCACGTCGTGGCACGAGGCGAGCCGGCGCCGCGTGGCGTCAAGCTCCACTGAACGCAGCCGCACAAGCTTGCGCATTTCCTGCACCCTCATGCTCGCGACGATACGCCGCGCCAGCCCGTCGGCGCAGCGCTCAGCCCACCGCAGCGCTCAGCCCGTCGGCGCAGCGCTCAGCCCACCGCAGCGCTCAGCTCACCGCAAGGCGGGGATGATCTCGTCGCCGTAGGCGCCGAGGGTGTTCTCCTCGTCGTCGTGCATCAGGTACAGCGCGAACTGGTCCGCGCCGATCTCGGCCAGTTCGCGCAGCCGCGCGATGTGCGCCGACGGCGGGCCGAGCAGGCAGAACCGGTCCACGATCTCGTCGGGCACGAACTCCGCTGACGGGTTCCCCGCCTGCCCGTGGTGCGAGTAGTCGTATCCCGAGCGCTTCTCGATGTAATCGGTCAGCGCATGCGGAATCGGCCCGTCGACCCCGTACCGAGCCACCAGGTCCGCGACATGGTTTCCCACCATCCCGCCGAACCACCGCAACTGCTCCCGCTGGTGCGCCAGGTCCGTGCCCACGTAGGCGGGCGCCGCGACGCACATCGTGATCGACGAGGGGTCTCGCCCGGCGTCAACCGCCGCCGACCGCACCGACCCGAACGTCCAGCGCGCGATGTCGGGGTCGGCGGTCTGCAGGATGAACCCGTCGGCCTGCTCGCCGACCAACTGGAGCGCCTTCGGCCCGTAACCGGCCATCCAGATCGGCAGCGACCCGTCCTGCACCCACGGGATGCGCAGCGGGTGACCGTGGTGGATGACCTCCCGTCCTTCGGCGAGGCCCTTGATCACCGTCATCGCGGACGACAGGTGCTGCAAGGTGACCGGCGGCTGGCCGATGTACCGCCGCGCCGAATCACCGCGCCCGATCCCGCAGATCGTTCGGTTGCCGTACTCGGCGTTCAGCGTCGCGAACATCGACGCGATGACCGACCAGTCGCGCGTTCCCGGGTTGGTCACCATCGGCCCGACGATCAGTGTCGATGTCTCGGCCAGGATCCGCGGGTAGATGACGAACGTCTCCTGCCACAGCACGTGCGAGTCGAACGTCCACCCGTAGCCGAAGCCGGCGGCCTCGGCGAGCTTCATCATCGCCACCACGCCGCTCGCGGGCGGATTCGGCTGCAGCACCACCCCGAACTCCATCAGTCCCCTCCCGAGTCAGGTTCCCGCCGGCAGTCAGTCGGCTCCGTTCAGAGGAGATATTGATTGAGTTCCCTGGACAGGAATCTGCCGTGCCCCGCGGAGCCCTTGAACTCCCCGTTCGCCATGACTACCTGACCGCGGGAGATCGTGGACACCACCTTGCCGGTGATCTCCATCCCCTCGTAGGCGGAGTAGTCCACGTTCATGTGGGCCGTGGCGACCGACAGCGTCTGCCGCGCGGCCGGGTCGTAGATCACGATGTCCGCGTCGGCGCCGGCCACGATCGCCCCCTTCCTCGGGTACAGCCCGAACATCCGGGCCGGGGTCGTGGAGCACACCTCCACCCACCGCGGCAGCGTGATCTCCCCGGCCACCACCCCCTGGTGCAGCAGGTCCATCCGGTGCTCCACGCCAGGGATCCCGTTGGGGATCTTCGCAAAATCTCCCCGTCCGAGCTCCTTCTGTTCTTTGAAGCAGAATGGACAGTGGTCGGTCGATACCACCGACAGATTGTTAGTGCGCAGGCCACGCCACAGGGCGCTGGAGTGCTCTGGGGTCCGCAGCGGCGGCGAGGCAACGAACTTGGCGCCTTCGAAATTGGGTCGCGCCAGGTCGTCGAGGGACAGGTAGAGGTACTGCGGGCAGGTCTCAGCGAACACGTTCTGGCCGTCGCCGCGCGCCTTCGCCACCGCCTCGAGCGCCTGGGCGGCGGATAGGTGAACGATGTACAGCGGACACCCCGCGACCTGGGCCAGGACGATCGCGCGCTGCGTCGCCTCACCCTCGAGCTCGGGCGGCCTGGTGAGCCCGTGGTACACCGGGTCGGTGCGGCCCGCGGCCAGCGCCTGGGCGACGAGCTGGTCGATCGCGATCCCGTTCTCCGCGTGCATCATGATCGTCGCGCCGGACCGCCTGGCCTGCTGCATGGCGAGCAGGATCTCCCCGTCGGTCGCGTAGAACACGCCGGGATAGGCCATGAACATCTTGAAGCTGGTCACGCCCGCGCCGATGCAGGTGTCCATCTCCTTGAGCGTGGTCTCGTTGACGTCGGAGACGATCATGTGGAAGCCGTAGTCGATCGCGCAGTTGCCGTCGGCCTTCTCATGCCACTTGTCCAGGGTGGCGAGCAGGCCGGTGCCCTTGGCCTGCATGGCGAAGTCGATGATCGTCGTCGTGCCGCCCCACGCGGCCGCCTTCGTTCCCGTCTCGAAGGTGTCAGAAGAGAACGTTCCGCCGAACGGCATCTCCATGTGCGTGTGCGCGTCGATCCCGCCCGGGAGCACGTACCTGTTCGTGGCGTCGATGATCTGGTCGGCCCGGCCGAGATCGATCGTGTTCTGTTCGCGCGCGATGACGGCCTCGATCTTCTCGCCCTCGACGAGCACGTCGGCCTCAAGCGTGCCTTCCGCGGTCACCACGGTGCCGCCGGTAATCAGCAGGCTCACTGTTTGCCTCCCTGCTTGTCCCGCTCGCCTCCGGGCGCTTTTGGCCCACTGCCTTCCCTCGTCGCGATGAAGCTCGCTTCATCGCTCCTCAGTCCAGACAGCGGCGCGCCCTTTGGCTCGCGGGAAGACTCGCTCATGGCTTAACCAGGCTCTCGTAGGAGTCGGGCCGGCGGTCCCTGTAGAACTGCCACAGGTCCCTGACCTCGGTTAGCTTGTCCATGTTCAGGTCGCGGACCACGACCTCGTCCGCGGAGTCTGAGGCCGCTGAGTCGATGAGCTGGCCGCGCGGGTCCACGAAGTAGGACTGGCCGTAGAAGTCGTTGTCGCCGAGCGGCTCGACCCCGACCCGGTTGATCGCGCCGATGTAGTACTCGTTGGCCACCGCGGCGGCCGGCTGCTCGAGCTGCCACAGGTAGGAGGACAGTCCCCGGCTGGTCGCGGACGGGTTGAACACGATCCGCGCGCCGGCCAGGCCGAGCGCCCGCCACCCTTCGGGGAAGTGCCTGTCGTAACAGATGTAGACGCCGATCCGCCCGACGGCGGTGTCGAACACCGGGTAGCCGAGGTTGCCGGGGCGGAAGTAGAACTTCTCCCAGAACCCCTTGACCTGCGGGATGTGGTTCTTCCTGTACTTGCCCAGGTAGTTGCCGTCGGCGTCGATGACCGCCGCGGTGTTGTAGTACAGGCCGGGCTGCTCTTCCTCGTACATGGGCGCGATGATCACGATGTTGTGCTGACGGGCGAGGTCCTGCATGACCCTGGTCGTCGGCCCGTCGGGGATCGCCTCGGTATAGGAGTAGTAGTCGGCGTCCTGCACCTGGCAGAAGTACGGCCCGTAGAACAGCTCTTGCAGGCACACGACCTGCGCCCCGGCGCTCGCCGCCGTGGCGATGTGGGCGACCGCGGCGGCGGTCATCGAATCCTTGTCCCCGGTCCACGCCTGCTGGACGAGGGCAGCCCGGACGATCTCCGGCATGCCAGCCTCCCGCTCTACTCGCGGCCTACCGCTCCCTCGCGGCCTCTTATGTCACACAGCCCCATCTTCCACCCGTCGCGACCCGTTTCGTAACCGGGTGGCGCGTCACATCCCGGCGAGGCTGAGCACCTCGAACGTCAGGTAGAAGGTGAGCTCTTCGCGCAGGTCGCGGCCGCTGGTGAGGGTGGCGCCGCCGGTGGAGCTGTAGTCGGCGCTGCCGGTGACACGGGTGCTCAGCTCTCCCTTGCGCAGCCGGCCGGGGCCCCGGGGTCGTCGCAGCGATGCCCCGACCGACCCGCGGCACGTGGTCAGCGAGGCCTCGCCGCGCGCCAGCAGATCATCGGCGAGTGCGTCCACCCAGGCTTCCACCCACTCCTCCACACGGCTAACCGGATCGCCGGGCGAGGCCGGCAGTGCCTCGATCCGCGGGTCGGTCAGGATGGCGTCGATGAGGCCGCGCGGGCCGCCGACGTAGGTCCATGGCAGGTCGACGTCGGTGGCCACGCACCAGGCGTGGTCGGCGGGCCACCACAGGCTCGGCGCGTGGCCGGCCAGATCGGCGGAGATCACGACGTCCTCGGCCGTACCCCGGTACAGCAGGTACTCCCGGTTGGGCAGGCGCACCCGGGGGCCGTCGCGCACGGCGGCGGGCACCGGGTCCCGGGTCGGCTCCTCGACGAACTCCGGCGGCTCTCCGTCATCGGTGAAGACCGCGGACACGCTGACCCCGCCCCAGCCGAAGCCGTCCCACACGCAGAACCAGCAATCGTCGGGCGTGGACGTCCAGCCGCGCGCGATCGCGGCGAGGACCGTGGCGTCTTGCGTCCAGAGGCTGCCTTCCCTGGGGCCCTGCCCGTCGAACGGGCGCGGCCCGCCGGGATCGGCCGGCGGCAGCGCGATCGAATGGAACTGCGAGTCGGTGCGCAGCGGCCGCCCGCTCCACGCCGCCACCTCCGCCCAGCGGATCAGGCGGCCGCCGTCGTCAGGAACCTCGACCGGGTGCAGCACCCGCGCGTAGGCCTCGAACCCCGCCGGGATGTGGATGGTGATCCGGTAGTCGCCCTCCCAGGGCGAAAGCCGCGGGGCGATCCAGTCGGCCTGCCCTATGTCGGTGCTCCAGGCGACGCCGGTGCTGTCCATGCCAGCATTATCGCGGGGCGGACGGTGCGGGCGCTGGCGTCACGGCGCCGACCCGGGGGCATAAGTCGAAGTGCCCGGGGGTTGGGGCTGAGCGTCAAAGGAGCGAAGCTAAACGGAGGCGCGCGATGAAGGCGGTACGGTTCGACGAATACGGCGGGGTGGACGTCCTGCACGTGGCCGAGGTGCCGCGGCCCGTCCCCGGTCCTGGCCAGGTCATCGTCGAAGTGCAGGCGGCTGGCATCAACCCGGGCGAGGCGAAGATCAGGGAGGGCCTGCTGCATTCCCTCTGGCCCGCCACGTTCCCGTCGGGGGAGGGCAGCGACCTGGCCGGCGTCGCCGAGCAGCTTGGCGAGGGCGTGGCCGGCGTGGCGGTCGGCGACGAGGTGATCGGCTGGGTCGACACCCGGTCGAGCCAGGCTCAGTACGCAGTGGTCGACGCGGCCAACCTGGTGCCGAAGCCGGCGCCAGTGCCGTGGGAGGTGGCGGGGGCGCTCGGCGTCGCCGGGTTCACCGCCTCGGCGGCCGTGCGGGCGGTCGGCGCGGGCGCGGGGGACACGCTCGTGGTCTCCGGCGCGGCCGGCGGGGTCGGCTCGATCACCGTTCAGCTCGCGAGGCGAGCGGGCGCGACGGTGATCGGCCTGGCGGGCGAGGCCAACCACGCGTGGCTCGAATCGCACGGCGTGATCCCGGTCAGCTACGGCGAGGGCGTGGCCGACAGGATTCGCAAGGCCGCGCCGAAGGTCGACGCGTTCATCGACACCCACGGCGGCGACTACGTGGAGATCGCCCTGGGCGAGCTCGGCGTCGAGCCGGCCCGCGTGGACACGATCGCCCGCTTCGACGCCGTGGCGAAGTACGGCGTCAAGGCGGAGGGCAACGCGGTCGGCGCCAGCGCGCAGACGCTGGCCGAGCTCGCCGGGCTGATCGCCAGCGGCGACCTCGAGGTCCCGATCGCCGCCACCTACCCGCTGGACCAGGTCCAGGACGCGTACCGCCGCCTGGAAACCGGCCACGTCCACGGCAAGATCGTCCTGATCCCCTAAACCCGGTTCAGATCCGCTCGACGGCAATGTCGGCGCGGTCGAGTGTGGCGACGTAGGCGGCAATGTCATCCGGGGCACTCGTGAGTATCTGCGCGGGTCCGTGGAGCGCCGCCGCGACAACCACGAGCGCGGCGATCGCGTCGGGCCTTGTCTTGGCCGAAAGCCGTGCGGTGGCAAGCATCGCGCCGGCCCTCTTGTATGCGTCCAGGGTGAAGGTCCCCACGCATGCGACGCATCCCGAGGCTGAACTCGCAGCGGCCCTGATCGGGGACGCGGTGCCGCGCGTCTGCGGCACCGTGCAGTCTTTGAGGTACTGGCTGAACGCGTGGACCGTTTTCTGATCCGGTCGCCAGGTCTGGGCGAGCACCGGACCGATGATGATCGGCCGATGTGCCGCGGCGCGTAGCGAATGGTGCAGAACGAGCGCAGCGGGTTTCCCGCGCAGCAGCGCGACCAGCATCCCCGCGTCATAGACGACGGTGCGGGCGTTCATACGACGTCTGAACGATCCGATCCCAGCGCCGAGCCAACCACCCGGCGGACAAGGGATTGCTCCTGCGCGGTGAGATCCTCGAACATCGGCAGGTCGGCGTCGGACACGTCAGCGGCTTGCTGCAAGGCGATCCGGTTCTGCGCGTCCAGCGAGGCGAACACTGCCGCAGCGGTGTCGTCTCTGGCCATCTGAGCGATAGCCGCGGCGATCATGTAAGCAGAGACGTCCATGCCAGCCGAGTCCGCGTGAGCCCTGATGGCGGACTGAATCTCCGGACCGGTCGAGATCGTGAACCGCGTGTTGGGCATAGGCATAGGGTAACACGGCGTATTACGATGTTGCGAGATGGTCGAGGGCTTGCCGCACGCGGGTCACGTCCGGGGTGGCCTCCATGGTCTGATAGATGGCCAGAGCCTCGTGGTAGCCGTTGATCGCCTTGTCGTTCACGCCGAGTTCTTCGTCCACCGCGGCGAGCCCGGCGAGCGCGTCGGCCTTGTCCCTGGCCGACGAGGCCATTTCCGCCAGCCGCAGACCCTCCGCGTACCTGGCGCGCGCCAGTTCGGGGTCGCCGGCCGCCCGGGCCAGCGCCGCGTAGGAGATCAGCGCTTCTGACTTGCCTTGCGGATCGCCGAGCTTGTCAAACACGTCGAGCGCTTGCCGGAAGTGCTCATCGGCCGCCTCGTCCTCGCCGGCCAGCGTCAGCGTCTCGCCCAGGTAGGCGAGGGCAGTCGCGATGCCCTGGTGATGGCTGAGCCTGGTGTAGGCCTCGTGTGCCCTGCTGATGGAATCCTTCGCCTCTTCGAGCAGGCCCGCGGCTCGCTGGACGTCGCCCCTGTACAGCAGGCTGTTGGCGACGAGCACCGGCTGCCCGAGCTCCGCGCCAATGGTCTCGGCCTCGTGCAAGGATTCGATGGCGGCGGCGAGCGCGCCTGCGGCCAGTTGGACGTTGCCGAGGTAGAGCAGCGCCGCCGTCTCGCCCTGGCGGTTGCCGAGTTCGCGGTAGATGCGCAGCGCTTCGATCAGGTTCTGTTCCGCCTCAGGAATCGGCCCGATCTGCCACCGCAGGCTGCCCAGTTCGGTCAGCGCGGCGGCCTGGCCGCGCAGGTCGCCCAGCTCCCTGTAGATGTCTAGCGCCTCGGTGAACCCCGCGAGGCATTCGGCGTCACCGGCTACTCGCTGGGCGATGCCAAGCTCGATGAGGACCCGGGCCGCCCCGCGCTGGTCGCCTAGCTCCCGGTAGGTAGCCAGCGCCCTGCCCTGCATCTGCTTGGACTGCGGGATGTCACCGATTCGCGACTGCACACCGCCGATGCTCCGGTACGCGTCGGCCTGGCTGGGCCGGTCGTGGGCGTCAATGGCGGCCTTCAAGGCGGCCCGGTGCAGATCAAGGGCCTGTGCCCAGGGGCCGCAGGCCCGCAGAAAGTCAGAAAGCGCGGCGGACAGGCCGATCGTGATTCGCGGGCGTCCCTTGCGGGCGCCGAAGCGGGCGGCCGCGCCCAGGTTCGTCAGCTCCGCGGACAGCCACGCCTGAGCCTGCGCGGACGTCCGCAGCTCTGGTACCGCGGCGGGCTTGCTGAGGCCGCCCCGCGCACCGGCGGCGCCGGCGGCGCCGACGGCACCGACGGCGGCGTCGGCGCCGTTGGCGCCGGCCGTGGCGCTGTCGGCGCGCGGCAGTCCCCGTTCGAACGTCTGATCGGCGAGCTGCGCGGAGTAGAGGTAGAAATTCAGCAGGTTGTCAATCGCCCGATCCTCGCCGGGGGACCTGAGGCCACGCGCGAAGACCCGGACCAGATCGTGGAACTCATAACGGTTCGCGGTGCGCTGGACGAGCAGGTTGTGGTCGAGCAGCGTTTCCAGTGCCAGCTTGGTCGCGCGGTAGCCGCCGCCGGACAGGCTCGCCGCGGCGTAGGCGTCGAAGTCGGGCCCGGGTATCAGCGCGAGCTGCCTGAATAGCCTCTGCTCCTGCGAGTTCGCCAGGTGGCTGAGGGACGACTCGAAGACGGCCGTCACGCTGCGTTCCTCGTCCCGCAGGTCCGCGAGGCGGTTGTGCTCGTGGCGCAGCTCGGCGAGGACGTTCGCCATGTCCAGGGCGGGGCGCCGGCTCAGTCGCGCCGCTACTATGCGAATCCCCAGCGGCAGGTAACCGCAGAGCTTGACGATCTCCGCCGCGAGGTCGGGCCCGCCCGGAGCGCCGCGCTCACGCGCGGCGACAGAGCAGAACAAGTCGATAGCGTCGGCGGCGGAGAGCGTGCTCAGTGACAGCACCTTCGCGTCGTCCAGGCTCCGGAGGTTCGCCCTGCTCGTGACGATGACGACGCACTTGGCGGTGCCCGCGAGCAGCGGTTTAACCTGTGCGGCGTCATACGCGTTGTCCAAGATGATCAGCGCGCTCTTGTCGGCCACCGTGCTGCGATAAAGCTGTTCGCGAAGCGCGCGGTCGTCAGGGATTTTGTCGTTGGATACATTCAGCATGAGCAGCAGCGCTCGCAGCGCCTGATGCGCGGTTAGCGCGGGCAATCCCTGCGAGTATCCGCGCAGGTCGAGGAAGATATGCCCGTCAGGGAACTCGGCCGGGAACTCTTCCAGGATCTTGTAGGCGGCGTGCACCGCGAGCGTCGTTTTCCCGATGCCCCCCATCCCCTCGATGGCGAACAGGCCCCCGATTCCCCTCGCGAGCGCTACGTCGTAGGCGGCATCGAGCAGTTTGCTCAGCTCCGTTTCCCGGCCGACAAAGGAGCCGATGTCACGCGGCAGCGTGCGGGCCACCGGCTCGCGGGCGCCGGCCTCGTCATCTGGTTCTTCGGCGCCCTGTCGTATCTCGGTGCCGGGCTTGCGCGGGTATTGCCTGGCCCGTTCCCCCGCTGAAGTCAGGAATTCCGATCTTTCCGAGTCGCGCAGTTCCAGCGCGTCGGCGAGGTTCTTGATGGTCGACAACCGGGGGGCCCGCGTTTTCCCGTGCTCCAGGTCCCTGATCGTCGCGTAAGGGACCCCGGAGGCGTTTGCTAGCGCCTGGCGTGAAAGAAACCTCTCTTTCCGAAGTCTCTCCAGCTTGTCGCCGAACGCCTCGGAAGCCGGACTGGCCACGCTCCGGCTCCTTTCAGCTCGAAACCGTACATGTTTCGTCCATCAACCCTGCATGGCAGATTACTACGCGTGGTGGACTATAGAAGGGGTCGACGAGCTGGACGCGGGTCGGGCTGAGAACCTCTGTGATGGCTACCTTGGTTTATGTCCGTTGACAGCCGGCAACTGCCAAGCCGCTTCCGGGCGACGGTCGAGGGGGGCGCCGCGCGGAGCGGGTTGGCAGGGGACACGCTCGTCTTCACCGGCGCGGAGCGGGGTCGGCTCGATGAAACCAGCTCGCTGTCAACGAGCTCGGCGTCGAGCCGAACCGCGTCGCCATGGCCGTTCTCGACCCCGATGGCGCGAGGCTAGCCAGCCGCGGTCCGTGGTGCAGCCAAGCCTGCCGATGACTGCTCGCTGACGGCCGAAGCGGCGCCGGCGGTGAGCGCTTTCTCCGCGGCGTCGACGACGCCGAGGTCGGCGCGGGTATGCAGTTCGGCCGCGGTGATGAGCAATGCCTCGACCGACGTGGTGCTGGTGGTGGCGCGGGCGTCGGCCAGCGCGTGCAGTTGACGGAGCAGGTGGGTGCGCTGGCGACCGAGCACGGCGGTGAGCGTCGCGGGGTCGCCGGAGCGGGCGGCGGCCATGACCTTGAGGAAGAAGTCATCGCGGTAGCCGCGGGCGGGGATGGCTGGCTCGGCCAGCCAGCGGTCGAGTTCGGCGCGGCCGGCCGGGGTGAGGCGGTGCACGACCCGGTCGGGCTTGACCTGCTGCGGCTGGCGCTCGGAGTCGATCAGGCCGTCCCGGGAGAGCCGGTCGAGGATCTGATACAGGTGCCCGATGTTCAGCCCGCCCCATTGGTCGCCGACGGCTTGCTCGAAGCTCGTTTTCAGCTCGTAGCCGTGGGCTGGCTTGGCCGCTAGCAGCGCCAGGACCGCGTGGTGCAGGGGCATGGACCTTACCTTGCCGCTAGGTAACGATCTAGTTGGCGTTCTTGCATTGTCGCTATGTAAGGAGTGAGCATAGTCCCAGCCCCCCGGTCGGCGCCAGCCCCGGGGACACTGAGAGCTGGCGAAGGCTAGCGAAAGGGTGCGGTGATGGGCAGGCTGGCCTGGTCGCAGGTGCGGTTCCGGCTGGCCCGCACGCTGGCGCTGATCGCCGGAGTGCTGGTCGCCGCGACCGCGTTCACCGTGCTGACCGCGGCGTCGCGGACCGCGCAGCTGCGCACGGTCGGCTCGGTGTCGGCGAACTTCTCGCCCGCCTACGACATCCTGGTCCGGCCGAGCGGGGCCAGGACCGCCGTGGAGAACCTGACCGGCACGGTGCAGCCGGACTTCCTGTCGGGCATCTACGGCGGGATCACGATGGCGCAGTACCACAAGGTCCAGCAGATCCCGGGGGTCCAGGTCGCGGCGCCGATAGCGATGGCCGGCTACGCGCAACTCCAGGCCGCTATATTCGTGCCGGTTCCCGCCGCGGCGCTGGCCAAGTCCAGCCGCCAGCTCTACCGGATCTCCACCACCTGGGTCAGCGACAACGGCGCCACCCGCATCACGCAGCCGCCGGGATACCTGTACGTGACGCCACAGCCGATCGGGGTCGATTCGAGCGGCAACGCCGTGACCGTCCCCACCGCCGCGGGATGCCCCACGCTGCAGAGCTACGGCCTGTCACCGGGAACGAACCCATTCGGCGCCGCCGCGCAGTCCTACGCACTGTGCTGGTCCCGGGTGAACCAGTACGACGTGGGGCTGAGCTCCAACGCGGCTGGCTACTTCATCACCTGGACGATCCCGGTGCTGATCGCGGCCATCGACCCGCGGGCTGAGGCAGAGCTTGACGGGCTGAACGGGGCGCTTGTCTCCGGCAAATACCTGACCGAGAACGAGGACGGCAACGCCACGCAGGTTCCGGTACTGGTCTCCTCCGCCAGCGGCATGAACGAGTACGCGCAGACCACCCTCCAGCAGCTCGCGACACCGACGGCGACACCCACCATGAACGCCAGCTGGAAGAGCGCGCAGGCGTCGGCTCCCGGCCGCACGGTGACCATCGTGCACACCACGGCCCAGCAGGCCTACAACGCCGTGCTCAAGGGTGGCGGGCCGACCGTCAGCGTAACCACGCGGACCGGGTCGACCACCGGCAATGCCGTCAGCGGGTTCTGGTCCGTCGGCCCGGTGGACTATCAGCGCACCACGGTCGGGGCGCTGGTGCCGCGCCAGGCGGTCAATCCCTCGTCGGTCTGGTACACCGGCAGCAATTTCCGGGTCGCCATGGACGACGAGGACAGCCAGTACCGGACCGTGACCTCGCATGCGACGGCGCGCTCGCAGCCCACGCCGTCCCGGCCCTCAACGATTTCCCTGATTCACATCGCGGGTGTCTTCGATCCAGCCAGGATCAAGGCGTTTGACCCCCTGTCGCAGGTGCCGCTTGGCGACTACCAGCCGGTGGCCGCGGCGCCGGCGACGGCGGCCAGCCGCCAGGCATTGCACGGCGCCGACCTGCTGCCCAGCCAGAACCTGGGTGGCCTGGTCAGCCAGCCAGTGAACCTGATCACCACGTTGTCGGCGCTGCCGGAGCTGGAAAACGGCCATTACTACACCGGCGTGTCGACCGCCGATCCGATCAGCGTGATCCGGGTCGGGGTCGCGGGCGTGACCGGGGCGGATGTGCTATCGCGGGCACGCATCAACGCGGTCGCGCAGCAGATCGAGCAGCGCACCGGCCTGGATGTGGACATCGTGGCCGGCTCGTCGCCGTCGCCGGTGACCATCGACGTGCCCGCGGGCAAGTTCGGGCAGCCGCCGCTGACGCTGACCGAGGACTGGGTGAAAGAGAACGTCGCGGTAGCGATACTGAACGCGATGGATAAGACGAGCGTGGCGCTTTTCATCCTGATCCTGGTGGTGTGCGTGCTGTTTGTCGTCAACGCCGCCACCGCGGCGGTGCGCGGTCGGCGGCGCGAGCTTGGGGTGCTGGCGGCTGTCGGCTGGCGCCGGTCGCGGCTGTTCTCGACCGTGCTGGGCGAGCTGGCCGGTATCGGGCTTACCGCCGGGCTGCTGGCCGCGGCGCTCGCCGTGCCGGTGTCGGCCGGGCTGGGCCTGAGCGTCTCGCCGGCGCGGGCGCTGCTGGCCGTTCCCGTCGCGGTGGCGGTCGCCGTCGTGGGCGGCCTGGCGCCGGCCTGGCTGGCGGCCCGGGCCGACCCGGTCAGCTCGGTCCGGCCGCCGGTGCTCGCGACCCGCCGCGCGCACCAGCCCGCCGGCGTCACCGGGATGGCGGCCCTCAACGTGGCCCGCACTCCCGGCCGGACGCTGATCGGGGTGGCGAGCCTGGCGGTCGGCATCGCCGCGCTGACGCTGCTGACGGCGGTCACGTTCGCCTTCCGCGGGGTGGTCGTCGGGTCACTGCTCGGCGACGCCGTCGACGTTCAGGTCAGGAGCGTGGACTACGTCGCGGCCGGGGCCACGGTCGCCCTCGGCGTGCTGGCTGTCGCGGACGTCGTGTTCTTGAACATCACGGAACGCTCGGCCGAGCTGGCCGCCATCCGCAGCTTCGGCTGGCGCGACACCACGCTGGCCCGGCTGGTAATCACCGAGGGGGCGATCATCGGCATCATCGGCTCGCTAGCCGGGGCCGGGATCGGGCTCGGGGCCGCGGCCTGGTTCGCCGGGCAGCTGCCCGCCCGGCTGCTGGCCATCGCGGCCCTCGCCGCGGTGGCCGGGATCGTCGTCACCGCCGCGGCCGCCCTGCTGCCCGCGGCGCTGCTGCGCCGCCTGCCGGCCGCCCACCTGCTAGCCGAGGAGTAACGAACCGACATGACCGCCACCACCTCCGGCTCGAGCGCCCTCGAGCTGCGCGGCGTCAGCAAACGCTACGGCAGCCGTACCCGTACGAGCACGCGGGTCACCGCCGCCGACAACATCACCCTCACCATCGAGGCCGGCGCGTTCGTCGCGCTCACCGGCACCTCCGGCTCAGGCAAGTCCACCCTGCTGCATCTGATCGGCGCGATCGAACGCCCCGACTCCGGCGTGATCATCGCCAACGGCACCGACGTAACCAGGCTGCGCGGCACCGCCCAGGCCGACTACCGGCGCAGCGTCGGCTTCGTCTTCCAGCGCTACAACCTGCTGCCCGGGCTTACCGCCCTGGACAACGTGATCGCGCCAGTGCTGCCGTATCGCACCAGCTGGGACAAGCGCGAGCGGGCCAGGCAGCTGCTGGCGGCGGTCGGCCTGGCCGGACGCGAACGCTCGCTGCCATCGCGCATGTCCGGCGGCGAACAACAGCGCATCGCCATCGCCCGCGCCCTGATCAACACTCCCGCCTTGCTGCTCGCCGACGAGCCCACCGGCAACCTCGACTCGGCCACTGCCACCGACATCCTCAACCTGCTCACCCGGTTGCGCGCCGACCACCAGATGACAATCGTCTTGGCCTCCCACGACCCGCAGATCGCCGCCAGATCCGAACGGCTGATCCGGCTCTGCGACGGCGCCGTCGTCGACGACATCCAGCTCACCGTGGACGGCCCGGTAGAAGACATCATCCGGCACGTAGGCCAGCTGGGCTGACTACATCGGTTCACAGCCGGACACCGGGCGCTCCTCACCACGGTGCCATTCGGTTAGCCGGTTATCACGCCGAGCAGCTTAAGACGCTCGACGGCGAGCCTGCGGGACGGGCTGCCGGCGGCCTACTCGCGTGAGCGACTGGCTGAACGGCGCCCTGTCGACGGAAAGCGGCAGGTAATCGCCGCTGATGCCATCGGATTCCGCTGGCTCGGTACCGGTCGGCCCGAACGCGTCCGCGAGCGCGCTCGTGGCCTCGTCGCGCAAGGCCGCCGCCTCGGCCCGGCTGAAAAGCCCGCGCAGCGTCACGTAACCAAACGCGGCGAAATGCAAGATCTGCTGGTGCGTAAGCATGGGGGAAAAGCTCCTCGTCGGTTCGGCTGATCATGGCTGGTCGTTAGCGCGAGCCGAGTTGGAGGTGCGCGAGCAGCTCAGTTTCACATTCGCATGGCGCAAGCATATTCTCTGTTCAGAACGGCGGTGGCGGGTCCGCAGCTAGGCCGGGAACACGAGGACCGCGGCGGCGACCACCGCGGCGGCCGCGAGCACCCGCAGCAGGGCGGCGCCGCCGCCGCCGATGGCGGGCAGCGTCGCGAAGCCCGCGCCGAGCGCGAGTAGGCAGGCGCCCGCGGTCAGCACCTTCGCCTGACGGCGGAGCAGCAAGCCGCCCGAGGCGCCCGACTCCGCGATGTGCACCGCGAGCAGGTAGGCGGTCAGGCCCGCGCCGAGCGCCGCCGTGTGCCCCGGCCTCGCCGGGTGCAGGACCTCCAGCCACAGCAGCGCGACCAGCGCGATCTCCTCCCAGGGCAGGGCGCGAAGAAACGCGAGGAACCCTAGCCAGGCCCGGATCGGCGCGGGCTGGAAGTAGTCGTTTTCCGGCTGCGGGAGGTCGGCCACGGCCAGCCGCAACGCCCCGGCGGTCACCGCGATGATCGACACCGTCAGCGCGAAGCGGGACCAGCCGCCGTGCGGCAGCGAGCTCGCGGTCCACGCCACGCAGGCCGCGCCGAGCGCGATGGCGGCGAGCCGCGGCGCGACGGCGGCCGCGACCGTGCCTGGGGGAGCCGTCGGCGTCGTCATCGGCGCACTACCAGGGGCCGCCGGGTGTACGGGGCCAGCGGCAGATCCAGCGGCGCGACACCGTCCCAGTGCACGACGGGGACGCCCAGCTCGCGCAGCGAAAAGCGGATCGAATGCTGTTCCATCTGCCAGATGCGGCGGGCCGACTTGCCCGCGAACGAGAACTTTTTCGGTGGCTCGGCGTTCAGCACGTCCACCACGATGAGCGAGAAGCCGCGCTCGCGCATGTCCCGCAGCGCCTCGACGAACCGCTGGTCGAGCAGCGGGCTGAACGCCACGACCAGTGCCCCCGGCGGCAGCGCCGCCCGCGGCAGCCGGCTGAACATGGCGCCGCGTGCCCACGCGGCGTCCGCCGACAGCATCGTGTCGATGATCTTGTAGACCTGCCGTCGCCCGAGCGACGGTGCCAGCCACGTCGCGCCGCCCCACTGGTAGGTGATCACGCCGACGCGGTCACGCGCGTCGAGGTAGGCGCGTGCCGCCCCGGCGGCGCCGCGCAGCCCCAGGTCGAGCGCGGACGAGCCGGGCTCGCCCACGTCCGAGGTCGCGTCGACGACCAGCACCACGTCCTGCGAGCGCTCGGCGGCGAACGTGTTCACCTGGAGGCGGCCGCGCCGGGTGGTGGCGGGCCAGTTGATCGCCCGCTGCCGGTCACCGGGGACGTAGTCGCGCACGCCGGTGAACTCCGTGCCCTCGCCGGCCATCCGGGCCGGGTGCTCGCCAAGCCGGTTCGGCAGCCGGCTGAGCACCACCTGGGTGCGCTGGATGGCCGGGCGCGGATAGCAGTCGACGGACGGCAAGGTGAACGACAACCGGCCTTCGGCCAGCCGCCACCGGTCATGCAGCACGAGGTCGACCGATCCGACCTTCCGCCTGCCCCAGCGCGGCACGATGAACATGAACCTGGCCGTCTGGCTGCCGACCGCGGTCGCGCTCGACGGCTCGATGCCGCGGCCGGGGCGCAGCACCCACCGCACGTCGTCCTGGTCGTCCTCCACGGTGACGTCCACCGCCGCCAGTTCGTCCTCGTACAGCCGGGTCGCGGTCAGGCCCGTTCGCACCCCGATCCGTTCCGGCCGGGCGGAGCGTCCGGCGCCGAGCAGCAGCAGCGCGGGCGCGGCCAGGCCGACCAGTTCGGGGCGCCTGGTGGCGGTCGCGAGCAGCAGCCCCGCCGCCGCGAGCGTGAGCAGCCGGATGGCATGCCGGGACGGGCGCCAGCGCACTTCGGATTCTGACCGGGTCGATTCGACAACGACCGGCCCGACAGCCTGACCCGTCCCCGCGTCGGGGCCCTGAGCAGGGGAAGCTGTGGGTGCCGCGGGGAGCCGGGAACCGTTCGGGATACCTGTGGGCATTAGCCGGTGACCGCCCCGGCTCTCGTTCGGACATCAGCCGGATCGGTGCGCGGTGTCGGCACAGCGGCGAGCAGCCGGCCTACGACGTCATCGGCGGACACCTGACGCACCCACAGTTCCGGGCGGAGCGTGACCCGGTGCGCGAGCGCGGGCACCGCGACCTGCTTGATGTCGTCAGGGATCACGTAGTCCCGCTGGTTCAGCAGCGCCTGGGCGCGGGCTAGTTGTACGAGCGCCAGGCCACCGCGCGGGCTGGCGCCGACCTGCACCTGCGGATCCCGGCGGGTCGCGGTGACGATCGCGACGATGTAATCGAGCAGGTCCTGGGCCACCTCGACCCGCTCGAGCGATTCGCGCATCGCGAGCACGCCGGCCGCGTCGGTGACCGGGACCAGCGGCACCGCCTCCATCGCGCGCGCGACCCGGCGGCTGAGCATGTTCGTCTCATCCGCCGCCGACAGGTAGCCAAGCCGCAGCCGCATCAAGAAGCGGTCGAGCTGCGCTTCCGGCAGCTCGTACGTGCCCTCGTACTCGATCGGGTTGTCGGTCGCGAGCACCACGAACGGCGACGGCAGGGGCCTGGTCTGGCCGTCCACGCTGACCTGGCTCTCGCCCATCGCCTCGAGCAGCGCGGCCTGTGTCTTCGGCGGCGTCCTGTTGATCTCGTCGGCCAGCAGGAGCTGGGTGAACACCGGGCCGGGCCGGAACACCATCTCCGCGTTGCGCTGGTCGTAGAACGGGGCGCCGATCACGTCCGACGGCAGCAGGTCCGGGGTGAACTGGATCCGCGCGAAGTCCAGGCCGAGCACCCGGGCGAACGACCGGGCGATGAGCGTCTTGCCCAGGCCAGGCAGGTCCTCGAGCAGCACGTGGCCGCCGGCCAGGATGCCGATCAGCACCAGTTCGAGCGTGCGGCGGCGGCCGACGACGGCCTTTTCGAGCTCATCCAGGATGGCCGCGGCCTTCCGCGCGGTCTCTTCCGGTGTCACAACTGCTCCAATCGGTTGATAAGCCGCGCGAGCGTCCGCCGCGGGATGCCGAAGCGCTGCATATCGCGATCCTGTATCGGTAGTGCTTGCGCCGGGTCGATCCAGGACCATAGTGCCGCGTCGGCGCGGCCTCGGCAGAACGTCGCGCGCGCGGCGGCCGGGTCCTGGTAGAGGTTGATGCCGTGGTTTTCCGCCAGCCGCGCGGCGAGCAGGTGCTCCAGGATCGGGCGCAGGTCGGCCTCGTAGAACGCGCGGTTGGCCAGGCTGGAGGCCACCACCGACCTGCGCTGCGCGTACCCGGTGATCGCGCGGGCCACCTGCTTGTCCTTCGCCAGCCTGACGGACTGCGGCGCGCTCCGGGGCGACATCCCGCGCAGCACGACGATCGCGAGCATCGCGGCGGCTATGAGCGCGGTGGCCAGCCCGGGCCAGCCCGCGACGGCGCCGCCCGCGAGGGCGGCCGCGCCGACGGTGATCGCAGCGATGATCAGTTCCGGGCCCGCGCCGCGCCACGGGCTGGCGGTGTTGTTCACGGTGCGCCCGCCGCGCCGCCCGCGCCGCCTGAGGGGCCGAGGTCCGCGCCGCCCGCGCCGCCTGAGGGGCCGCGGCCCCCAGCTCCAGCGGCGCTCGCGGCGCCTGATGGGCTGCGGCCCGCGGCTCCAGCGGCGCTCGCGGCGCTGTCCCCGGCCGGCGCCTTGTCGCGAAGCTCCGCCGCTAGTTCGTCGAGTGCCCGGCTCGCCGCGTCCCGCTGCTCGCTGCCCAGCGGATGGCTCGAGAACCGCGCCTCGTAGAACAGCGCGGTCAGCCGCCGCGCCGCCGCGCCCCGAACGATCCCGGACTTCACCGCCCTCGCCAGCAGTTCGTCGGGCGTGTCCGCGAGCCCGCGTGTCGTGCCGCGCTCGGCGAGGGTGCCCTCCATCGCCAGGTAGCACGCGATGATCGCGGCCCGCGCGTCGTCGATCTCGGCCGCGAGCGCGGCCCGGCCAGACTCCACCGCCTCGCGCAGCCCGGCCGAGTCCTCGGCGAGATAGCCCGGCACGGGCCCCGGCAGCGCCGCGCGCCGCAGCCGCGCCGCCCACCAGATGCTGACCACCACGGCGGCGAGCAGCGCCGCGATCAGCAGGCCGAAGAGGAAAGGACCGATCGGAAAGTGGAACGCCGATGCGGCGGCCCTCCCGCCAGCTGGCGGCAGCGAGAAGGACGGTCGGGGCCCAGCTGGCTGAGCGCGCGGCTTGGGTGGCTTGGTGAACCAGTGCAGGTGCAGACTGGCGATCAGCACGGCGCCGATAGCCAGCATGCCCAGGGCGAGCACCCACCTGAGCACGAACCGCAGCGCGTCCGGCACTGCGACCTGGTCGGCGTTGTTCGAAGCGCGTTCCTCCGCGGCGCGGGCGGCCGCGAAGTCCCTGCGTATCGTGATCACCAGCAGGACGCCGAGGACGACCTCGAGGATCACCCCGATCGCCACGCCCTCCGCGCGCAGCGGCCCGTTCCAGCGCGGTCCGGCGAGCGCGCCGCGCAGTCCGGCGATCGCGAGCACCACGAGCAGCGCCAGCGGAAGCAGGCGGGCAAGCTGCTGCCTGGCTGTCATCGCGTGGCGCTCCTGTCCCGTATGGGCCTGATCCGCGTTTGGCCCCATCTGCGCAAAACCTTACTCGCCGCCTTCGCGTGCCCGGGATGTGAACACCGCTGAGAATCCATGCAGCTCCCCGTGCGAATCCCCCCGTCGGAGCCCGCCCCCAACCGCCGCCGACGCCCGCGCCCCCCCGCCCGCGCCCCGGCCCGCGCCGCCGCGCGCGCTCCTCAGCTCGTGCCACTTGGCGGTCCTTTTCACCTCAGGAGCCCATTGATTCCCGCAAGACGCACTGCACCTTCACTCAAGGCTCTTGATCACGAAACTAGGGTCTCGTCCAAATCCCGTGATGGTAACGACAGCAGAGGCAGCTATTTGGCCGACCGATTTGCGGGCTATGTCCGGATATACCTCCCTTCCGTCAGCTACCGTGCCCGGATGAATGGCCCATTCAACTGCCAATAGCAAGCTGAACGGGACATTCATCTGCCGGGGCCAACGCGAGCGAGGGCGCTTGCCCGTGCTGGGAGTTGCTAGTACGTGACCTTTACGTCATCGTGACAAGACCCCGAAACTATTTTTTAACATGAAGACATTTGGCACCTAT
>DATMKQ010000078.1:0-4922 GCA_035571275.1 Trebonia sp.
GGTGAAGATGGCCTCGAGGAAGAAGAACAGGCCCTCAACGCCGAACGGCAGCCCGAGCACCGCGCCGTACTTGCGCATCAGGCCCGGCCACAGCAGCCCCATCTCGAACGACAGCACCGTGCCGGTGACCGCGCCGACGGCAACGAGCACGCCCATCGCCTGTGACCAGCGCCGCGCGAGCACCATCGCCACCTGGTCCGGCCGCCGCAGCCCGATGAACTCGGCGATCAGCACGATCGTCGGCAGCGCGATCCCCAGGCACGCGAGGATAATGTGAAACCCCAGGGTGGCCGCCATCTGCGCGCGAGCGGGGACCACTTCCCCGCTCACCCGCGTAGCGGCGATCATCGCTGCGGTAGCTGAGTGCATGCCTGTCTCTCACGACCCCGACGCAACGCTACTGCGCGCGGCCGACGGCAACCCGGCCGGCCTGCCCCGCCGGATGCAGCCGGCCCAGCCACGAGGCCGGCCTGCCCCGCCGGATGCAGCCGCCCCAGCCACGAGGCCGGCCTCCCCCGCCGGGCGCGACCGTCCCGGCCACGAGGCCGGCTCGAGCCGATGCGCCTAAGGTGTACTCCAGTTGTGGACGCGACAACATGAAGTGGCGGCCATGAGAGAGAACTTCGCGACGGTGCTTGAGACCGTGGCGGACGTCCGTGCCGATCACACGGCGGTGACGCACGGGGACCGCAGCGTGACCTGGCGGCAGCTGGACGACCGGTCGTCGCGGCTCGCGGGCTTCCTGGCCGGCCGCGGGATCGGCGCCGACGCCCGGGTGGCGATCGCGCTCTACAACGGGATCGAGTATCTGGAGAGCGTCTTCGCGATCCTCAAGCTCAGGGCCATCCCGGTCAACGTGAACTACCGGTACCAGTCCGACGAGATGCGCCACCTCTTTGACGACGCGCAGGCCAGCGCCCTGATCTTCGACGCGTCGCTGACCGAGCGGGTGGTCGCCGCACAGGCGGGCGCGCAGGCGCGCCCGCCGACGGTGCACACCCTCGTGCGTGTTGGCGACGCGGCCGCCCCGCCGGGAACCCCGGTCAGTGTCTACGAGCAGGTCATCGGCGGCACCGAGCCGCTGCCCCGCGCAGCACGGGAGGCCGGCGGCTGGCTGATGTACACCGGCGGCACCACCGGCAGGCCCAAGGGCGTGCTGGTAAGCCACGCCTGGCTGTACCCGGTCGTCTCCGCCAACGGTTTCGTGCTCATCGGTGAGAAGGTGCCGGACTCGCTGGACGCGCTGCGGGCGACGACCGAGCGGCTGAGCGCGCGCGGCGATGCGATCGTCTGCCTTCCCGCGCCGCCGCTGATGCACGCGACCGGCATGTACACCTCGCTCGGTGCGCTGCTGGCGAGCGGGCGCGTCGTCTACCTGACGCAGCGGTCCTACGACGCGGACGAACTCGCCCGCACCGTTCCCGCCCAGCACGTGGACACGGTGTCGATCGTGGGCGACGTGTTCGCACTGCCACTCGCCGACGCGCTGGACCGGGCGGTGCGGGACGGCAATCCGTACGACGTCTCCAGCCTGCGCCGGATCCTGAGCGTCGGCGTGACCTGGAGCGCCGACGTAAAGCGCCGGCTGCTGGCGCACGGCGACTTCGTCTGCCGTGACCTGGTCGCGGCCTCCGAGGGCGGCCCGTTCGCGATCAGCGAGACCAGGCGTGGCGACAGCGCCATAACCTCGCGATTCACGCTGATGCCGGGTGCCCGGGTCATCGACGACTCGGGCCGCGACGTGATCCCGGGCTCGGGCCAGGTCGGCGCGCTCGTCGCGCCCACCGACGACGAGATCGCCTACCTTGGCGACGCCGCAAAGACCGCGGAGACGTTTCGCACGTTCGGCGGCAGGCGCTGGGTAATGACCGGAGACCTCGCGTCGGTGGCGGCCGATGGCTCGGTCACCTTCCATGGCCGCGGCAGCCGCATCATCAACACCGGCGGCGAGAAGGTGTTCGCCGAAGAGGTCGAGCAGGTGCTGATCGAGCACCCCGGTGTCCGCGACGCGCTGGTAGTGGGGGTGTCCGACCCACGCTGGGGGCACCGGGTGACCGCGGTCGTGGCCCCGGAGGGCGACCCCGGGCCGGCCGCGGACGCACTGGTCGCGCACGTCGCCGGGCGGCTCGCCGACTACAAGAAGCCCCGCGCCATCGTGTTCGTGCCCGAGATCAGGCGCAGCCCCTCCGGCAAGGCCGATCTCCGCTGGGCCCAGGCCGCCGCCACAAGCGCCGATGGATGAACCGTTGGGCTTGAAAGAGCCGGCCCATCGGTACATCGACGCGCGTCGCGTGACCCTGAGCGCCGATGAATGAACCATCCGACGGCCTATCACCCGCCTTTCGGTACATTCACGTGCCCCGGCGCCACTCGCTGCGGCGCGTCAGCGCCATGCGAGGATGGCGGGACCGGCCGGCTGGGGAAGAGAGGTCCGAGGGATGAGCCGCGTTGTCGTGATCGGGGCCACCGGGCACATCGGGACGTACCTCGTGCCACGGCTGGTGCGCGGCGGGCATGACGTGGTCGCGATGAGCCGCGGTACCCGGGAGCCCTACCACGCGAGCCCGGAATGGAGCTCGGTCACCAGCATGAGGGTCGATCGCGACGCCGAGGACGCCGCGGGTGCGTTCGGCGAGCACGTGGCGTCGCTGAACCCCGACGTGGTGGTCGACCTGGTCTGCTTCACGGCCGCTTCGGCGCAGCAACTCGTCGATGCGCTGCGCCCGTCCCGCCCGCTGCTGGTGCACTGCGGGACGATCTGGGTGCACGGTCCCGCGCTGCGGGTGCCGGTCACCGAGGATGAGCCGAGGACCGCTTACGGCGAGTACGGCACCGGCAAGGCGGAGATCGAGACGCTGCTGCACCGGGAGACGCTGGCCGGCGGTGTCCCCTCGGTCGTGCTGCATCCGGGCCACATCAGCGGGCCCGGCTGGCCAGTCATCACCCCGGCGGGCAACCTCGACCCCGGCGTCTGGACGCACCTGGCGACCGGAAAGGCGCTCGCGCTGCCCGACAACGGCCTCGGCGTGCTGCATCACGTGCACGCCGACGACGTGGCGCAGGCCTTCGAGCGGGCGCTGACTCGGCCCGCGGCGATCGGGGCCAGCTTCCACGTGGTGTCCGAGCAGGCGATGACCCTGCGCGGCCTGGCGGTCGGCGTCGCGCAGTGGTTCGGCCGCGAGCCGTTGCTCGACTTCGTCGACTGGGACGAGTTCGGCCGGCGGGCCGGTCCCGAGCACGCCGAGACCACCAGGGAGCACACCTTCCGCGGCATCACCGCGAGCATCGACCGGGCCAGGCAGGTGCTCGGCTACGCGCCGCGCTACAGCACGCTCGAGGCCCTGAACGAGGCGCTGGCGTGGCTGGTCGCCGACGGCCAGGTGGACGTCGGCGGCCAGCCGTTCCCCGCGGGGTCGTGACGGCATTGGCGGCGCGTGTCGAGATCGATGGCCGTCCGGCGACCGCGGAACAGCTGCGCGCGTCCGCGCTCGGCGGTTACGGCCACTTCACGGCGATGCAGGTCAGGAATGGGCGGGCGCGCGGCCTGGACCTGCATCTGGCCCGGCTCGCGGCCGGGAACCGCGAGCTCTTCGACGCGGCCCTGGACGCGGCGGCGGTGCGCGATCACATCCGCCATGCGCTCGGTGACTCCGGCGACGCGTCGGTCCGCGTCTACGTCTGCGAGCTGGCGG
Organism: Trebonia sp.; assembly: GCA_035571275.1. Classification (GTDB taxonomy): domain Bacteria; phylum Actinomycetota; class Actinomycetes; order Streptosporangiales; family Streptosporangiaceae; genus Trebonia. The sequence goes on from DATMKQ010000078.1 coordinate 3,693, forward strand.
ACCGGCCGTCGGTCATCGTGACGGTCCGCCCGCCCGGTGGCATGCCGGGCGGCCCGTGGAAACTGCAGTCGGTCCCGTACCAGCGAGCGGTGGCCCACATCAAGCACGTCGGCGACTTCGGGCAGGGGTATTACCAGCGGCTGGCCCGTGGCAACGGGTTCGACGAGGCGCTGCTGACCGGCCCCGAGGCGGAGATCGCCGAGGGCAGCATCACCAACGTCGGGTTCTGCGACGGCGCCAGCATCATCTGGCCCGCCGCGCCCGCCCTGGCCGGTATCACCATGCAGCTGCTGGACCGCGAGCTCCCCGCGACCGGCCTGACGTCCCGCCGGGCCCGGGTGCGCGTACCGGATGTCGGCTCGTTCACCGGTGCGTTCGTCACCAACGCCAGGGGCATTGCCGCGGTCGGCCAGATCGACGGTCACGTCCTGGCCGTGGATGGGAAGTTGATGACAACACTGACCGACGCCTACCAGTCCGTTAGCTGGGATCTCATCTGAGCGACACTCACGTGGAAGGAACCATGCCCGAAACCCCCGTTCCCACCGCCGACCTGGTCGACCAGTACGGCACTGAGCTGCGCGTGTGCGAAACCCAGTTCCGCCAGTTCGGCGGCTGCCGTGCCTTCACCGGCGCGGTCCGAACGGTCTCCTGCCACGAGGACAACGGCCTGCTGCGCGAGCTCGTGGGCGCGCCGGGCTCGGGCTGCGTCCTCGTCGTCGACGGCGGCGGGTCGCTGCGCGCCGCATTGGTGGGGGACATGCTGGCCGGCGCGGCGCTGGCCAACGGCTGGGCCGGGCTCATCCTGCACGGCGCGGTCCGTGACAGCGCGGCTCTCGCCGGGCTCGACCTTGGCGTCAAGGCGCTGGGCACGAACCCGCGGCCCGGCGGCAAGACCGGGGCCGGCGCGATGGACGTGCCAGTGAGCTTCGGCGCGGTGACGTTCCATCCGGGCGACGTCCTGCATGCCGACGACGACGGGATTGTCCTGCTGCCACGGCCGTGACGAGCGCGGTCACCGGGACCAGAGGGCATGGCATCACCCGTCGGGGGTGATGCAGGTGATCATCTCCTCGGGTGAATCTTGCCCTGTGCCAGGCGCAGGACCCGTTTCGCCGGTGGCTGCCGGCAGCCTCCCTGGATGAGGAGCAGGAATGTCACTGGCTGCATCGTCCGCGAACTATCCGGTGCTGGACATCTTCTGGTCGATACTGGAGTTCTTCCTCTGGG
>DATMKQ010000079.1:0-38969 GCA_035571275.1 Trebonia sp.
AGGTGCGGCCGTACTTCGCCAGGCGGCCCTTCACGTCGGCGTAGAACCCCTGCCCGGCCTCCAGCGTGGCGTGCCCGGTGAAGATCGCGTCGGCCGACGACGCGGCGAAGTCGCGGCCCTCGTCGGAGTCGCCGGCTTGGAAGATCACCGGGCGTCCCTGCGGGCTGCGGGGAACGTTGAACTCCCCCTCGATGTCGAAGAACGCGTCCCGGTGCCGGAACGCGCCGGGAGCCGGCGTCGCCAGGAACTGACCGTCGCGTTTGTCGGCGATGATCTCGTCGCCCCGCCAGGAATCCCACAGCTCGGTCGTGGTCCGCAGGAAGGTGCGTGCCCGCTCGTACCGGTCAGCCTGCTGCAGGTAGCCACCGCGCCGGAAGTTCTCCCCGGTGAAGGCGTCCCAGCTGGTCACCACGTTCCAGGCGGCCCGGCCGCCGGAGAGGTGGTCGAGGGTGGCGAACTGCCGGGCCACCTCGTACGGCTCATTGAACGTCGAGTTGATGGTGCCGGTGAGGCCGAGGTAGTCGGTAACCGCGGCCAGCGCGGCGAGGACCGTGAAGGTATCCGGGCGGCCGACCACGTCCAGGTCGTAAATCAGCCCGTTCTGCTCGCGAAGCCGCAGGCCTTCGGCGAGGAACATGAAGTCGAACTTGCCCCGCTCCGCGGTCTGGGCGAAGCGGCGGAACGAGTCGAACTCGATGTGGCTGCCAGCGGCCGGGTCGCTCCACACGGTCGTGTTGTTCACGCCGGGGAAGTGCGCCGCCAGGTGGATCTGCTTTGTCATGGCTGGTGTCCTCAGCTTCGTTGGTCAGGCGGCGGCGTACCGGTTGGCCGGGCGCGGCAAGCCCAGCAGGCCCCGCAGCGTGCCAGCACCGCCGGGGTCCGGGTAGGCCGTGCGGAACGCGCCGCGGCGCTGCAGTTCGGGTACGAGGGCCCCGGTGATGTGGACCAGGTCATGCGGCAGCGCGGCGGGCCGCAGCCGGAAGCCGGCCAACCCCGCTTCCCGCCAGTCCAGGAGCAGATCAGCCAGCTGGGGCGCCGTGCCTGCGAAGATATGGGCGTCGCTGGAGTGCGCAACGCTGGAGTCCGCGCCCCGCGCCAGCTCGTCCAGGCGCTCCCGGCGGGCCTGGGCGGCAGCGGCGCTGTCGTCGACGAACACGACGAGGTCGCCGAACACATGGAGCGTCTCGTCCTGCCGCCCCGCCAGCGCCTGCTCGGAGCGGATCTCGCCGACGATCTCGCCCGCGCCAACCCGGTCGTGGGGGGTGACGAAGCCGATGTCGGCCGACCGGGCGATCAGCCGGTACGGCTCGGTGGCGTGACCGCGGGCGGCGACGACCGGCTGGCCCTGCGGCGGCCTGGGCGTGATCGACGGGCCCCGCACCGCGAACCAGCGGCCTTCGAAGTCGATGTAGTGCAGCTTGTCGCGGTCGATGAACCGCCCGGTGGCCACGTCGCGGATTTCCGCGTCGTCCTCCCAGCTGTCCCACAGCCGTCGCAGTACCTCGACGTAGTCGGCCGCCTCATCGACGTGGTCCGCGATCACGCGCCGCACGTCGGGATCGGCGAGCCGCTCGACGCTCAGCGGCGGGACCTGGCGCCGACCGAAGTGGGCCGCCGTGTCAGAGCGCCCGGCGATCTGCACGCGCACGCCCGCGCGGCCGGTGCTGACGTAGTCGAGCGTGGCGATCGCCTTGGACATGTGGAACGGCTCGGTGTGAGTGGTGACCGCCGTCGGGATGAAGCCAATGTGGCGTGTCTTCGGCGCGGTCCTGGCCGCGATAAGCACCGCGTCCAGTCGGCCGCGAACCCGGTCCGTCCGCTCGTCACGGCCGAAGGGGTCATCGGACTGCAGGTTGAGGCTGTCCTCGATGGTGACGAAGTCGAGCAGGCCTCGCTCGGCCCGCTGCGCCAGGTCCACCCAGTACGCAGCGGTGAACAGGCGGTCAGGCTGGGCGTCAGGCTCGCGCCATGCCGCCGGGTGCCAGCCGGCACCATCGAGCGCGACAGCCAGGTGCAAGGGATCTGCCAGGGTACGCGTTGCGGGGACCACGATAAACTCCGTTTCTGGCTGGCGCGCGGTTACACGTCCGCCTTGCCAAACGGAATGGCCTTGTCGATTATTTCGCTAGACATGATAGAAAAAAAGGACGGACGTGAGCTAACGCCGGCCTTGCGGTCCATGAGAGTGCCCATGAGCGGGTCCATGGGAGGGCCCATGAGAGGGCGTAACGGCGTTGCGAGTTCGCGCACTTGCCAGGGCAGCGTGCCGAGGTCGGCGATGACCCGCCCGGGCGGCGCGATCATGCCGGGGGTAATCGCGGCGGCGGTCGACGCGATCACCCGGCCGGCCGCGCTGACCAGGAGCGCGTCCGTGGCCTGGGCGTGCAGCGCGGGCAGCGCGAGCCGTTCTACCTGCGCGGCCAGAATGTCCGCCCCGGCTACCCCGATGAACCGGCCCGCGCAGCGGACCGGCGCGGACAGCGTGAACGTGTACTGGTGGGTGCAGATGTAGTCCACGTAGGGGCCGATGATCGACCATCGGCCAGAGCGTTCCGGTGTCCGGTACCACTCCGTCGTGGTGTAGTCGCTGTAGTCCGCGGAAGCCGGGTCGAGGTCCACCCGCAGCCGCTGCACGGTCGTCGGCGTTTCCGCCCACCACCACTCCAGCCACTGGGGCGCGTCGGCGAGCACGCCAGGGGCGAGCACGGCGCCGGCCCCGGCGATGAAGCCGGGGTGATCGCGCAGCAGCTCGGCGGCTAGCAGCCGGATGGGGCCGATGTCCTCCCGGCACAGGGCGCGCCCGTGCACGTCGGCGTCGGTGGCGATCGAGGCGACCAGCGCGCCGATCCGCTCCACCCCGGAAAGGATCCGCTCGATCCGGCTCACGATGCTGGTGAGCTCGGTGCCGGTCAGCACGTCTGGGCCAGCCGCAGGCGCAGCGCGAGCAGTCGCTCCGTTTCGCGGAGAACGTGCCGTTCGGCGAGGTCGCGGGCGAGTTCGGCCCGCTGGCTCGCGATCGCGGTGAGCAGCTCGTCGTGTTCGGCCTCGATCGCGGCCACATCGCCGGCCGAAACCGCCGGCAGCCAGACCAGGTCGCCGATCTCCGACCACAGCTCCATCTCCGCCCGCACCAGCCGCGGTGATTGAGCGGCCGCGGCGATCTCCATGTGCAGCCTGGCGTCCGCGCGGCGCCGTTCGGTGACGGAGCCGGCGCAGCGCAGCCGGGCCGCGTGCTCGCCGAGCGCGCTGATATCGGTGGGCAGCGCGCGCTCGGCCGCCAGCCTGGCGGCGCCGCCCGCGATCGCCGCCCGGTTGTCGCCGATATCGCGCAGCTCGTGCGCCGACAGCAGGGTGAGCATGCCTTCGAGTTGGGCGGGCCGCGGCTCGTCAGGGGCGCAGACGAACGTGCCGCCGCCGCGGCCGCGCCGTGTCCTGACCAGGCCCATGGCGCGGAGCGTCGCGAGCGCCCCGCGCAAGGTGACGGGCGACACGCCGAACTGATCGGCGAGCTCACTTTCGGCGGGCAGCCGTTCGCCGTCCAGGAGCAGCCCCAGCGTGATGGCCTGGACTAGCCGCCGGGCAACGGTCTCGGCCCGGCGGCCAGCGTCCAACGGCGCGAACAGGGCGCGCGCTCGCGCGGTGGTTACCGCGCCAGGTGCCACAGCCGCTCCTACGTCATGTCCACGTGCCCCCGCTCACGGAGCATACGTGATCTTAACGCGCCCGGATCCTAGGAAAACGCCACCCTTTCTGCTGGCTGATCGCCGGCCTTCGGCCGGGCCGCAGACGATAACGTGCTACAAACCGGTGTCGCCGTGATCCCAGAATGGGGGTCATGACACGGCCGCGGGTCCCGCGTAAGTTATCAGCGTGTGAATGGCCGAGGACGGGCATTTCCTGGCTCCTTATCTGCTAGGGGGGGTAGCTGACTAAGGAGGTGGTTGGAGATGTCCGTCCTCGACGGCTCGATAGTACAGCTCCAATTTCGTCGGCGCGGCACGTCCTGAAAGTGCATATTTCTCGCGCACGCGCCCCAGGTATTGCTTGACTGTCTCTTCGCCGATGTCCATCCTTCTCGCCACGGATTTCAGCGGCAAACCGGTCGCATAGAGTTGCAGCGCGCGCGTTTCCTGATTACTGAGAGCCGGCCTGCTCGCGGCGTCATCGGTAGCCAGAATGTAGGCCAGCCGAGGCGACACCCAGTCCCCGCCCGCCGCGACCTCCCTGATCGCCGCGCGTATCTGGGCGGCCCGCTCGTTCTTCACCGCGTATCCGCGCGCGCCGGCGCGCACCGCCGCCCGCACCGCGACCGGCCGCTCCGACGCGGACAGGATCAGCACCGCCGGGCCCGCCGCGAGGATCGCGGCGACGTTGTCCGCCACGGTGGTGCCGTCACCCAGCTCAAGATCGAGCAGGACGACGTCCGCGCGGCGGCCAGGCCCCGCGAGCAGGGCGTCGACGGTCGCCGCGGTAGCGATGACGCGGATGTCGTCGCCGTCCCCCGCGACCCAGCTCGCGACGCTGTCGAGAATGATCGGGTGGTCGTCCACGGCCGCGATGTCGATGACGCCTGTCAACCCGAACTGTCCCTCCGCCAGCTGACCTCAAGGCAGCCCCCGCCGGCCTCCGTCGCGTTCACGCGGGCGCGCCAGCGCGCCGCCTCGGGCACGTCAACCGCGGATCGCGCCAGGTCGGGCACGGCCAGCAGCGGCGCGCCGAACGTCAGGTACAGCTCGACGTCATCGCCATCGGCGAGCGCGGTTAGCGTGACCTGATGCGGCGGGAGTGCCCTGAGCACGGCGTCCACGGTCGCCGCCAGCGCGCGGGCAACCGGCGGCGCCGGGGTTCCCGGGTCGCCGATCAGCTGGACGGTCACCGGCAGTTCTCGCGCGGCCGCGGCGCCCAGCGCGGGCCTGAGCACCTCGCCCAGCCCGCCCGCACGCGGCGCCTCGGCGGTGAGCGAACCCCTCAGCGCCGCCGCGTGCCGGGCGCACTCACGCCGCACGTCCTCGCCCGCGGGATCCCGGGTCCCGTCGGCGATCGCGCGCAACAGCGGAAGCGCCTGCCTCTCGAGCAACGCTCGCCTCCCGCGCCGTTCCTGCGCGATCGCGGCCGCCGCGGCGCGCTCGGCCGCCGACCTGCTCGCCAGCGACGCGTGCCGCGCCGCGATGCTAGCGCGGAGGGCCAGGGTCGGCCGCGAGGCGGCGAACGCGGTCAGCACAGCCGCGATGATGTAGCCGGCCGCCGCCAGTTCGGACAGGGTCAGCGGGTTCAGCCCTTCGTCGCGGATCATCAGCGCGCCTTGCACGGCGTAGACGAGCAGTCCCGCCGGGATCCACACCCGGGCCGAACGGCTCATCGCGACCAGCACCAGCAGCCAGACCGTGCCCAGGATGGCCAGGTCAACGCTCCCGGAATCGCTGTGCGCCCGGTGCGCCGCCCCGATCGCCGCCACGGCCGCGACCGCGATCGCGATGGCCGCCGCGACCTCACCGGTGGCAAGACCGCCCGTGCGCAGGCGTCGCGCCAGAAACGCGCCCGCGCCGAGCACCAGGAGCCAGACCAGCACCGCCGCGGCTGGCCGGCTGTAATCACCCGAATCGGCGACGACCTGAGCCGACGCGAGCAGCGGCAGCAGCACCGCGAGCGCGCGGACCAGGCGTACCAGCCCGGCCTCCGCGGTATCCCGCGCGACCTGGTGATGGCTTACCACGGCGGGCCCTGCCGCGCGAGGAGCCCGTCGGCCAGGCCCGGGTCAGCCGGGTCCGGATCATCGGGCGGCTGGGACGCGGGCCAGGCCAGGCACACCACCGTCCCCCGCTCCGGCCGCGACCAGATCGTCGCCTGCCCGCCGCAGTCGGCGGCGCGCTCGGCGATCGAGCGCCGCAGGCCCAGCCGGGCGCGGTCGACGCGGGCCGGGTCAAATCCGCCGCCCTCGTCCCGCACGATCACCCGCAGGCAGGGCACCCCCTGCGCCGGCGCCGTCAGGCTGACCCGCACCCAGGCCTCCCCGGTCCCGGCGTGCGCCGCCACGTTGGACAGCGCCTCGCGGGCGGCGTTCGAGATCGCCGCGATGACGCGTCCGGGGATGGCCGGCCCGCCTCCGTCATCCATCTCGGCGTGGATGGTCAGCCCTCGGGCGCGCATGCCCGCGATGACGGCTCGCATCTCGCCGGGCAGGTCACCAGGCGGACGCCTGGCGCCGGCGGCCAGGTCGTCGGGCTCGCCGAGCGCGCCCTCGATCAAGGCCACGTCCTGCCGGCACCTGGTCACCACCGCGGCTACGTCGTCGCCGTCGGCCCGCGCCAGGGCGGTGAGCGTGTTGAGGACGGTGTCATGCAGCAGCCGCTCATGCTCACGGCGCTCGATGCTGCGTGACAGGATCGCGTACTGCTCGCTGGCGGCCTGATCGGCCTCGCTCAGGGCGGCGTCCGCCATCACCGCGCGGCCGTAGAACTGCCGCCGGCCGTATGCGTGCACGAGCCCCACGACGAACAGCAAGATCGTCGCTGCGGCGAGCGTCCTGGCGTCGGTCACCGGCTGCAGCGCCGCGCCGACCCAGAACGCTAGCGGCGTGATCAGCGTCACCGGCAAGGACAGCACGCCGGGCGCGTACCACCCGGGCACCATGAGCTGGCCTGACATGGCGATGACCAGCCAGCTGAAGGTGTCGTCGCGGACCGCGGGCGGCACGCACGCCTGCGCGGCAAGCGCGAGCGCCACGTAAACGGCGGAGTCCACGCAGGCGAGAAAGGGTGACGGCCAGCGCTTTCGCAGGAAAACGGCGACCGCCAGGGCCCAGGCCACGGCCACGGCCGGCGCCGCCAGCCGCCATGAATCGGCCGTGTAGAACGAGTGCCAGATGACGACCTGTACGACGATGTAAATGGCTCCGGCGCACCGGATCATCAACGCGAGATAGGCGACCATCGACCGCAGCGTCGTCATCGCGGGCCCGGCTGCCCGCCATCGGCGGGCATAACCGGTCGGCGGCATAACGCAGATGATAGGCGCGGACGCGTGCGCATATGTCCGTTTTCGATCAGATCGATACACCAACTGGACGGAACCCGGAAAGTGCCGCCGACGGCGAAGTTCACCGGGCCTGCCGGCGTAAGCGGCATTCACAAATGAATATTTGTGAAACCACCGTCGTCCGAAAGGTAAACCGATTAATGCTGGACACGGCTTCCCATCCGGCAGGCCTGGTCGGGCTATGGCGCGGCGTGCCGCGCGTCCCAGCGAGAGTTACCGGTGAGGCAGTCGCGCCTCGAAAGAAGGGATGCGGCTGGCGGTGACCGGACGCGGGCCCCGTCAAGGGCCCGCACGGCGTCTGCATGTGATCCCGCCAGTCACATCATTCTCTAGTTTTGACTTAGCGTACGTTACGACCATTTTGCCGGGTATATATATGCTGATATATCTGAAATGTTCTGGTCAGAGAGTGTGTAAAGATGACCTGCCTCGGCCGCTGCCGGTAGCTGTGCGGGCGGGGAGACCTCCCCAGCTCAGGCGCATGATGGACCGGTTAGCGGTCCCGCGTCAGCTGGGCGCCTTTTCGCTAAGTGGCGCCCGCGGGAGCGTGAGGAGGTCTCTTCGGGCTGGGGTGCCCGGCCGCGCCGGGCTGGGGTGCCCGGCCGCGCCGGGCCGGGGTGCCCGGCCGCGCGCGGCCGGGGTGCCCGGCCGCGCCTGGCGGAACGACCGCCGGGAAGCGCCCGCGCGGTCAGCAGATGCGGGGCAGGGGGTCGCCTACCAGCAGGTCGACGATCCTTGTGCCGCCGAACGCCGTTTTCAGCTGGACGATGCCCGGCTGCTCGTCGGTCACGCGGCCGATGACGGAGGCCTGGGTGCCGAGCGGGTGGGCGCGCAGCGCCTCGACCGCGCGGGACGCGCTGTCGGCGGGAACCACGGCCACCAGCCGTCCTTCGCACGCCACGTACATCGGGTCGATGCCGAGTAGCTCGCAGGCGCCGCGCACTTCGTCGCCGACCGGGATGTGCTCCTCGCTGACCAGTACGCCCACCTGAGCCGCGCGCGCGATCTCGTTGAGTATCGTCGCCACCCCGCCCCGGGTCGCGTCCCGCATCGCGCGCACGTCGGGCACCGCGTCGAGCAGCGCGGCGACCAGGCCGTTCAGCGGCGCGGTGTCCGAACGCACGTCGGCCTCGATGTCGAGCTCGCCGCGCGCCAGCATGATCGTGACACCGTGCTCGCCGACCGGGCCGGACACGATGATCGCGTCGCCGGGCCGGGCGCGCGCCACGCCGAGTCTGACGTCGCGCGTCAGCAGGCCGACCCCGGCCGTGTTGATGTAGCAGCCGTCGGCCTTACCCCGCTGGACGACCTTGGTGTCGCCGGTGACGACGCTGACCCCGGCCGCCGCGGCGGCGTCCCGCATGGACTCGACGATGCGGGTCAGGTCGGCGACGGGGAAACCCTCCTCGAGGATGAAGCCGGCCGACAGGTACAGCGGGGTGGCCCCGGTCACGGACAGGTCGTTGACGGTCCCGTTGACCGCCAGGTCGCCGATGTCGCCGCCGGGGAAGAACAGCGGGGACACCACGTAGGAGTCCGTCGTCAGCGCCACCCGTGCCCCGCCGAGCAGCAGCGAGGCCGAGTCCTCGAGCGGCTCGAGCAGCGGGTTGCGGAACGCGCCGAGGAAGATCGCCTCGACCAGCGTCTGGGTCGCCTTGCCGCCAGCCCCGTGGGACATCGTGATCCGCTCTTCACGCACCCGGGGAGCGCGCTGGCGGGCGCGGTCGATGCGGTCGAGCACTTGCTGCTCGCGGTCGATCATCGCGCGGCTTCCGAGACAGCATCCGCTTCCGAGACAGCATCCGCTTCCGAGACGGTCGCCGCGCGGACAGTCGCTTCCGGGACCCGGGTGCGATGCATCCGGCCGTAGTTGTAGTAGGCGGCGCACGCGCCCTCGGGCGAGACCATGCAGGTGCCTATCGGCGTCTCAGGCGTGCACGCGGTGCCGAATACCTTGCACTCCCACGGCTTGAGCACGCCCTTGAGCACCTCGCCGCACTGGCACGCCTTGGGGTCGGCGACCCGCACGCCGGGCACCTCGAAGAGCAGTTCCGCGTCCATCGACTCGTAGGACGGGTGCACCTTCAGCGCGGAGTGAGAGATGAAGCCGAGGCCGCGCCATTCGAAGTACGGCCGCAGTTCCATCGTCTCGCCGATCGCCCGCAGCGCCACCACGTTGCCGTCCCACGGCACCACGCGCGAGTACTGGTTCTCGATCTCCGACCGGCCCGCGGAGAGCTGGAGCATGAGCATGTAGATCGACTGGAGGATGTCCAGCGGCTCGAAGCCGGCGACCACGACGGGCTTGCCGTAGTCGCGCGCGATGAACTCGTACGGCCGGCAGCCGATGACCGTGGACACGTGCCCGGGGCCGATGAACCCGTCGAGCCGCAGGTCCGGCGAGTCCAGGATGGCCTTGATCGCCGGGATGATCGTGACATGGTTGCAGAACACCGAGAAGTTCCCCAGCCCCTCGGCCGCCGCCCGCCGCATCGTCATCGCGGTCGACGGCGCGGTCGTCTCGAACCCGATGGCCATGAACACGACCCGCCGGTCCGGGTTCTGCCGCGCGATCTTCAGTGAGTCGAGCGGCGAGTAGACCATCCGGATGTCGGTGCCGTTCGCCTTGGCGTCGAAGAACGACCCGTGGCTGCCCGGCACCCGCATCATGTCGCCGAACGACGTCATGATCACCTCGGGCCGCGACGCCAGCGCGATGGCGTCGTCGACGCGTCCCATCGGGATCACGCACACCGGGCAGCCCGGGCCGTGCACCAGGGTTATCGACTCGGGCAGGTAGTCCTCGAGGCCGTGCTTGTAGATCGTGTGCGTGTGACCGCCGCACACCTCCATGAACTTGTACCGCCGGCCGGGCTCACACAGCGCCGCGATCCTGGCGGCAAGCGCGTGCGCCTTGTCCGCGTCGCGGAATTCGTCGACGAAACGCATTGTCCCCTCCGGTAACTCGATCAGCGACTCGCGCAGCGCGGCGATCTCGTCCTCGTAGGCCTGCCCGATGCCCTCGAGGAACTCCATGGCGGCCGCCGCCTCGGCTTGGTCGATCTTGGACAGCGCGAAGCCGACGTGGATGAGCACCCACTCCCCCGGCCGCGGCGGGTCGTCGGAGAGCAGGCCGATGTTGATCAGCCGCCGAACGCCGCTGACGTTCACCTTGGCGAGGTCGGGCTGCTCGGGATGAAGCTCGACCACCTCACCCGGTATGCCGAGGCACATGCGCCACCCCCTGTTGGTTTGTCGAGGTGAGAGCGGTGCTGGTGAGTTCCCAGAACACCTGGTAGATCGTCGTCTGCGCCTCCTGGATCCGGTGGATCGAGGATGACGGCGCCACGAACAGGTAGTCGATGCTGTCCAGCTCGGCCATCGTGCCGCCCTCATAGCCTGCCAGCCCGATCGTGAGCATGCCGCGCCTGCCGGCCTCGTCGAAGGCGGTCAGCAGGTTGGCCGAGTTGCCGCTCGTCGACAGGCCGACCGCGATGTCGTCGCGGCCGCCGAACGCGGCGAGCTGCCGGGCGAACACCACCTCGACACCGATGTCGTTGCACAGCGCCGTCACCACCGCCGTGTCGTTCCCGAGCGCGAACGCCGGCAGCGGGCGCGCGCCGCTGCCCGGATTGAGGAAGAGCGTGGCCAGCTGTTGCGCGTCGGTGGCACTGCCGCCGTTGCCGAAGGCGAACAGCCGCCCGCCCGCCGCGAACCGGTCCGCCGCCTCCCGCGCGCACTGGGCCAGCCGCGCCCCGTCGCGCGCGCGGATGACGCGGCGCAGCTCGCCGATCTCCTCGATCTTGGCGACGGTCGACGCGCGAACCTGCTCGAGCACACCCGCCAGGTCGCCCGGGCCGGCGTACAGGAAGGGGTACAGCGACTCAACCGACATGGTCAGCGCCCCCCGGTTGGCGATGCAGCCGGGCGATGGCTTCCCCCGCGTGCACCAGGATCGTGTCGTCGGCCGACGCGGTCACGAGGGCGACGCTGACCTGCTCCTCGCCCGCGGCGGTGGCCACGACGGCCATGTCGTCCGGCAGCAGCCGCAGCACCCGCACCTCGACGGCGGTGTCGGAGCACGTGACGCAGGCGTCGCCGTGACAGTCATCCGGCAGGTACTCGGCGCTCATGACACCACGCCCGGATCTAGCACTCCCGGCTGCTCGAAGAACACGTGTACCAGCTCCCACAGAATGTGGTACGTGGTCACCTGCAGTTCCTTGACCACCCGCGGATCCGCCGACGCCACCCTGAGCACGTGATCGGCCCCTACGGGTACGGCGCCTTCGCCGACCAGCGCGATCGTCAGCAGGCCGAGTTCGCGCGCCGTCTCCAGGCCCGCCAGCACGCTCGGGCTGGCACCGACAGCGCCGATGCCCAGGGCGATGTCGGCGGGCTCGGCCAGGTAGCGGATCTGGTAGGCGAAGATCGCGTCCACGCCGTCGCGTTCGGCTATGCCGGTCACCGTGGCCACGTCGGTGGTCAGCGAGATCGCCGGGAGCGCGCGCTTGCCGACGATGACGGGATGCACGAACTCCACCGCGACGTGCTGGGCGTCGGTGCTCGGGCCGCCCGCGCCGAACACGATCAGCTTGCCGCCCCGGTGAAAGCGCACCGCCATGGCGTGACAGGCCCGCGCCACCGCCCCCGCCTGCCGTGCCAGGTCCCGGGCGGGATCGTCGCGCACCTCGAACAGGCGGCTGACCTCGGGATGGTCGTGGCCTGTAGGCATCACCGGTGAGGCCATAGCAGCACCGTAGGACACTTATGGGGGGGTGTCCAGACGCAGCCGGACACTTTTGGGGGGCGCTGGGCTGCCCGTCGCGGCGAGGTACACAGTGGGCAGCGGGAGTCACGCCGCGCCGTTCGGTAAAAAGATCTTTTTATCCCGAACGGTCCCCGTGTTTTCCCCCGGAAATTTTCAGTGGCTGACCATTATGCTCATCTTGGACAGGCGCCACGACGCGAGGAGCACCATGAGCGACAACACGGCCGAGGACATCACCCCGGCTAGCACCACCGCCGCCGCTGCCGCAAGCGGCGGGCTGATTGACGTCGGCGGGCTGAACTTCGACGAGCTATCCACCGCAATCACGGGCGTCGATCTCAAGCTTGCTCTGGACTATATCGTGGCCTCCGGACAGAATGGAAGCGCGTATCACGGCTTCAATTCAAGCATCTAGGCACCTGTTTACTGGAGTGACCGGATAATCAATGAGCGTCGAACTCAGATATCCTGGTCACCGTCCTTTCCAGCGTGCGGATAGCGGCCGGTTCTACGGTCGCGACGAGGAGGCCGCCGCGCTCGCCGCGGCGTGGCGCAGCAACCGGCTGACATTCGTGTCCGGTCCGGCGGGTGTCGGGAAAAGCTCGCTTCTCGCGGCCGGCGTGCTGCCGCTGGTTAACCGCAGCAACGTCGAACTGCTGCCGATAGGCGGATTCTCGCAGGGGTCGAGTTCGCCTATCGCTCCCCCTGGGCCGCACACTCCGTACACGCTCGCCCTGTTGCGCTCGTGGTCACCGCTCGGCGCGGGGCTGACGCTGGATCCCTTCACCGTGGACGAGTTCGCCGCCAGCCGGATCAGGCAGCTGGATCCGTCCAAGGCGCTGCTCGTGGCCATCGATCAGGCCGACGACCTGTTCGCGGGACCGCCGTCGCGGCAGCCGCAGCGGATGCGGTTCCTGCGCGAGCTGGCGGACGCGGTCGAGCAGCAGCCCGCGCTGCGCCTGCTCATCTGCCTGCGGGACGAGGCGCTGCACCGGTTCGCCGACGTCCTCGCGCACCCGGCGGCGCTGATCGAAGTGCGGGCTCTGGAGCCGGACCGGGCGCGCGAGGCGGTGACGGGGCCGGGCTGCTTCGAGCCCGAGGCGGCCAGCGAGCTGATCGCGGCGCTGCGGACCAGCCGCATCGTCACCACGGACGGGAGCGAGCGGCACGTCGTGGCGGACCGGGTAGAGCCGGTCCTGATCCAGTCCGTGTGCGCCCGGCTGTGGGAGCTGATGCGCCGGCGCACCAGCATGATCACCGCTCGTGAGCTGCGGCGTTACGGTGACATCGAGGACGCGCTCGCCCGCTACTGCGGCGTCGCGATCACCGCGGCCGCGCTGGCTCACGGCATTCAGGTCCCGTGGCTGCGGTTCTGGCTCATCAGCACGTTCGTCGCGACGGCGGGCGGCCGGCTGGACGCGGCCGAGGGAGCGGTGTCAACCGCTGGCCTGCCGACGACGGTCGCCAGGGCCCTCGAAGACGGTCACCTGCTCCGGGCGCGCGCCGAGCCGCCGGGCGGGGCGGCCACCGCGCCGGCCGCGTCGCGCGTCTACCAGCTGATCAGCGACCGGGTCATCGAACCGCTGCGGCACACGCCGGACGACCTGTCGCCGGACGGCGATTCGGCCGGGTACCTGCTGGCCGCCGAGCGCGCGCTCACCGTCGGCGAGCTCAGCCTCGCCGCGCGGTACGCGGAGCTGGCCCGGCTGGCCGCGTCGGAGACCGACCTGATGCTGCACGGGAGTGCCAGGTCGCTGCTCGGCAACATCGCCCGCGAGGAGCGCGAGCTGGCGCGGGCCGAGACGCATTACCGCGAGGCGCTCGGCCTGTTCACGGCGGCCATGGAACACTCGATGGTCGCGCTGTTGCTCGTCGCCATCGGCCGGATCCTGATCGAGCGCGGCGACCTGCTCGCCGGGATCAACGAGCTGCACGCGGCCGTGCAGCGGATGCCGTCCGACGCCACCATCCAGACCGAGCTGTCCGCGGCGGTCAGGGAGCTTGGCTGGCGGCTGCCCGGACAGAACGGTCCGCGGGTTAGCCCCGGCTGATCACAAGCTCGCCTGCCTGCGCCGCACGCCCGCGAGGTTGTCCCGGCTGATGACGGTGTGCGGGTGGTCGGGGCCGAGCACCTGCTCTCGCAGCCGCGCCGCCTCCTCGAGTTCAGCCTGCGCCTCCTCGAGCCTGCCGAGGTCGCCGAGCACGACCCCGAGGTTGTTCCGGCTGGTGAGCGTGTCGGGGTGGGCGGGGCCGAGCGCCGCGACGCGCACGTCGAGCACATCGCGGTATTCCGCTTCTGCCTCGGCGAACCTGCGCTGCTCGTGCAGCACCACCGCCAGGTTGTTGCGGCTGCTCTGGGTGTCGGGGTGGGCCGCGCCCAGGGCCGCGGCGCGCGCGGTCAAGATGGCACGGTACTCGGCCTCAGCGTCCGGCAGCCTGTGCATCGCGTGCAGGGTGACCGCCAGGTCGCTGCGGCTGGACAGCGTGGTCGCCGCGTTCGGGCCGACGGTCGCGCTGAGCTGGGTGTACGCCGTGCGGAAACCCGCCTCGGCCAGCTCGGGACGGTTGTGATACCAGGCGGTGGCGGCGATGCTCACCGCGTCGCCCGGCCGGGCGTGCCGCAGCGCCGCGTAGACGGTCCGCTCCGCCACCGGCTCGGACGGCTCGCGCTCGGCCGCGTCGACGAGGTAGTCGAAGACGTCGTAGCGATCGCGGGTGGCGGACCACAGCGGCGAGCCGCCGCTGTCGCGCAGGTCGGTCGCCCACCGCCACGCCGCATCGAGCGGCTCAGGACGCAGCAGCATCCCGCCGCGGCCGCGCAGGTACTCCTCGTGCAGTTCGTCGAGCAGCGCCTTGGGCAGCGGCCCGGTGTACCCCGCCCGGCGGCAGCCGACGGCCGCGGCGACCAGCGCGGCGCCGCGCGGGTGCGCGCCTCGCTCCCAGCCGTTCTGCCATTCGGTGTGCAGCTGTGGTCCGCTGGACATGTACTCGGCGATGCCGTACCTGTCGGCGTGCGCGAGAGCGTCGGCCAGCCGCCTGTCGTCGCGGGCCAGCGCCGCGGCGCGGGCCTGCTCCGGCGCGCTGAACAGGCGGTCGATCACGATCCGGTTCGTCACCTGGTCGAGGACGGCCTGGCCATCGCGCGTCGACTGCCCGCCAGGCAGGCTCCCCGCCATCAGCATCAGCCGGGTCTCCTGCGTGGCGCGCA
The DNA here is from genome assembly GCA_035571275.1 of Trebonia sp. Taxonomy (GTDB): domain Bacteria; phylum Actinomycetota; class Actinomycetes; order Streptosporangiales; family Streptosporangiaceae; genus Trebonia. The sequence goes on from DATMKQ010000079.1 coordinate 15,015, forward strand.
AGGTCGCCAGCACGACCCGGTGATGCCCGTCGCCGGCGAGCAGCTCCGCGATCTGCCTGCTCGTGATCGCTTCCGCGCCCAGGTAGCGCTGCAGGCTGTCCAGCCACACGACGCAGTCGCGCTGGGCGCGGGCCGCGGTCAGCGCGGTGGTCAGCTCGCCGCTCTTCGTCGGGGCTATTAAAACGTGCCCGGCCAGCACCGCGCGCATCGCCTCGTAGGCGGCGCGCGTCTTGCCGGCCGCCGCGTCGCCGACCACCAGGACGAAGCCGGGACCGCCGAGCGCCCGGCGCAGTTCGGGGTCGACATCTCGGGGGACGTACGGCGGCAGCCGCGCCGCGCCCTCGAGCCGCGGGGCGCTGTGCACGCCGACGTCGACCGGATTCGTGATCGCGCGCACCAGCGCGGGCTTGCCGCCCGGCATGAAGATGCCGCGGGCCCGCGCGGTCCGCTCCTGATCGCTGGCGCCCATCGCCGCGGCGATTCGCGCCTGCGCGACGACGACCCCGAACGCGGCGATCGCCGCGCCAACCGTGCCGACCTTGCCCCACACGCCCGCGATGACGAAGACGCTGAGCAGGGCCGCTGCCGCGGCCAGGCACAGCCCGGTTATCAGGGCGAACAGCAGGGGCCGGCGAGTGGTCATCGATCACCTTCGCGCGTTATGTCCGGGGCGTTGGGAAATGCCGGTGGCTGCTAGGTTAACGCGCCAGGAAAGGCGGAGGTGCCTCACGTGAGGCGTGTCGGCGTGGTTGGATGTGCGTATGCCCCGCGCGCCCCGCGTGAATGGACGGCCATGCTCGACGTAGCCGCGGACTCGTTCCCGTCCCCGCCCTTCAGGGAATTCGTCGTCAAGATCCATAGCCGCTGCGATCTGGCGTGTGATTACTGCTACGTGTACGAGATGGCCGACCGGTCCTGGCGGGATCAGCCCCCGCGGATGTCGCAGGCCACCGCGCGGCAGGTCGCCTTCCGCATCGGCGAGCACGTCCGGGCGCACGAGGTGCCCGAGATCGGCGTCGTGTTGCACGGCGGCGAGCCGCTGCTCGCCGGGCCTGACTTCATCGCCGGGCTGGTGGCCATGATCAGGGACGCCGCGGGCCACGACGTCGCCGTGCGCCCGCGGGTGCAGACCAACGGTGTCCGGCTGGACGAGAAGTTCCTGGACATGTTCCGCCGGCTGGGCATCGAGGTCGGTGTCAGCCTCGACGGCGCGGCCGCCGCCCACGACAGGCACCGGCGGTTCCGCGACGGGCGGGGCAGCCACGCGGCGGTCGCCGCGGGCCTGGCGCTACTGACCTCGCCGCGGTACCGCGACCTGTTCAGCGGCGTGCTGTGCGTGATCGACCCGCGCAACGACCCGCTCGGCACCTACCACGCGCTGCTCTCCTGCGGCCCGCCGAAGACCGACTTCCTGCTCCCCCACGGCCACTGGGACGCACCGCCGCCAGGGCGGGTCGCCGACCCGGCGCGGACGCCCTACGCGGACTGGCTGATCACCATCTTCGACGACTGGTACGCGCGGCCGCGCACGCGTGTGCGCCTGTTCGAGGAAATTGTCCGGGCGCTGCTTGGCGGCATTTCCGGTGCGGAGAGCGTCGGGGCGGCGCCGGTGAACGTCGTGGTGGTGGAGACCAACGGGGCCATCGAACAGGTCGACACGCTGAAGGCGGCCTTCCACGGGGCGTCGCGCACCGGCCTGGATGTCGAACGCGACGCATTCGACGCCGCACTGTGGCTGCCTGAGATCGCCGCCCGGCACTGGGGCGTGCGCGCCTTGTGCGCGCGATGCCAGGAATGTCACCTCAGCCGGGTGTGCGGCGGCGGCCTGTACGCGCACCGGTACCGCGCCGCCACGGGGTTCGCCAACCCCTCCGTCTACTGCCCGGATCTGATGCGCCTCATCGATCACATTCGCGCGACCGTGCAAGCCGATGTCGACCGGCGGCTAGCCGCGCACGGAGCTGGCCTGCGGGGAGTCGCTCGATGAGCCTGGCCTACCACCGGCTGCCCGCGTCCGCGTTCGACGTGCTGGCCGCCGGCGGCGGCGCCGCGGCGATCGGCCTGCTGCGGCGGTCCCAGTACAGCAAGCACGTGCTGCTGCTGCGCGGCATCGGCGAGCACGCGCCCGCGGCGTATGACCTGCTCGCCAGGGCGCAGCGCAGGGATCCCGGCGCGGTCGGCGCGGTCGTCCGCTACCCCGCGGTGGGCGCCTGGGCCTACCGGACCACGCTCGCGCTCCGGGGCGGACCGCGGCGCCCCGGCGCTTGCGCCGACGGGCTCGGCAACATCGCCGCCGCGGCGGCGATCCGCGCCGGAGAACCCGGCGAGATACCCGTGTCGGCCGTGGACGGGCGGGTGGTGCTGCCGTCGCTGGGCGCTGTCGACGTCGGTGCGGGCGCCGGTGTCGCGACCGTGCGGATCACACCCGACGGCGCGCGGGTGCGCATCGCGGGCGGACACGTCGACATTCCGGCTCGCTACCGCGAGGCCGCCGCGGGCTGGCGGCCGCTTCGCCCCGTGCTGCCCGCGGCCGGCGAGATGGCCGGCATCCTCCTCGATGACATCGACCCGTTCCGCATGCCGGCCGCCGCGCACACGGCGGTCGCGCCGGACCTGAGCACGTGGCGGCCGGCCTTCGCGGGCGCCTGGGACCTGCTACGGCAGCACCATCCCCGCGTCGCCGCGGAGGTCGCGGCCGTGATAGCCGTGGCGGTCCCGCTGGCCACCCCGCCGCACGGCCAGGTCAGTTCGTCCGCACCGGAGGCGTTCGGCGCGGTCGCGATGTCCGAGCCGGCCGACGCGCGCGGCCTCGCTCTCACGCTCGCCCACGAGGTGCAGCACATGAAGCTGTCCGCGGTGCTCGACCTCGTTTCGCTGACCCACGCCGACGACGGGTCCCGGTACTACGCGCCCTGGCGCGAGGACCCGCGGCCAGCCAGCGGACTGCTGCAGGGCACGTACGCCCACCTCGGGGTGACGGGCTTCTGGCGCCGCCAGCGGGCGGCGGACGCCGTCGGCGACGCCGACGCCGTCGCTGACACCGAGTTCGCCCGCTGGCGGGAGGCCACCGCGGTGGGCTGCGGCACGCTGCTGGCCAGCGGTCAGCTGACGCGCGACGGCGAGCGGTTCGTCGCGACGATGTCCGCGACGCTGCGGCGCTGGCTGGACGAGCCGGTGCCGGGGCCGGCGCGGCGGCTGGCCACGGCGGAAAACGAGCGGCACCGGGCCCGCTGGGAGGACCGGCACGGCCCCGTGCTCGTCCTCCCCGCGTTCTCGCCTGCCCTGCCTCGCTAGATCTGCGGCGAGTCGAAGTCGAAGTCCAGCCGGCGGCCCTCCTGCGCCGCCATGGCGTCCGGGTGGTCGGCGCCCAGCGTCGCGCGGTACCTGGCGATCGTGTCGGTGTACAGCTCGTCCACGTCTCTCGCGGGCCCGCCGTTACGCAGGTCGACGACCAGGTTGGCCGCGCAGCCGAGGGTCTGCGGATGGTCCTCGCCCAGCACCCGGCGCAGCCTGCGCAGCGAGCCCTCGCCAAGCCCGCGGGCGCTCTCACTCTCGCCGACGCCGGCCAGGTCACTCGCCAGGTTGACGGCCACGGTCAGCGTGTAGTGGTGATCGCGGCCCAGCCTGGCGCTCATCCCGGCGAGGGCCTCCTCGTTCAGGGCGCGTGCCCGCTGCGCGTTCCCGTTCACGCGCTCGAGCAGCGCGACGTTGCCAAGGCAGCCGTAATAGTAGGGGTGGTCGGTGCCGAACAGCTTGCCGAACTCGTCCGCCGCCTGCCTGCTCATCTCCAGCGAGTCAACGATCTGGCTGCTGGCGCGCTGGATGTTCGTGAGGCTGACGATGGCCGCCAGCGTGAGCGGCGCGGACTTGCCCAGGGTCGCGCGGCACAGTTCGAAGACGGCCGTGGCCAGGTCTTCCGCGTCGGTGTAGGAGGTACCGACGCGCCGCAGCGCGATCGACAGGTCGATCGCCACCTCCAGCGTGCGCGGATGCTCCGCGCCGAGGGAAGCGGTACCGGAGTCATAGGCCTCCTGGCCCACGTCCCGCGCCGCGCTGTAGTCGCCGCACAGCCGCAATGACCTGGCCAGCCCGCCCAGCGAGGACAGCAGTTCCTGGGCGGGAATCTCCGCCGGCCCCTCGCTGCGCAGCCGGTACGTCTCGTTGTGCAGGTCACGCGATTCCGGGTAGCGGCTGTTCAGCGCGTAATCCAGCGCCAGGTTGTTCGCCACGCGGAGCGTCTGGTGATCCGCGGCGCCGACCACCTCCTTGTGCGCCTCATACGATCGCAGGTCCAGCTCCAGTGCGGTCGCGAACTCTCCCTTGGCTCGCAAATCGGCGCCGAAGGAGTTGGTCAGCTGCAAGGTGAACGAGTCGCTCTCGCCGAACGTCTCGGTCGCGATCCGGAGGATCGCCTCGTCTTCGGTGAAGGCGGCGTCGAACTGACCGAGCGCGCGCTGGGCGTTCGCCAGGTGCCGCCGCACGCGGAGCAACTGCTGATCGCCCCGCGGGATGGACGGTTTGGCGGTCCACGCGCTGATGAACCGCTCGGCGAAGGTGCGGGCCGCGGCGAAGTCTCCCGACTCATACAGGTACCGGACGATGTCGGTCGCGAAATGCCGCACCGCCGGGTCCTCGGACTGGTCGATCTGGGTCGCGTCCGAGGCGACGTGCGACACTAGTTCGGCGTACCGCGGCCAGTTGCGGTCGTTGGTCGGCTCCTGCGGGGCGCCCACCGCGAGCACAAGCTGTGCCTGCTCGCGGTACCGTTCCTGGTCCTGCGGCTCCAGGTCGTCGCGCAGCAAGGCCTGTGTCAGCCGGTGGATGTGCCAGGCCCTGCCCTCGATCCGGATCAGCGCGAACCGGCCGAGTTCGCGAATCGCCCGCGCCAGCCTGATCGGGTCGGCGAGCAAGTCGCGCAGCGGCGGCTGCAGCGCGTGCGCGCCGCGCGGGAAAAGGTCACGCGGGATGGGCTCGGGTCCCATGAACGCACAGCAGCGCAGCAGCTCAAGCGCCTCGGCCTGGTACCGCTCGAGCGTCGATACCGAGAGCTTCCAGGCCGCGGTCATGGACAGCGGGTAGTCGGGTGACTTGCCCTCGGCCATGATCTGTACCGCGTGCTCCTTCAGCAGCCGCAGGTACTCCTCCATCGACATGCCGGTCTCGGCCTGCAGCGCGCCGGCTTGCTCCAGTGCCAGCGGCAGGTAGCCGAGCTCGGCGGCGAGCGCGCTGGCGTTGGTCCTGTCGAGCTCGCCGCGGATCCGCCGCTCGAGGAAGGCGATGCTCTCTTCCGGGGTGAACACGTCGACCTGAACGCTGTCCACCCGCGATTCCCAGCGATGGTTCCGCGAGGTCACCAGCACGTGCCCGGGACCTTGCGGGATGATGTCGATGAGGTCTTCTGGCTGGTCGGCGTTGTCGAAGACCAGCAGCCAGCGGCTGAACGGCCTGCCCAGGCGCAGTGCTTCGAGGACCGCGGTCGCCGCGGCCTCGATCCCTGACGCCGTGGCGGGCGGCACGTCGACCTGCGGTGCCAGCGCGGCGAGGGCCGACCGCACCAGCGGCGGCTGATCAGCCGGGATCCACCAGACCAGGTCGTAGTCGGCCGCGTACCTGTACGCGTACTCGATGGCCACCTGAGTCTTGCCGACACCGCCCATGCCCTGCAGGGCGTGCGGAAGCACGGTGACCGAACTCGCGCTCGTCAGCCTGTCGCGCAACAGCGCGAGTATCTCTTCGCGACCAGTGAAGTTCTTGTTGCGCGGTGGGACGTGTCCCCATACCTTAGGTACTCGCGCGGATGCGGGCAGCGGGCCCGAATCGGATGCCGTCACAGCGTCATCTTAGGGCTCCCAGAAAATGACATTTCGTTACGTTCTAGATAGTTTTTGCTAGCGGGCCGGCGGCTGGGGACCAGTCCCGCTACGTTAGCCATGCACGGAGCCTGGGGCGGCATGCCCCGGCGGGGACCAACGGGGCGGGGGCCGCGGGATGCGGCGCTGGGCGCCCCCTGCGATAAGGAGAGAACGCCAGCCATGGCAGCCACGCTTCAAGAGATGTTGCTCGCTCCGCAGATCCAGCCGCAGGTGGTCGCGGACTGCGAGGCGCTGGTCGATCACGAGCTCCGCGCGATGTCCGGCATCTCAGGAACAGCCGTCAAGCTCGCTTACAAGACAGTGCGGACCTTTTCCGCCAATCACATTCACGACATGATCGAGACGCTGCTGCCACGCATGACGGAAGTGCTTCAGCCGTACTGGGCGGACTTCGACGCCGCGGGCGGCGGGTCGTTCGGTGACTACCTGGCCAAGCGTGAGGACGAGGTGAGCGAGGCGTTGCTGTCGATCACCGACGAGCGCGGCCGCAACTCGAACCGGCCTGTCATCGTGAAGGCGTACAACACGGTGCGCGGCGGCGCCGCCAAGCACGTGAAGTCGGCGCTTCCGCAGGTCGGCGCCCTGGTGCAGAAGTACGCGCTTACCGGCTGACAAAGGCACCTTGAGGGCGAGCAGCGGGTAGCCGGGCAGGTCGACGCGCCGTAGCAGCACCTCCACCGCGCCGCCGGGCAGCGGCCCGGCGGCGACCGCGAAGACCTGATAGTCCGAGCCGTCGCGGGACTCCGGCCCGATCGCCACCCGGACCCGCGCCACCGTCGCGCCGTCCCGCACGCGGATCACCCGCACCGTCACGGTCCCGGTCGCCGCGGACGGGACCGTGACCGCGGCGAAATCGCCGCTGATCCCGGCGAGCGCGTCATCCGCGTACGGCGGGCTGTCCCCGTCTTGCCTGCCGGTCAGCAGGGTCGGCATCGTCGCGGCGCCGGTCGCGTCGTCGCGGCACTCCAGCCCGGTACTGACCACCTCACACACCGCGCCATCCGTCAGCGTGAACGTCTCGAGCTGGCCGCCCAGCTCGGTCCACAGCGGCTGGCCGTCCGCCGCGCTGAGCGCGAGGACGGTGCTCACCTGGTCGGGCGGGTCGAGCGCCCGCGGCCAGCCGTAGTGCCGCGGCAGCCGCGCGGTGAACTCGCGGGCCGCGGGCGGCGCGGCGATCTCGCCGGCCAGCAGCACGATCCCGCCGCTGCTCGCCGCCGCGGTAACGGCGAGCTGCTGCATCGCACCGGCCGCGACGGCCGGCGACTGCCAGGTCCACAGTGCCATTCCTGTCGCGGGGTCGAGGCGCCGGACGACGACGCGCGGGCCGCAGTCGAAAGAGGCGGCGACCACCGGCCCGTCCGCCGCCAGCCCGAGGCCCGCGTTGTCGGTCCCCGCGCTGGCCGGCTGGCGGCACGCCGCGGGACGCGGGTCCCGCCAGGCGACCGCGCCTGTCGCGATGACCCGCGCGACCACCGCGCCGGTCGTGTCCCCGGTGAGCAAGTACCGGCCCGACGCCGCCAGCGGCGGATTCTGGTAGGCGCCGCCGACCGGCACCGCCCACAGCACCCGGCCGGTGGCCAGGTCCAGCGCGACGTACTCGGTGACGACGGCGAACACCGCGGCAGGCGCCTGCCCCACCGGGCGCCCGGCCTCGACGATGACCTCGTTCCCCGCGGGCAACAGCCCCAGGATCTGCGTGAAGGCCGGGGGCATCGTCGCCGTCCAGGCGGGCTTTCCCGTCGCGGCCGCGATCGCGTCGACCTGCGCGCCGTCGATGCCGAGCAGCGTCCCGCCGTCGAACGTCACGCCGCCCCACGGCGCGCCCTGCCACAGCGCCCGCGCGCCGCCGGTCGCGCCGGGCAGCCGGCGAGTGACCGCGGCCGGCGGAGTCGTCACGACCACCCCGGGCAGCCCCGACGGCGCGGGCGGGGTTGACGTCTGGAGATAACGAGCCTGTGCCGTCGCCCGGTTCGCTGCCCCGGGTGCCCGCGCCCCGGTGCAGCCCGCCGCGGTGATGACAGCCGCGGTGATGACAGCCGCCGCGAGCATCGCGCCCCCGTCGGCGCGTCTCCACCGGATGCGCGTCACGCTCGTTAGACGCCGCGACGACGCGCGGAGTTCCCCTTAGCCCGCGGCGGCACGCACCCGCGCCGCCTCGATGGCGTGCTCGGTCTCGGTACGGCTTAGCCAGCCCCGGACCTCGGTGCACGTGCCCGGCTCAAGCTCCTTATAGATGTTGAAGAAGTGGCCGATCTCCGCGGTGAGGTGGGCGGGCACGTCGTCGAGTTCGCGCACCCAGTCCATCCGCGGGTCGTTCGAGCACACGGTGAGCACCTTGCCGTCCAGGCCGTCCTCGTCGTACATCACGAACATGCCAACGGGCCGCGCGGTCACCTCCACGCCGGGGAACGCCGGTTCCTCCAGCCAGACGAGCGCGTCCAGCGGCTCACCGTCCACGGCCAGCGTGCCAGGGATGAACCCGTAGTCGAGGGGATAGCGCGTCGACGTGAACAGCATCCGGTCCAGCCGGATGCGTCCGGTCCGCTGGTCCATCTTGTACTTGTTCCGCGACCCCTGCGGGATCTCGATGACGACCTCGACGTCCACGGCTCTGGTCTACCCGGGTGACGGGCCGCGCATACTACGATGCCCCCGTGACGCATGAGGCGGACGCCGCCGGTGAGCAGCATGCGATGTCCAGTGTGCCGCTGACGACGGTGCTGCGCGAGTGGGGACGGGTCGGGGTCACTGGGTTCGGCGGGCCGCCCGCGCACATCAGGCTGCTGCGGCAGCTCTGCGTGGAGCGCGAGGACTGGCTGGACGCGAGGGAGTTCGAGGACGCGATCGCGGTCTGCAACGTAATGCCGGGCCCGGCCTCCACCCAGCTCGCGATCTTCTGCGCCTGGCGGCTGCGCGGCCGCGCGGGCGCCCTGATCGGCGGCGGGGCGTTCATCGTGCCCGGCCTGATCGTCATCCTCGCGCTCGCGGTGCTGTTCGTGTCGAAATCCCCGCCGCTGGCCGTGCTCGGCGCCGGGGCCGGCGCGGGCGGCGCGGTGCCCGCCGTCGCGGCCGCCGCCGGCTGGTCGCTGGCCGTCCCGAGCTGGCGCAACCGGCGCGCCACGGCGCGCTGGGTGTGCTACCTGGCCGCCGGTTTCGCCGCGGCGCCGACGATCGGCCCGTGGCTGGTCGCCGTGCTGCTGGCCTGCGGCGCCGTCGAGCTCATCGTCCGGACGGCGGCCGCACGGCGCGCCGGGCGTGCCAGTGACGGTGGCGCGGGCGAGCGTGGCGCGGGCGACGGTGGCGCGGGCGAGCGTGGCGCGGGCGACGGTGGCGGCGGCGCGAAGCTGCGCGGGCTCGCGGCGGCGCCGCTGGCCGTAACGTGGCTGGCCGGGGGCGGGGTGCTGGCCTCGGTCGCGTGGGTGGCGTTCAAGGTGGGCGCGCTGTCGTTCGGCGGCGGGTTCGTGATCATCCCGCTTATGCAGGCCGACGCGGTCGGCCGGTACCACTGGATGACCGGCGCGCAGTTCCTCAACGCGGTCGCGCTCGGCCAGATCACGCCGGGCCCGGTTGTGCAGACGGTCGCCGTGGTCGGCTACGCCGCCGGGGGGATCGGCGCGGCGCTGCTCGCCTCCGCGGTCGCCTTCGCGCCGTCGTTCGCGTTCGTGCTGCTCGGCGGGCGTCACTTCGACAAGATCCGCGGCGACCAGCGAGCCCGCGCCTTCCTCGAAGGGGCGGGCTCCGCCGCCATCGGCGCGATCTTCGGCTCGGTGGTCACGCTGACCAGGGAGGTCAGCCATCCCTGGCAGTACCTCGTGCTGGCCGGCGCCCTGATCCTGCTGTTCGCCCTGCGCCGCGGCGTCGTGCCGACCCTGCTCGCCGCGGCGGCGGTCGGCATCGCCGTCGCCCTAGCGGCGGGCACCGTCTCGCCCTGACGGTGGGTCCGGCAACCCGAATTCGATGAGCGTGGATCGTTTTCCATGCTCCGCCATGGAAAACGATCCACACTAACGCGAACAGGGCCTCGCGCGGGGGGACGGATGGGTTGGGGTCGGGCACCGGAGGCAGGCATGGGCGCTGAGCAGGGAGCTGGGGACCGTTCGGATGAATGGTTTAGCGGGTAGGACTGGACTGGGGGGACTCAGGCGCAACGCTGGGACGGGGGTGACGGCGGTTGCGCAGGATCGTCGATATCAGCATCCGGCTCCGGCTGCTGGTGGTGGCGCTCGCCGTCGCGATCATGGTGACCGGCATCCTGCGGCTGGCGCAGATGCCCGCGGAGGCGCTGCCGGGGACGTCCCCGCCCACGGTCGACGTGCAGACCGAGGCCGCGGGGCTGTCCGCCGCCGAGGTCGAGGCGCTGGTCACCCTTCCGCTTGAGAAAAACCTGAGGAACGGCGTGCCCGGGGTCGCCGACATCACCTCGGACTCGGTGGCCGGCCTGTCGGCGATCGAGCTGCGCTTCGCGGCCGGCACCGACCCGGATCGCGCCAGGGAACTGGTCCAGCAGCGGCTGTCCGGGGCGGCCGCGCTGTCCGGGGCGGCCGGGCGGCCCGTCATGACCGCGCCGGCGTCGTCGGCGAGCGACGTCATGCTCATCGGGCTGACCTCGAGCACGCTCAGCCTGGCCGACGAGTCGGTGCTCGCCCGGTGGGCGATCGTGCCCAAGCTGCTCGCGCTGCCCGGCGTGGCGAACGTCTCGACGTTCGGGCAGGCGGGCCCGCAACTGCAGGTACAGGTCGACCCCGCCCGGCTGGCCGCGGACCACGTCACGCTCGCGCAGATCATGCGGACCGCCGGGGAGGCTCAGCAGGTGTCGCCCGTGGCGTCGTCCGCGCCGGGCACGATACAGCCGGCGCTGCCGTTCGCGACACCCGCCGCGATGGCGAACCTGCGGGTCGCCGGCGCCGCCAAGGGGGTGCGGCTCGGCGACGTGGCACAGGTCACGCAGGGCGGCCAGGCGCTAATCGGCGACGGGGAGGAGGGCGATAGCCAGGGCGTGATGCTGGTGGTGCAGTCGTTGCCGTCGGCGGGCGTGTTCGGGGTCACTCGTGAGGTGGACCAGACGCTGACCGCCATGGAGCCGCGGCTGCCCGGGGTCACCGTCGACGCTTCGCTGTTCCACGAGGACGATTACCTGCGCGGCGCGCTGGACAACCTGCGCAGCACGCTGGTGGCGGCGGGTGTGCTCGCCGCGCTCGCCCTGCTCGCGCTGCTGCTGCAGCTGCGGCTGTCGTTCACCGCGTTGTTCGCGATGGCGCTGTCGCTGGTGGCCGCGACCGCGGTGCTCGCGCTGCGCGGGTACACCTTCAACGCGCTGGTCACCCTCGGCCTGCTGCTCGCGCTCGCGATCGTCGTCATGGAGGCGGTCGGCGAGGCGCAGGCGATCGCCGCCAGGATAGGGCCGGACCAGGCTCGCGGCGCACCCACTCCGCACGCCGCCGGCGCTCCCAGCCGGCGGACCGCGCGGCTGATCGCGGCGGCGTGCGCGGACATGCGCGGCACACTGACCGGGGCGGGCCTGGCGGCGGCGCTGAGCGTCGTCCCGTTGCTGCTGGCCACCGGGCCGACTGCGTCGTTCGTACGGCCGATGGCGGTGTCGTTCGCGCTCGCCGTGATCGTCTCCATGGTGGTGGCGGTGACCGCCACCCCCGCGCTCGCCGTCCTGCTGCTCACGGTGCTGCCGCCGCAGACGCACGGCAGCCCGCTGCCCCGGGTGCTCGGCGCCGGCTACGCGCGGCTGATCGAGAGGCTCGCGCTGGCGCCGCGGCTGATACTGACCGGCGCGGCGGTCAGCCTCGCTCTCGGTGCTGTGGCGCTGGCGGTGCTGCCCTTCATGCACCCGAACCAGCCGTCGTTCGACGACAGCGGGCTGATCGCGACGCTGAACGGACCGCCGGGCGTGTCGCTGACCGCGATGGACCAGATGGTGGCGCGGGCCAGCGCCGAACTGAGCGCGCTGCCGGCGGTCGCGGCCGTGGGCGCGACGATCGGCCGCCCCGCGGTCACCTCCGACCAGGTGGCCGGCGCCAGCACCGCGCAGCTGTGGATCACGATCAAGCCGGGCGCCGACTACGGGCCGGCGGTCGCGGCCGTGCAGTCGGTCGCCGCCGCCATCCCCGGCCTGACCGGCTCGGTGAGCACGGACGAGACCGACGCCATGGCGGGCGTGCTGACCGCGCCGGCCACGCAGGTCGTGACCCGGGTGTACGGGGCGGACTACGGCGGGCTTGAACGGCTCGCCGGGCAGCTGCGCTTGGTCATTCTCCGGATCGGCGGCGTGGTCGGCACGCAGGTGCCCTTCCCCGTCGAGCAGCCGACCGTGGACATGACCGTGAACCCGACGGCGGCGGCGCGCGCCGGCATCTCTCCCGCCAACATCCGCCGCGAGGCCGGCCCGCTGCTGTACGGGCTCACCGTCGAGGACGACTTCCGCAGCCAGGAGGTCTTCGACGTCGAGGTGTCGGGCCCGCCCGCGCTCCGCGACAACCTGCCGGCCGTGCGCGCCCTCGAGCTCACCACACCGGGCGGCGCGCATGTCCGGCTCGGCCAGGTGGCGAGGATCTCGATGAGCCAGGAGCCCGCCGACATCGAGCAGCAAGCAGACTCGCGGTACCTGGACGTCACCGCGCTGGTGCCGGCCGGGCAGGCCGGCGCGGTGAGCGCCGCCATCGGCAGCCGGCTCGCGTCGTTCCACTTTCCCCGGAATTACCACGCGGAACTGGTGACAGGCACCGCCGCGACCGGGCTGACGCCGAGCGGGACGAGCGGCGCGGGCACCTCAACGGCCGCGTTCGTCGGCTTCGTGGTCGCCGCGCTGGCCGGGGTGCTGCTGATCGCTCAGGCGGCGACGGGCAGCTGGCGGCTGGCCGCACTCGCGTTCGGGTCCCTGCCGGTGGCACTGTCCGGTGGCACGCTGCTGGTGCTCGGGATCGGCGCCTTCGGGCAGCTCGGCGCCTCGGCCGGGCTGCTCGGGGTGTTCGCCATGGCCGCGCGGCAGGCGGTAGCCGTGACGGCGCGGGCGTCACGCGGCATCGGGCTGGGGCTCGTCGTGACGCCGGCCGTGGTGACCGCGGCGGCGCTGGTACCGTTCGCCGCAATGGGCGATGAGCCCGGCCTGGAAATGCTGCACACCGCGGCGGCCGTCCTCCTCGCCGGGCTGGCGACGACGACGCTGGTCGGCTTGTTCGTGCTGCCGGTCGCGTGCCGGCTGCTCGGGCCGCGGCTGAAGCTGGACTCGGCCATGGCGGCGAGCGCGGCGGACGCCGCGCACACCCCGGACGGCGATCACGCCGCGCACGCTGACGAGGGCACGCAAGCCCGCAGCAGCGGCGACGGCCGCGACGGCGTTACCGGTACCGGTGCTGACGAGTCCTAGCGCCCAGGGTGAGGGCGAACCACGCGAGCGTGGCATACCCCGGCGTGGTCTGGCACCAGTCTCCGGACGGAGCGGGCGGGCCGTCGCATAGCCCCTCGTCCCGCGGCTCGCCCCGGGGCGCGAACGGCTCGCGGGGCGCACCGGGCGCGCGGAGCCCGCGTGGCTCCGCTGGCTCGCCGCCGAACACCAGCTCCGCGATGTCTCGCATGTCTAACCGCCTCCGTTCGCCTACATACACGATATAACGCGAACGCCCGCCTGAACAGAGGTGTTCGCGGGGTTGCGGACGCCGCGCACCGCCTGACCTCCGCCCTCCGGCTGCCCTGCGCGCTCCGGCTGACCCCCGCCCTCCGGCTGACCTCCGCCCTCCGGCTGAGACATCAGTCACATCAGTCACTGTGGTGACGACTTCGCATATACCGTGACCACTTCGCATAGACCATGACAATTTTCGCACCCGTTATGTCCCAATATGGGGGAGTATGACATCGACGACTTCTCTGCGAAGTGGTCGGCTTCTATGGCAAGTGGCGCGAGGCCAAACCGGCGGCTCGGAATATTCCGGGGAAATCGTTCACTGTTTGTTGAAAGGAAAATTACGCAGAGGAAGAAATTCGACATCGTGGGACATAGCATGCCGAACGCCACTCAGATTCTGCGCAATGGCAGTCGGCTCATCAGGAACCGGGACGCGCTGCTCTCCGGTGCCCCGGGGGGCTGGCATCCGCCGCTGGCCCCGGATGAGCCGCCGGCCACGGATGAGCCGCGGGCCACCGATGAGCCGGAGGCCACCGAAGAGCCGCTGACCGGGGATGAGCCGCTCGCGCGACGCGAACGCCGGGAGCCCGGACGCTGGCTGCGCGCGGAGATCGCGGCGTCCTGGCAGCGGTCGGCGGCGCATGGCGTGCGGCCGGACCGGTTTTGCGTGCCCTACGCCGCGCCGGATGCCTCGGCGGATATCCTCCGGCTGGCGGCGGCACCAGTCGCGGACGCGGTTGGCACCGACCTGGCGGGCACCGGTGTGAGCCTGCTCGTATCCGACCGCGACGCCTGCATCCTGGACCGCCGGGTGCCCGACGCCGGCCTGCGCAACACGCTTGACCGCCTCTCCCTCGCGCCCGGCTTCCGCTACGGCGAGCAGGCCGTGGGGACCACGGCGATCTCGGTGGCGCTGAGCCAGCGCCGCCCGGCGCTAGTCGCGGCCGGCGAGCACTACTCGGACACGCTGACCGCCATGGTCTGCGCGGCCGCGCCGGTCATCGACCCCGTGGCCGGGGACGTGCTCGGCACGATCGGGCTCGCCTGCCGGGCGAAAGAAGCGAGCACGCTCATGATCTCGCTCGTCAAGCGCGCCGCCCGCGACATCGAGCAGCGGATCGCCGGCGGCCTGGTCACCCGCCCGAGGGCGGGCGACCGCTGGGACAGCCTGACCGCCGGGGAGCGGGACGTCGCCATGATCATCGCCGAAGGCGCGACTAACCGCGAGGCGGCCGCCCGGCTGTACCTGTCACCGCACACGATCGACTACTACCTGCGGCAGATCTTCCGCAAGCTGGGCGTGGCCTCACGGGTCGAGCTGACCCGGCTGGTGGTGACGCTCGCCGCTCGCGGTTAGGGGCGGTTAGATACGCGGGTGAGCGGCGCGCAGTGCGCGCCGCTCACCCGCGGCGGTGCCCCCCCAGACACCGAGCTCTTGACCGGTGGCGAGCGCCCAGTCCAGACACGCCGTCCGTACCGGGCAGGCCGCGCACACCTGCTTGGCCCGCTCACCCTGGACCAGCGCTTCCCGGTCGGTACCGACCGGAAAGAACAGCCTCGGGTCGGCTTGCCGGCAGGCGGCGTAGCCGCGCCAGTCCAGGGCCGCCGGCCGCGGGCCGCCGCGCTGGGCCGGGATGTACGGAACCGTCATGCGTCCCCCCGTCCGCGTGAGTTCTTCTATAGCTTGGCCCACAACCAGCGATAAGTACACCCCGTATTTACGTAGTTAACGCTGAGTGATCAAAAATGGTTGCCGCCGGCTCAAGGACCGGCGTGCCGTCCTCCCCCTGGAGGGCGCGGTCGAAGCGGGCGCGCGCCCCGCGCCCGTCGAATTCCAGCAGGCAGATCATGTTCTCGAACCACGGGCCGCGCGTAAGGCGCCAGCGAATCCGCGGCCTGCGCGCGCCGGCCAGCCGGGCCAGGGCGACGCCGCCGATTTCGCCCGCCCGCGACAAGCCCAGCCAGTACATGACGCGCAGCTTTCGTGACAGAACGTGATGGAACGGGGAGCAGACGACCTGGTAGACGACGCTGCGCCGGCTCGCCGGCTCGGCCACGTCGGGCAGGGAAACGGTCGACAGGTCGGCCGGCGCCAGGTAGTTGTTGTGCACGTCGCCGGAGATGATCGTGATGGAGGCGGGCGGCGTGCCGTGCGCGCCGGCCGCCAGGCCGGCCAGCAGGGTTTCGAAGTCCGCGAACGACGCGCGGAACGCGGCCCAGTGCTCCAGGTCCACCGCCCGGCGCAGCCGCTCGCCCGCCCGCGCCGCCAGTCTTCCCCAGGCGCCGTCGCAGACCGCCTCGTTC
Organism: Trebonia sp.; assembly: GCA_035571275.1. Classification (GTDB taxonomy): domain Bacteria; phylum Actinomycetota; class Actinomycetes; order Streptosporangiales; family Streptosporangiaceae; genus Trebonia. Next base: position 30,825 of record DATMKQ010000079.1, read on the forward strand.
CAAGCCTCCAGCGCGTCGATGCCGCGGGGCAGCAGCAGCGGAAGCGAGGTGGCGAACACCACGTGCTCCCAGTCGCCGGACACGGCTTCTGTGACCCAGCGCCATTCGGCGTCGTCGGCCATCCGCCGACCGCCTGGATCGAGCACCCGGCGGCTGCGCGAGTCGATCACTACGACCCGGACGCCGCCGAAGTCGCGGTGAAAGCTCCACCGGATTCCCGCGGCCCGCTCGTCCGCGCGGACGGCGAACTCGGTGAGCACGGCCGCGGCGTCGCCGGATTCGCGTACCTGACGCCACACCTCGTCCTTGGCGAGTTCTTCCGGTGACAGGTTCCCTAGGTGCTGATAGAGCCAGTAGCTCAGGTACGCCCCGGTGATCCTGGACCGCCACCACGGCTTGGCCGTGTACTCGCGGCGCCAGGCCGCGGAGGTGTTCCAGTCGTCGTGGAAGTCGTGATCGTCGAAGATCATCGCCGTCGGGATGACGGAAAGCAGCCAGCGCACGGCCGGCTGGCTCCACGCCTCGCGGTACAGGCGGCAGTACTCGGCGAAGTCGGCGACCTCGTATCCGGGCGGCTTGGACTGGTCGCGGCGCTGACCGATGAACTCCCGCGTCGCCGGGCCGGGATTGTCGGCGTACACCTGGTCGCCGATCATCAGCAGCGCGTCGGGCCAGCGGTCGCGAGGCGTCTGGCGCAACCGCGTCGCGAAGGCGGCCAGGGCGTCCGGCCTGTCCGGCATCCGCGGGACCCGCGCTCTGGCGACCCGGCAGGAGCCGAACGCCAGCCGTACCGGGCCGCGCCCACCGTCGCGCCCGCCGTCGCGCCCGCCGTCGCCCGGGATGTCGCGCCCGCCGTCATGCCGGGTGCGGACCGTGCTCGGCGGGAACGGCGAACCTGGCTCCGGCCAGCGGACGGCACCGTCCAGCTCGACCTGGTACTCGTGCTCCGATCCTGGGCGCAGGTCGTCGGCCACCACGAGCGCGTAATAGTGCCCGGCCACCTCGAACGTGCGCGCCCGGCGACCCAGGATCGCGACCTCGCAGGCCCGGTTGGTCTCCACCCAGATCGTGGCGGCGGTGTGGCTCACGTACCGCAGCAGCGGACCGAGGACGAGCTCCGGGGCGCGAGGGTCCGCGGCGCCCGCCTCGGGGCTTACGCCTGCTCCGTCTCGTTGTCCTCGGTCTCGAGGAACTCCTGAGCGGCCATCCCCATCGAGAGGTCACCCGGCTGGAGCCCTTCGGCCGCCCCCGGCGGGGACAAGGGGTTGATCTTCACGAACTTCGGGAGCTCGGGCTCGGTCCAGACAACCTTTCGCCTGCGGTTGACCCACCGCCTAATCTTCACCATGGTGAGCACCTACCCGGAATTCCGCTCTATTCACTACGGCGAGGACCCGGCGCAGTTCGGCGAGCTGTGGCTGCCCGACGGCTCGCCGGCCGTCCGGGCGGCCGGAACCGTGGTAATCGTGCACGGCGGGTTCTGGCGCGCCCGCTACGACCTGTCCCTGGGCCGCCCGCTAGCGGCCGATCTGGCCCGCCGCGGGTACGCCGCGTGGAACCTGGAGTACCGCCGCGCGGGCGCCGGCGGCGGCTGGCCGGCCACGTTCGAGGACGTCGCGGCCGGCTTCGACCTGCTCGCCAAGCTGACCGTGGACACGTCGCGGGTCGTGGCCATCGGGCACAGCGCGGGCGGCCACCTCGCGGTCTGGGCGGCCGGCCGGGACAAGCTCCCGCCCGGCGCCCCGGGCGCGTCACCGCGGGTCACCCCGGTCGCCGTCGTCTCGCAGGCGGGGGTGCTGGCGCTGGCGGACTGCGCGCGCGACGGGGTAGGCGGCACGGCGGCGCCCGACCTGATGGGCGGCGACCCGGAAGAACTGCCGGAGCGGTACCTGCTCGCCGACCCGATCGCGGCCGTGCCGCTGGCGGCGGCCGTGCTGTGCCTGCACTCGCGCCGCGACGACGAGGTGCCCTTCGGCTACAGCGAGCGCTACGTCGCGGCGGCCACGCGGGCCGGCGGGACGGCGGTGCTGCGCGAGACGGCCGGCGACCACTACACGCTGATCGACCCCGGCACCGCGGACTGGCGGGCGGCCGTCGAGGCGCTGCCCGGGCTGGCCGCCCACCACGACCACCACGACCACCGCGACCACCGCGACCACGCAGGCTTACAGCCGGGAGCGGATCGCCCACAGGTCGGGGAAAGCCGGCCGGAACAGCGTGCCGCGCAGGTAGTCCGCGCCGGACGAGCCGCCCGTTCCCGTCTTGGCGCCGATGATCCGTTCCACCATCTTGACGTGCCGGTAGCGCCACTCCTGAACGCCCTCGTCGATGTCGATGAGGGCTTCGCACACCTCCGCGGGTGTCGCCGACTCCGCGTAGACCCGGGCGAGCAGCGCGTCCACGGCCTCGTCGGGCTGCCACGGCTGGCGTGGATCCCGGTCGAGAACCTCGGCCGGCACCTCCCAGCCAAGGACGTGCAGGTAGCGCAGGAGCGACGCGAACACCGGCCGCCGCGCCATGGTCTCGTCGAGGGCGGGGTCGACCACGGCGGCGCTGAAGTCCCGGCGGCCCAGCACCGCCTCGATGTGCCGGAACTGGATCGACTGGAAGCCGCTCGAGCTGCCGAGCTCCGGCCGGAAGCTGGCGAACTGCTGGGGGGTCATCGTCTCGAGGATGTCCATCTGCCCGACCACGGTTTTGAGGATCTTCGCGATCCGCCGGGCGGTGTGCAGCGCGCCGGGGCTGTCGCCGGCTTCGAGGCGGCGCTGGAGCAGTTCGGTCTCGTGCAGGATCTGCTTGAACCACAGCTCGTAGACTTGGTGGATGATGACGAACAGCAGCTCGTCATCGGAGCCGGTGAGCGGGTTCTGGGCGGACAGCAGGTCATCCAGCCGCAGGTAGCTGTTGTAGCTGAGGTCGCTCGCGGCGTTCATTGGCTCCTCCCCTGCCCCGAGCCCCGCCCCAAGAGCAGGCGCGCGCCGGCCAGCCCGGCGCCGGCCAGGCCCAGCGCCCCGGCCGCGGCGAGCGCGGTCAGCCGGTCCTGGCGGCGGATCCGGCCGGGGATCTGCGCGTACGGCACCGTGCTGAACGAGACGAGCTCGTACCGGGAGACGTACCGGCCGGGCAGCCGTCGCTCCAGCGCGTGCCTGGCCGCGGTCGTGGCGCGGAAGACCGGGGAGTTGACCCGGTCCCGCATCTCGATGAAGTTGTCCAGCGCCATGTCGGCGATCGCGTCGCAGTTCGTCTTGCGGCGCCGCTGATAGCAGTCAAGCGCGGCGGTCCAGTCGCCGCCGGTTTCCGCCAGGCACACGTCGATCTCCACGCAGTCCTCGAACGCGCAGTTGGCGCCCTGGCCGTAGAACGGCACGATCGCGTGCGCGGCGTCACCGACCAGGGCCAGCGTGCAGCCCGCGCCCTGATGCACCCACGGCCAGCAGCGGATCGTGGCCAGCGAGCCGACCGGGTTGTACAGGAAGTCGTCGGCCAGGTCCGGGATCAGGTCCACCACGTCGGCGTAGTGCTCGCGGAAGTACGCGACGATCTCCTGCGGGGTGCGCAGCGCCGCGAACTCGTCCGCCGTCCAGAACAGCGTGCACGTGAAGGACCTGTCCAGGTTCGGCAGCGCGATCATCATCGACGAGCCGCGCGGCCAGATGTGCAGCGCGTCCGGGTCGAGCGCGAAGTCACCGTCGCGGGCGGGCACGGTGAGCTCCTTGTACCCGTGCTCCAGGTAGTCCTGGCTGAACGTGAAGCCCGGCCGGAACGTCACCGAGCGGCGCGCGGCGCTGTAGGCGCCGTCGCAGGCGAGCACGACGCCCGCCCGCGCGGTCCGCCGCCTGCCGCGTTCCCCGCCCCCCCAACCCCCCGGGACACCCTCGGGGTTTTCGAACCGCAACGCGCCCGTCGCCATGTCCAGCTCCCCCAGCCGGTGGCCGAATTCGATCCGCACCCCGGGCGTGCGCTCGGCGACCTCGAGCAGCGCCAGGTTGAGCTCGGCGCGGCTGATCGAGTTGATCGCGTGCGTGCCGCCCGCGCTGTACGGACGGAAGCCGCGCTCCCCGGCGGGCCCGTGCACCATCCGCCCGTGCATCGGCAGCGCGCGGGACAGCGAGAGCTCGCGCAGCCCGACCTCGTCCAGCGCCTCCAGGCCGCGCGCCGAGATGGCGAGGTTGATCGAGCGGCCGCGCTCTGGCGCTGCCAGCCGCGGGTCGTCGCGCCGCTCGTACACGGTGACGTCGGTGCCGCGCCGGGCGAGCAGGGTGGCGAGCAGGCACCCGGCCAGCCCGGCGCCAACGATCGCCACCCCCGGCTCAGTCATCGAGCACCCCCGTCATCGAGCACCCCCGTCGAGCACCGTCGCCAGCGCCGTGGCGGCGCGCCAGCAGTCGTGGAACGTGTTGTACATCGGGGTCGGCGCCAGCCGGATCACGTCGGGCCGCCGTGTGTCGGTGTACACCCCGAACTCCTCCCGCAGCCGTTCGCTGACCGGGCCCACGTCACGGCCGCTGACCCGCACCGACAGCTGCGCTCCGCGCGTGGCCGGGTCGCGCGGCGTGATCACGCGCGCGGGCCGACCCGCGCACACCGAGTCGAGCTGGGACTCCAGGTACCCGGTCAGCCGGATGCTCTTGGCCCGCAGCGCCTCCATCCCCGTCTGGCCGAACATCTCCAATGACACCAGCACCGGCGCCATCGCCAGGATGGGCGGGTTGGAGACCTGCCAGGAGTCCGCGGTGTCCACCGGCGTCACCGTGGGCGCCATCTCGAACCTGGTACGCGGATCCGTGGACCACCAGCCGGCGAACTTGGGCAGCGACCGGTCGGCGAGGTGCCGCTCGTGCACGAACGCGCCGGCCAGCGATCCCGGCCCGGCGTTCAGGTACTTGTAGGAGCACCAGGCGGCCCAGTCCGCGCCGGTCTCGTGCAGCCGCAGCGGAACGTTCCCCGCCGCGTGCGCCAGGTCCCAGCCGACGATGGCGCCCGCGGCCCGCCCCGCGGCCGTGATCGCGTCCATGTCGAGGAGTTCGCCGGTCAGGTAGTTCACCGTGCCGAGCAGCACGAGCGCCACCCGGTCGCCGCTAGCGCGCAGGTACGGCAGCACGTCCTCTGGCGCCAGCCGCACGACGGCCTCGTCCGGGTCATAGCCGTGGAACGCCGCCTGGCTGCGCACCGCGTAGCTGTCGGACGGGAACGCGCTGTCCTCGATGACGATCGCGTGCCGCCGCGGCGTCGGCCGGTAGAAGCTCACCATCATCAGGTGCAGGTTGACGGTCAGCGAGTTCATCACGACGACCTCCGCCGGGCGGGCGCCGACCAGCGCGGCCGCAGGCTCGCGGAGCAGTTCGTGGTACGGCAGCCAGGGGCGGCGGGCGCGCGTGTGCCCCTCGACGCCGAGCCGGGCCCAGTCGTCAAGCTCGGCGCCGATGCGCTCGCGCAGCGCCTTCGGCTGCAGCCCGAGGGAGTTGCCGGCCAGGTAGGCGGTTTCGCCAGTCGGGCCGGAGAACGGCGGGACGCGGAACTCCGCCCGCCTGGTCGGCAGCGGGTCGGCCGCGTCCAGGTCCAGCGCCTGCTGCCCCGTCACGTCCGTTACGTCCGTCAAGACGCGCCCCCGTACAGAAACGTCCGCGCGTTGCCGGCCAGGATCTTACCCCGCGTCTGCTCGTCGATGAAGGCGGCCTTGCGGACCAGGCCGCCGGCCGGGCGCTCGCCGAGCGGGTACGGGTAGTCGCTGCCCACCAGGACCCGGTCCGCGCCGACCGTGTCGACGAGCAGCCGCAGCGGCCGCTCGTCGAAGACCGCCGAGTCGACGTAGAACCGCCCCAGGTAGTGGTCCGGCGGGTACCGCGAGGTGCCGATCACGTCGTGCCGCTTGTGCCAGGCGTTGGTCATCCGGCCCAGCCAGAACGCGAACGACCCGCCGCCGTGCGCGAAACAGATCCGCAGCCGCTCGTCGACCCGGTCGAACACCCCGCCCAGGATCATCGCGAGCACGGACAGGTGCGTCTCGGCCGGCATGCCCACCAGCCACTGCGCCATCCAGCGGTCAAGACGCGGGGAACTTGGCATGTCCCACGGGTGCACGAAGACCGGCGCACCGCTGGCCGCCGCGTGCTGCAGGAACGTCACCACCCCCGCGTCGTCCAGGTCGCGGTCGCCGACATGGTTGCCGATCTCCACGCCGACGTGCCCGGCCGCCAGGCAGCGGTCAAGCTCCGCGCAGGCCGCATCCGGATCCTGCAGCGGCACCTGGCACATCGGCAGCAGACGCCCCGGCGCGGGCGCGCAGATCTCCAGCGCGAGGTCGTTGAGGATCCTGGCGATGCGCACCGCCTGCGCGACGTCCGCGGCGTAGGAGAAGAACACAGGCGTCGGCGACACGACTTGCGCGTCCACGCCGTCCGCGTCCATATCGGCGAGCCTCGTAGTCGCGTCCCAGCAGTCGGCGCCGATCCGCCGGAACTCCTTGTCGCCGAGCATGATCACGGCGTCGGTTTCCGTCTCGACCCGCAGCCACGGCGCGCCAGGCCCCAGATCCGGCCAGCCACGCGGCACGTAATGGGAGTGCACGTCGACGATAGGCGCTGCGCCAGCCACCGGTCAGCCCTTGCCGGGGGGGTTCGGGGGGGTGGTCCCCCCCGGAGCAACAGAGCCCTGGCCGGGGGGGTTCGGGGGGGTCGTCCCCCCCGGAGCAGCAGAGCCCGGGTGCAGCGTTCCGCACTGCTGGCACACCCGGGCCGCCTCGTCGGAGTAGAACGCGGCGAACACCGGCGGCAGGTCGGTCACGATGTCGCGGACCTGCAGTTCGACCTCGTACACGAGCGCGGAGCAGTTCGGGCAGTACCACTGGAACTTCTCCAGCGTGCCCTCCTCACGGACCCGTTCGATCACCAGGCCGACCGAGCCCGCTTCCGGGCGCTGCGGGGAGTGCGGCGTGTCGCCGGGCAGCAGCCAGGTCTCGCCCTCGCCGATGTCGACGCGCCGTACCTGCCCGCCGTCGAAGACGTTGACGTGCATGTTCCCCGTGAGCTGGTAGAACCACTCCTCGTACGGATCGACGTGGAAGTCCGTCCTGGCGTTGGGGCCGCCGACGATCATCACGATGAAGTCCTCGCCAACGGCCAGCGTCTTGTTCCCGACCGGCGGCTTCAGCAAGTGCCTGTTCTCCTCGATCCAGCGCGCGAAGTTGACCGGCCTGGCCAGCGTCATCGGTGACCTCCCTGGTAAATGGCTTCCCCGAATCGGACTTTACCCAGAACAAAACAAACGCCCTCGCCCGGGGAGGAACCCGGCCACCGTTCGGAGCAAAAGATCTTCTCATCTGAACGGAGGCGTGGCGCCTCTTGCTGTTATCAGATTTTCCGTCCGGCCGGGACGTAGGCGACGGCCTGCATCTCGATCAGCAGGTGCGGGTGCGGGAGCTGGTGGACGGCGACCGTCGTGCGCGTCGGCCCGGTCTCGTCGAAGTACTCACCGTAGACCTCGTTGTAGCCGCCGAAGTCGTTCATGCTGACTAGGTACGCGGTCACCTGGACCAGGTCGGTGAGCCCGGCGCCGACGTCGGCGAGGATCTGGCGGATGTTCTCGATGACGGCGCGGGACTGCGCCCGGATGTCCAGCGCGGTGGTGCCCATCGCGTCGGCCGTCGCGCCGGCGATCGTGTTGTCCGGGCGGCGCGCGCTGGTGCCCGAGACGTACACGAAATCGCCCGCCCGCTTGAGGTGCGGGTAGCGGCCGCGCGGCGTCGCCTGCCCGCCCAGAACCCTCGCGTCGCCGGCCACGACCGCTTCCTAGAGGCGGCCCATGCGACGCACGATTCTCGCGCGGCGCTGGGCCATCATCATCGCGGCCGGGCCGCTCATGCCTGGACCCCCCGCCAGGGCGCCGCCCGCGGGCAGGTCGGCCGGGTCGACGCCAACGCCGAGCAGGGTGCGGGTGACCGCCTGCGCGGAGTCGAGCAGGTCGTCGAGCGCGCGGGTCAGGTGCGCGCCGGTGACCACGGTCAGCGCCGGGTCTTCCTGCAGCGCCTCGAGCACGCTGCGCCGGATCAGTTCCTTGACGAACGACGCCGTCGTGCCGTCCGTGCGCTCCACGGCGACGGAGACGTCATCGCTTGTCAGGGCCAGCGGCACGCTCTGCCCGTACAGG
>DATMKQ010000080.1:0-46320 GCA_035571275.1 Trebonia sp.
CAACATCCCGGCGCACATCCGCCGCGCCGTCACCGTGCGCGACAAGCACTGCGCCTGGCCGCACTGCGGCCGCGCCGCCTGCTACTGCGACGTCCACCACATCGTGCACAAAGAAGACGGCGGCAAGACCAGCGTTAGCTCCTGTATTCTACTATGCCAGTTTCACCACGACGTTTGTATCCACCGGTGGGGCTGGCAGATCATCCTGCACCCCGACGGCACCACCTCGGCGTACGGCCCCGACGGGCAGGTCCTGCACAGCCACTCCCCGCCCACCGCCCGAGCGGGATAGCAAAACCTGGCGGATGCCCTGGGCCCACGGCAGGCACGAACTCGAGTGGTACCGGTTCGCGCACCGGGCGGCACAACGGCAGCTCGTAACCGTGTATCCCAGCCAGCGATCCAACCGGCGGATCTGCATGTCATGGATGGTCCTGGCCGTCGGCGGCGCGCTGGCAGTTGGCGATGACGGCATCGCGGATGTACTGCCATAGGGCGCGGTCCCTGTCGTCGTCCGCTTCCAGCCAGCCCTCGGCGCATCGCCGGTGGATCTCATGGTCGCAGTCGTGGAACCAGCGGTCGAAGTGCTGACGCTGCTCTTCAGCCAGAGCCATCACGGCGGGATCGCCCGCGGGCACACCGGCGTTCATGGCATCCAGCATGCGCCCGTGGATGCGTGCCGACTCATCAGCTAGCTTTTGCCAGTCCTGCACGGTATAGCCGAGCATGCGCTGCCGCTGCGCCCAATCCACATCAGCGCCAACCTCGTCTGCGAGATCTTCCAGGCGAAGGTGGAGGCTGCCGAAAACCTCCAGCCGCTCTTGAGGAGTAAGGCAGACGCCCACCTTGCGCACCGACAGCTCCTTGTCGATAGCCGCCACCATCGCCTGGCAGCGCGCGATCCGGGCGGCCAGCAGCTGACGCTGCCGCCGCAAGTGGTCACCGCCGGTCGACCCGGGGTCGGCCACGATGACAGCGATCACGTCAAGGCCGAAGCCGATCTCCCGGTAAAACAGCACTCGCTGCAGCCGCCGCAGATCCTCCGGCGAGTACAGACGGTAGCCCGCGGCATTACGCCCGCTCGGCTCCAGCAACCCGAGCTCGTCATAGTGGTGCAGCGTCCGCACCGACACACCCGTAAGCTCGGCGACTGCGCCCACCGTGAAATCCTTCGCGTCCATGCCGCAACTATGCGGCCTCACCCTGCGTGAGGGTCAAGCCAACGGCAAGCGGACGGTTTCAAGATCCACAAGACGCGCCCCAGTGCCGTAGTCGGTTGGGGTGCCCAGCCCGGGTTTGGCTGCGGGGGCTGATCGTCGAGGCTGGCCTCCCGGAGTTCTGCCGCCACCTCCGTTCCCCCTACCCGCCCGCGGATCGCAATCATCTGCGACCTCAGCCCCCACCTGGGCACCGCCAGGGACGCACGGGTCGGGCACTGGGCCGCGGCGAGCAGTTCACCGCGCCACGGTACCCCGCGCTCGACAGCACCGACCACGCCACCCACAAGGAACAGGCCAGCATGATCCGCCGCTACATACGCGTGCGCACAACCCGACTTGAAACGGGCAGATTCTGCACAGCCACTCACCACCCACGCTGCGCGCAGGCTGATCTCAGCCGATCTCCTTCGACCAGGCGGTCGCCCAGGCGTCTAGCGAGGCTAGACGGGGCAGCAAGTCACGACCGCGTGGGGTGAGTGCGTACCCCGAGGTGCCGCGTTCGATGGTGGGACGCCCTCGTCCTTGCCGTCGGCGCGGACGGAGCCATCGACGCCCTGCTGATATGCGGCTGATACCACGCGATCTCCTGTGTCGCACGGGGGCCGCTGGGAGACCGGGGCCGCTGGGAGACCGGAGCGGACGGGGTTACCCAGCCAGGTTGGCGATTAGGTCGGCGATCAGGTCCGGGACCCGGAGGGGGAGCAGGTGGTCGGCGCCTTTGGCGAGAACCCGGCGGCAGCCAGGGATCCGGGCCGCGACCTCTTCGGCGCAGTGGACGACCATCGGGTATTCCAGGCCGCCGACGACCACGACCGAGGGCGCGTCTATCTCGGCGAGCCTGGCCCAGGCCGGGGGATCGTGCTGTTCGAAACCAGCGATCGCGTAGAACGCGTCGACCGCGCCCCGGACCTGGTCCCGCGCCGGCGGGCCTGGGTCCGCGGGCGCCCATGTCCGCAGGCCAAGCTCGGTCAGACCGTTTCGGTCGTCGGCCTCGTAGAACTCGGCGAACCTCAGGAAGTAGGGATCGTCGGGCGGCCACGGATAGTCCGGAACGCCGGGGGCGAGCAGCAGCAGCCCGCTGACGCGGGCGGGGTCGGCGAGCGCCAGGCCGATGGCGGTGCCGCCGCCCCCGCTGTGCCCGACGAGCAGCACCCGGTCCGCGGCGAGGTGATCGAGCACACCGATGAGGTCGCCGAGTTGGGTGAACGGCGCAGCCGGGGCCGGGGACTTACCGTAGCCGTGAACGTCGTACCTGATGACGCGATAGTGCGCTGGGAGGCGTTCCATGACGGGCAGCCATATGGCCGAGTCGCCCCAGCCTGGGTGGAGGAGCACCACGGTCGGCCCTTCGCCGCCGCTGTCGTCGGCCCATACCTGGCCGCCTGGCACCAGAAGCTCCATAGGCCGAATCTTACGGCTGGGGAGGCGCCCCGGTTCGTTCAGAAGAATGAGGGTTTTTCAGCACAACGACCGAGCGGGGCCTCACAGTGAGCTGATCACCGGCCCCCCGTGGCGCTGCCGCCGGGCTATCCGGGTCGAACGTGTCGATCTCAGGCTGCCAGGCCGCGCCGGGCCGGGTGACGGGCACGGTGAAGTCGAGCGGTTCCCACCAGGCGTTCACCAGGACGAGGAAGTCGTCGTCGACCAGCGGCGTGCCGTCTTCCGCCCGGTCAGGGTCGTCGCATCCGTCGAGGTAGATCCCGATCGCCAGCGCGCTGGGGTCGGCCCAGTCGCCGTCGTCCATCATGGTGCCCCGCGGGGTGAACCACTGGAGTTCGGTTGCCTCGGCGCCGGCTAGGAACCGGGTGCGGCGGAACACCGGGTGTGCGCGGCGGAACGCGATCAGGCGCCGGGTGAAGTCGAGCAGGTCCTTGTCGGCGCCTTCCCAGTCGAACCAGGTCAGCTCGTTGTCCTGGCAGTAGGCGTTGTTGTTGCCCTGCTGGGTGCGGCCCATCTCGTCGCCGCCGAGCAGCAGCGGCACCCCGAAGGACAGCATCAGATTGGCCAGCATCGCGCGGGACTGGCGGGCGCGCAGCGCCTCGATGCTCGCGTCGGCGGACGGGCCCTCGGCGCCGCAGTTCCATGACCGGTTGTCGCTGGTGCCGTCGCGGTTGTCCTCGCCGTTGGCCTCGTTGTGCTTGTCGTTGTAGGAGACCAGGTCGCGAAGGGTGAAGCCGTCGTGCACGGTGATGAGGTTCACCGACGAGGTGGGCCGCCGGCCGACGGTGGCGTACAGGTCCGCCGAGCCGGCGAAGCGATCGGCGAACTCGCCGATGCCGACCGGGTGGCTGCGCCAGAAGTCGCGCATTGTGTCGCGGTACTTGCCGTTCCACTCCCGCCACAGCGCCGGGAAACGGCCCAGGTCGTAGCTGTCGGCCTGGCCGACGTCCCACGGCTCGGCGATCATCTTGGCCCGGGACACCACCGGGTCCTGCGCGACCATGTCCAGGAACGCGGCCACCTTGTCGAAGCCGCCGTCTTGCCTGGCCAGGGTCGGCGCGAGGTCGAACCGGAAACCGTCGGCGTGCATCTCCTCGAGCCAGTAGCGCAGCGAGTCCATCATGAGCTGCAAGGTGATCGGGTCGCCGGCGTTGAGCGAGTTCCCGGTGCCGGTCGTGTCGTAGTAGTCGCGCGGGTCGCCCGGCGCGAGCCGGTAGTACGCGGGGTTGTCGATGCCGCGGAAGCAGAGCGTGGGACCGTTCGGGCCGCCTTCCGCGGAATGGTTGAAGACGACGTCGAGCACCACCTCGAGGCCGGCCCGGTGCAGCGCGTCCACCATCGCCTTGAACTCGCTGACCTGACCGCCCGGGCGGCCGGACCGCGCCATGAGCGAGTAGCCGTTGTGCGGTGCGAAGAAGCCGATCGTGTTGTAACCCCAGTAGTTCGTCAGCCCGCGCTGAACAAGGAACTGCTCGGGCACGTTCTGGTGGATGGGCAGCAGTTCGACGGTGGTGACGCCGAGGTCGACCAGGTGCGCGATCGCCGCCTCGTGGGCCAGCCCGGCGTAGGTGCCGCGCAACTCCGGCGGGATGCCCGGATGGCGCATGGTGAAGCCCTTGACGTGCATCTCGTAGACGATCGTGTCCGCGTAGGAGTACCGAGGCCTCCGGTCGTCCTGCCAGTCGAACGCCGGGTCGACCACCAGGCTTCTCGGCACGTGCGACGCGGAGTCCAGGGCGCTGGGGGCGTCCGGCCTGTCGGGGTCCTGGGCGAGCACTTCGGGACCGAACGAGACCGTTCCGTTCACGGCTCGCGCGTAAGGGTCGAGGAGGAGCTTGGCCGGGTTGCAGCGCAGCCCCTCCGCCGGGTTCCAGGGGCCGCTGACCCGGTAGCCGTATGCCTGGCCGGGCCCCACGCCGGGCACGAACGCGTGCCAGACGTCGGCGTCGTTGTCCCGCAGCGGAATCTGGGTCTCCGTTCCCGTCTCGTCGAACAGGCACAACGTGACGCCGCCGGCGATGCTCGAGGCCAGCGCGAAGTTCGTCCCCGTCTCGCCGAAACGCTCGCAGGGGGTCGCGCCAAGCGGGTACGGGCTGCCCGGCAGCGCGGCCGCGACGGTTGTCGCTTCCGGGGCGACGCGGGCGCCGGGAACCTGGACCGTGGTGGTCTGCTCGCTGGTCACGCGGGCCCGCCCTTCCTGATGGTCGCGTAGATGTCCAGGTACTCCGCGCCGGGTCCGGCCCAGGAGTAGTCGGCGCGCATGCAGGCCGCGCTGAGCTCACGGAATTCGCGCGGCTTCGTCGTCGCCAGGCGCAGCGCCCGGCCCAGCGCCGATTCGATGGCCTCGTTGTCGGTGTGATGGAAGACGTACCCGTTGCGCTCGGGCCGCGGGCGGCGCGAGTGGTCGCGGTCAAACACGGTGTCGATCATGCCGCCGGTGGCGCGCACGACGGGGACGGTCCCGTATCGCATTGCGATCAGCGGGGCGAGCCCGCACGGCTCGAACATGCTCGGCACGACCAGCACGTCCGCGCCGGCGTAGATGAGATGAGCCAGTTCTTCCTGGTACCCGAGCTCGAGATGGCAATCGGGATTCTCGTTCAGGTACCCCTTGAGGTGCCGGAAATGCGTGTTGATGCCGTCATCGTAGTGAGAATCACCGATAAGCACGAACTGGCCGCCCCTGGCCAGGGTGTAGAAAAGGGCGTGATGGACCAGGTGCATGCCCTTTTGGTCGTCTAGCCTGCCGACATACGCGACGACCGGACCAGGGCTGTGGCGGAGCCAGAACCTTTCCCGCAGCGCTTGTTTGGCGCGTTGTTTGCGCTCGATGGTGGCGACAGAGAAATGGACACCAACGAACGGGTCTGTTTGCGGGTTCCACGCTTCGTAGTCAACCCCGTTCAGCACACCGCGAAACTTTGCCTGGTGTTCCTTCAAGGTCCGGCCGAGCCCGAATCCGCCGTCGCCGTACATCGCCTCGTCGGCATGGTTGGGGGAGACCGTGGTGACGTAGTCCGCGTACACGATCCCGCCCTTCATCGGGTTCAGGCCGCGGTGCCGGAAGTCGTCGCCGAGCCGGTCGGCGTCCAGGAAATAGTCGGTCCGGCCGAGGTGGGTGCCCCACAGCACCCACTCGTCGCCGCTGCCTTGATGGCGGAAATTGTGGATGGTGTAGCAGATCTTCTGGTCCGGCAGCGCCGCCGCGGCAGCTGGCTGCTCGCGGAGCAAGACTGGGACAAGTCCGGTCTGCCAGTCATGGCAATGCACGATATCGGGACGTTTACCGGCTTTCACCAGGAATTCCACGGCCGCGGTCGAGAAGAACGCGAAGCGTTCGGCGTCGTCGTGGTACCCGTACATGCGCTCGCGGGTGAAGAACCCCGCCCCATGCGGCTCGATGAAGAAGCACTTCCGGCCGCTGGCCTGCCCGGACCACACCGTGCACGTGATGGTGCCGTCGTACCAGGGAACCCGCAAATCGTGATAGCTGGGCGCCAGGCCCCAAATATCCGAATAGCGCATGTTGGCGTACTTCGGCAGGACGATCTCGACCTTGTTTCCGCTGATCTCCAGTTGCCGGCTCAGCCCAGAGACCACCTCACCGAGTCCGCCTGCCTTAGCCGCTGGCGCGCACTCCGGCGCCACCATCACGACATACACGCTTTACCTCCGCGTAGTGGATTTGGCCCTGACTCCAGGCTGCCGGCTGGCGTGCCCGGGTGCATCGCCCGCACCGGGCGAGAATGGCTGTTCGCCCCTGCAAGGCTGATAACAGCAAGAAGCGGAGGCTTCACACCCGTGCCAATACAGCACGCAGATAAACACGCCGAGGATCGCGCCCGCGCCGTTTCTTGCTGTTATCAGCCGGAGAGGCTATCCTGGAAGCATGCCAGCTGCGCAGGCCGACACTCCGGCGCGAGCCGCGATCGACGACTTCGCTCGTCACCTGGGCGAACAGGGCTTCGCCGCCAGCACGCGACGCATCCGCAAGCACTTCCTCGACGAGTACCTGCGTCATGCGCTGCGCGACGCCGACGCGGTCGACATCACGGCGGGGGAGTTGATGGAGCCCGCGCGAGCCGCCGCGTGGCTTGAGGACGCGGCGGCCGGCCGGACGCGCACCCGAACGCCCACCCGCGGTCGCGACGCCGCGGCCCAGCCCAACTCGATGCGCGTACGGACCGACTCCTTCAATGCCTTCGCCGAATTCCTCGGCCTTCCTGACCGGCTCGACACCGCGCCGCCCGCCGCCGGCTACCGGCTGACCGCCGATGACACCAAGCGCCTGCTGCACGACTTGACGGTGCGCAGGCCCGTCTATGCCAACCATGCGAATGCCCTGCGGACCGCCGCCCTCGCCGCGCTGGTCGCCGACACTGACCGAACGGTGCCCGAGCTGGCCCGGCTGAGGGTCATGGCCCTGCACCTGGACGGCGACGCGACGGTCGAACTCGCCGACGGCAGCTGCCCGCTCAGCGACCCGACCGTGCAGATCCTCAGCCGGTGGCTGGTCGCCCGCGCGGCGATCATCGGCGAGCTGCAGGGCAGCGATCCCGGCCACCTGTGGATCCCGCTCAAGCCCGGCCGCCCCCGGGGCGACGACCCGCCCGTCAAGCCCGGCCTCACCCCGGCGGCCGTCCGCACACTGCACGCCGCGCACCGCACCCTCGTCAGCCGCCTGCTCGGCACCCCGCTGCGTCCGGGCGCCTTCCGCGAGGCAAACCCGGCACGCGCCGCGGCCGGCCAGGGCTCCTGAGGAGGAAGGCCACATGGAACTGCGCTACGGGATGAACCCCCAGCAGGCGACCGCGCACGCGGCTCCTGTTACGCCTGGAAGCTGGCCGGCGCGCGTGATTAACGGGCAGCCGTCGTTCATCAACATGCTGGACGCGCTGAACGGCTGGCAGCTCGTCCACGAGGCGGACGGACTACTTGGCAGGCCGGCCGCCGCGTCGTTCAAGCACACCTCGCCCGCGGGCGCGGCCCTGTCCGGTCCGGTGGACGAGGTCACGGCCGGGCTGTACGACGCCGACAGCGGCGTCAGCGGCGTCGCCAGCGCCTATCTGCGTGCCCGCGACGCCGACCCAAAGTCCTCCTATGGCGACTTCGCCGCGGTCTCGGTTCCCGTGGACGCGGAGCTTGCCCGCTTGCTCGCCGGCGTTGTCTGCGACGGGATCATCGCCCCCGGCTACGAGCCAGGGACGGTCGCCCAGCTCAGCAAGAAGAAGAACGGCAGCTTCCTGGTCATGGAGGCGGACCCGGCGTTCAGCCCGCCGCCACGGGAGTCGCGTGAGGTGTTCGGGGTCCGGCTGACGCAGGACCGGGACACGGTGCGGATCTCGCGCGACCTGCTCGAGCTCGCGGCGGGCGAGCCGCTGCCCGACGCGGCCATCGACGACGTGCTGCTTGGACTTGTCGTGCTGCGTTACACGCAGTCGAATTCGGTCTGCTACCTGCGCGCCGGAATGACTCTCGGCATCGGCGCCGGCCAGCAGTCCCGGGTGGACTGCACCCGGCTGGCCGGCGCCAAGACCGATACCTGGTGGCTGCGCCGTCACCCGGCCATCCGGGCCTTGTCCTTCGCCCCGCACGTGCGCCGCCAGGACAAGATCAGCTGGCAGGTCCGCCTCATCGAGGCAGACTTGACCGCCGCAGAACGCTCCCAGCTATCACAGGTGCTCACGCAGCCCGCCGAGGAGATCGCCCCCGACGAGCGCGCGTCATGGCTGCGCGGCCTCACCGGGGTGACGTTCGTCTCCGACGGCTACCTGCCGTTCCGTGACAACATCGAGCACGCGAGCCGCCACGGCGTCGCCTACGTCGCCGAACCCGGCGGATCGATCCACTCTGGGGACATCGCGGACGCGTGCGCCGAATACGGCATCAGCCTCGTCCGTACTGGCCTGCGGCTGTTCCACCACTAGCGTCGGGCGGTTCCGTCAACAGGTCGAGCAGCAGCCGCGCGAACGGAATCGACTGCGGGTGCCACGGCTGGCGCCGAGTCTAACCGCGCGTCAGCGGAACAGGCGGAAGGCGGCGCGGACCTCGGCCGCGAACGTCGCCGGCTGTTCCAGCGCGGCGAAGTGGCCACCCGTGTCCAGCTCGTTCCAGTAGCGCAGGTCGGGGAACTGCGGCTCAGCCAGGCGACGTGAGGGGCGGTAGATCTCTTTGGGGAAGATCGAGCAGCCGACAGGCACCGGGATTGGCGGGGTGCCGCGCCTGGCGAAGCTCTCCCAGTACAGCCGGGCCGCCGACGCGCCGGTGGCGGGCAGCCAGTACAGCATGATGTTGTCGAGCATCTCGTCGCTGGTGAAGACGTTGCCCGGATCACCGTCGCAATCGCTCCACACCTGGAACTTCTCGCTGATCCACGCGGCCAGAGCGGCGGGGGAGTCGACCAGCCCGTAGCCGATGCTCTGCGGGCGGGTGGACTGCACGGCCGCGTAACCGCTGCCGCGTGCGCGGTGGTAGTCGAGGGCGGCCAGCGCCGCTCGCTCGCGTTCGGTCAGGTCCTCGGTGCTGGCGGGGACAGAGAACGAGACCATGTTCAGGTGGATGCCGGTCACGTGACCGGGGTGCCGCAGCCCGATCATCCGCGTTACCAGGGATCCCCAGTCGCCGCCTTGGGCGCCGTAGCGCGGGTAGCCGAGCCTGGCCATCAGCTGGTCCCAGGCGTCGGCGATGCGCTCGGTGCCCCATCCCGTCCTGGCCGGCTTTCCGCTGAACCCGAAGCCCGGCAGTGACGGGCACACTACGTGGAACGCGTCGGCCGGGTCCCCGCCGAACGCCACAGGATCGGTCAGCGGCTCGATGACCTTGCTGAACTCGACGACCGAGCCGGGCCAGCCGTGCGTGATGATCAGCGGAACGGCGGTCTCGTGCGGGGACCGGACGTGGATGAAGTGGATGTCCAGGCCGTCGATCGTCGTCAGGAACTGCGGGAAGCGATTGAGCCGGGCCTGCGCGGCGTACCAGTCGTAGTACTCCACCCAGTACTTGCAGAGCTCGCGGGCGTACGCCACTGGCGTGCCCTGCGACCAGTCGTCTACTGTCTCGGGTTCTGGCCACCGGGTGCGGCGCAGCCGGTCGCGGAGGTCGTCGATGTCCGCTTCGGGAATGTCGATCCGGAAGGGGGTGACGTCGTCGTCGCTCATGCCGCCAGTCTTGCCGATCAACCGGGCGGCGTGGGGCTTACCTGACCGATGCCGTCACCGTCACAGCGGAGATGGCCGCCTGGTAGGTGCCGGACGAGTCCGGCGGCAGCAGTGTGAACCAGATGAGCACGTACCGGACCTGCGGGTGCGACGCCAGCGGCAACCGGACGGCGCCGCCCGCGTTGTTCGCGCTCGCCACCGTGTGCAGCCCCGCGGGACTGGTCCCGGCGCGCACCTGAAGGTTGGCGCCGGGCATGCTTCCCAGGTGGATGGTCACGCCGGTCGCCGTCACGGTCCGGCCCAGGTCGACCAGGAGGCCGGTGCCCTGCTGCAGGTTCCCGAACCGTGCCGTCGTGTACCAGTTGGTGTGCCAGGGCGTCGCCGGGTCGCCGGATAGCGCGTTCGACGCATTCTGCGAGTTGTCGCCATCGGAGGTGCCCGCGGGGCCGACCGCCGCGGCGCTGACCGGAGTCACCTGGGCCACAGGAAACCCGTTCGTCGTGGGCGGAGTGGGCGTGCTTGATCCGCGCGTGCTGCTGGGGCTCGGTCGGTGACTGGGGGACGTGGTGGCGGTCCGCGCGGCGCGATGCGAAGACGAGGCGGCGGGTCGCTGGGAACCGTCTTTCCCGTTGGTCAGGCGGTAGGCGAGGGTGACGACCCCCACGATGACGGCAAGCATGAGCACCGGGACCAGCCAGCCGTGCCGGGACCGGCCGGGCGACGGGCCCGGCGAGTCGGGTGTGTGCGGCGGGCCCGGTGCGTACGGCGGCTCAGGCGGCTGGACGGTCTGGACGGTCCTGGTGGCACGCGGCGCGGAAGGGACGGCGGGCCGGGGCACGGGGCCGCCGGGACAGTGCGCCGCGTCGTACTCGCTGATCAGCGGTCGCGGGTCGGTGCCAACGACGCCGGCTATCGCCCGGATATGGCCGCGCGCGTAGAAGTCGCCGCCGCAGCTAGTGAACTCATCCTGCTCGATATCCCGGATCAGCGCCTGCCTGATGCGGGTGCGCGCGCTCACGGCCGCGACGGTCAGCCCTGCTTCGTGCCGCGCCTCGGCCAACGTCCCGCCGATGCTCATACCTGCCAGGATTGCCCGCGATCCCCTCGCCTGTCCAGGGTTGATCCCGCCGTCTCAGCGCCTGCGGCTCGCGGCCGGATCAGCGGTGGCCGCTCGCCTGATCCGGTCGGATAGCGACGACTTGACTGTCGGCCATTCGGCCGCGGTCACCGAGAATAGGGCGCTGTCGCGAAGCTTGCCCTCCTCACCGGGCGCCCACGACGGCGACCAGCTGCGCAGCACGCCCTCGAAGCGCGCGCCGAGGCGCTCGATGGCTCGCCGCGACCGCTGATTGCGCGCGTCGGTCTTCAGATCCGCGCGCGCCACGCCGAGCGTCTCGAACGCGTACGTGAGGAGGAGCAGCTTCGCCTCGGCGTTGATCCCGGTCCGCTGGGCCGACGCGGCCAGCCACGTGAAGCCGATCTCGATCGCATACGGCTCCTCGCTGCCCGGCCACATCCGGGGATTAAAGAACGACGTGCACCCCACCGCGGTCTCGTCGCGCAGCCGTACCTGCGCGAACGGCGTCAAGCCGTCCCTGGCGCGCTGGTTCGCGACGTACTCCGCGGTTTGCCCGGCCCGGGGGACGAGCGTGTACGCGTACGCGGACCGGTCCTCTTCCGCCGCGAGCATGAGGTCAGGCACATGGCTCTGACGCAAGGGTTCTAGCCGGACCAGGGAGCCGCGCAGCACGGGGACATCGATCGGGGTCATGTCGACCGAACCTATGCGTGAAGTGGACTGTTGAAAATATCCACTTTTATGTAGTTTTTGATGACCACTTAATGTGAAGGCGACGTTTTGGTTCCAAATTGGACGCGACAGTCGAAGAAGTGAGAGGCTTGCCGCCGTGGCCGACTCCGAGGCGCGCCGTATGCCGCTGCTAGCGCGGCCGTTTGAGGCAGGGCTGACCGGGTGGATCGTCGTCGTGGGCGCCGTCCTTGCCGAGCTCATCGGCGGAGCGGTCACCAACCATATGACAACGCCGGTCGTGGTGACGGTGCTAGGCATCCCGGTCGTGGTGGTACTGGCGTTCGCGGTCGTGCAGTGGTGGCAGGTGCGATCGTCCAGCATCGAGCCGTCCAGCTGGTGGCACCTCGGTGGCATCGCCGCCGCTTTGCTCGCCTGGTTTCTGTGGCCGACGAGACCCGGGGTGCTCGACGGGACCGGCAACGCCGTCTCCGCTTGCCAGGCCCTCGCCGCCAATGGTGCGCCGACCTGCCTGCCACGCGCCGCTCGGGCCATAGACAACCACGACATCGCCTGGTGGGCCGCGGCGGGGCTAATCCTCCTCATGGCGCTGCTGGTCCGCAGGTCGCGGATCGCGGCATGGGCCGCCGTCCCCATCGCCTTCGCGGGCGTCGAACTCGCCACCCACTTCATGGAGCAACTGCTTCTTTACTTCAACGCCGGCGGGTAGGGGACGTGACTGTCGAGACCGGGCGGCAACGGAGCAAGCGGCTCTACCAGCGGACACTGTTCGACAGCGTCGCCCGGCTCTATCAGGACTCACGCCCGGGATACCCGAGCCACATGGTTGAGTTCGTGGTCGACACCGTCGGTCCCGCCAGCATGGTCCTCGAGATCGGCTGCGGGACCGGCCAGCTGACCGAGCGCCTGGCGCGTTTCGGGTTCGGCGTGACAGCCATCGACATTGGCTCCTCGCTGATCGCCGCCGCCCGGAGCCATGTCCAGGACCCGGCCGTCTCGTTCCAGGTCTCCTCATTTGAGGACTTGGAAGCGGACGACGCCTCCTTCGACCTCGTCATCTCCGCCGCGGCGTTTCACTGGGTCGATCCCGAGGTCAGGTTCGTCAAGTCCGCCCGGCTCCTGCGTCCGGGGGGCTGGCTTGCCCTGCTAGACATGGACGAACGCTACGACGATCCCTTCGGCGCGGCACTGGCCGGCATGTGGGCCGCGCGCAGCGACACCGGCGGGGCCTGGGTGAAACGGGCACCCGATGCCGAGGTGATGGCGGCCACCGGCTTGTTCGGGAAACCGGTGTGCCGGACAGACACGCGACGGGCTACCCGGCCGGCCGATGTGGTCATCGGCGTGGAGAACACCCGGGCGACCACGCTGAGCTGGCCCGAAGACGAGCGCCTGCGATTCAGCCAGGAATTGCGCGACTGTCTGGGGACAGCGACCGAGGTGCACCTCACCTCGCGGACAGTAGTCACGATGGCGCCGGTCCTGGCGGCTGAGCGCCGGTGACGGTGTACGAGTTGTTCCAGCGCCCCTCATCAGCGGCTTGACCGTGGGAGCGGAGAAGTGAGCGAGCCACAGCTTTTCATGCGACTGCCCGAGCTGAGCGACTTGCCTCCTGCCCCGCCGCATGAGCCCTCCTACGCGTTGCGTGCGGCGGTACCCACCGATCACGGGCAGCTCGCCGAGCTGCTGTCCGAAGCGTTCGGCGATCGGTGGGACACCGAACGGGTAGCGGCGGAGTTTTCGCCTGACAACGGGGTCGAGGCCACCTACGTGGTCGTCTCGCCGGTGGGGGTGGTTGCCACCGCCTCTGCCCGCCGCCTGCCCGACCGCTACCCGGAGGCGGGCTATGTGCACTACGTGGGCGCTCGGGTCAGCGAGCGGGGCCGACGCCTCGGCGAGGTGGTCACCCGGCGGGTACTCGTCCACTTCGTCGCCGCGGGCTTGGATCAGGCGGTGCTCGAGACCGACGACTTCCGCCTGCCGGCGGTGCGCACCTATCTGCGGCTCGGCTTTGTGCCCGAGCCGCGAACGCCGGGTGACGCTCATCGCTGGTCGAAAGTGCTCCGGAACCTCGCGCGAACGGGCGAGGCTGCCGCGAGCCCGTGACCCCTTGATCCGCCGAGGTGTCGTTACCTAAACTACGGAACATGTCTTCCGCATCTCTGGACGGCCTGGCGGCACTGCGCGCGGTGGCCCACCCTGCAAGGCTCGACCTGTTGGACTTGCTGCGGGTGCATGAGCAGCTCACCGCGGCCGAGTGCGCCCGCCTGCTCGGGACCTCGACGAAGTCGTGCTCCTATCACCTGAGTGTCCTAGCCCGCCAGGGACTGGTGGCCAGGACGGAAGAATCCAGCGCGGACGGGCGCGAACGCCCGTGGCGTCGCGTAGCCGACGAGATCACTACTCCGCCGGGTCCGGGCACCGGCGCGGACCAGCAGGCCCGGACGGCCGCCATGCAAGTGACCGCGCGGCGGGACTTGGACCTGTTCACCGCCTTCCTGGAGGGCGAACCTGACGAGCCGGCGCAATGGCGGGCCGCGATCACCGTGCACACCCGCACGGCTGTGATGTCCGCGGACCAGCTCAGGGAGTGGGGCCTCGCGGTCGAGGCGGTCACCAGGGAGCACGTACAGCGGCCGCCGGCGGCCGGGGCCAGGCCTGTCCGGCTGACTATCCGGGGGTTCCCGCAGCGGCTGCCGGCCAGCGGCACCCGAAGGTGACGGAGCAGGGATGGCGCCGGTACGAGCCGGTCTGGTCGGTGCGCCAGGTCCGGCGGGCCTTTACCGGGACCCTCATCGCGCGGACGGCGCAGACGATGCTGCCGCTGACGATCTTGCTCCTGGTCCGCCAGCGGACGGGCAGCTTCACAGAAGCCGGGATCGCGGTCGCCGTATCCGGCCTGGCGACCGTCGCCGGCGGCCCGGTCACCGCGCGCCTCGCGGACCGGCGCGGCCCGCACGTCCTGGCGGTCGCGGCTGCCGTCAACGCGGCCAGCCTCGTGCTGCTGGCCGTCACGGCATCACCCGCGGTGTCCTGGATCGCCGTGGCTGCCGCCGGGCTCAGCGTGCCTCCGCTGACGGCCGCCCTCCGGGCGACGATCACGGTCGGGCTGACGACAGAACGCGACCGCGCCGCGGCGTTCAGCCTCGACGCGATCGCCACAGAGCTGCTGTTTATCGCCGGACCTGCCCTCGTGTCCGCCGCCGCGGCGCTCGGCGGGACCGCTGACGCCCTTTTCGCCGCGAGCGGGCTCGTGGTCACCGGTTCCGCGCTCATCACGCGCGCCGCCGCCCGCACCGTCCGCCAGCCGGTTCCGGCCACCACGATCCGCCGGACAGGCCGCTATTCCCGCGCCGGCCAGGCCGCGATACTCGCGCCCTGGCTGGCTATCGGCTCGGCCCAGATGGCCGCGATCGGGTTCGTGGAGGTCGCCGCGACCGCGCGGGTCATTCACCTCGGCGACTCGGCCGCCGCGGGCACGGTCCTCGCCGTGTGGGCAGTCGGCAGCATGACCGGCGGCCTCATCTACGGCGGCAGGGACTGGCCCGGCCAGGCGTCCGGGCAGCTGCGAGTCTTGCTGCTGTTGCTGGCCGCTGGCTACGCGATCGTATCCATGGCCGGGGACTTGGCAGCGCTCTACCCGCTGATGTTCGTCGCGGGGCTCGCGTGCGCACCGGCGGTCACGGCCCTGACCACCACCTTCAGCGCGTACGCGAACCGGACCGAGAGTTTCGCGTGGCTGGCGTCCGCCACCAGCCTCGGCGGCTCAGCCGGCTACGCGGCGGGCGGATACCTGGTAGCCCGCGACCCCATCACCACCGCCTTCCTGGTTGGCGCCGCGCTTCCGGTCATCGCGGCGGCGATGGTGCCGCGAAGCCGGCCGTCGGACCGCCCCTTCCTGCCCCGATAGGCGCGTGACCGACTAGTCCGAGCCTGCGGGTGGTCCTGGTGACCGCCACATACAGGTCCGCCCGCCCGCGCGGTGACGCCTGCTCGATCTCGGCCGGCTGGCCAGGTCGGCGGCCAGTTCCGCGCGCATATCCAGATGACGCGTCAACTCCCGCACCACCGCGTTGATGAACACACGCCGGGCCGTGTTGTGCGGCAACGGCTCGCCGGTATCGGCATCGAGGCGCTCCTCCGCTTCCGCGCGGGCCCGGGCGCACATGCGGGGCGTGAGCCGGTAGGCGGTGCCGTCGATCTTGATCTCAACGACGGTGGTCAGCGTCTGGCGCAGATCCGTCACGGCCGCCGCCAGAACCTCAGCCATCTTGGCGGACCCTTTGACCCGGGCGGCCTGCGGCGAGTCCGTGCCGCGGGCGGCGACGCAGGGGAACAGCGAGGCGGTGGTGGCCAGCACGACGTCGTTCTCGCCAAGCGAGGGCAGCACCTGGTCGATATAACGCAGAAATGTGGCGTTCGGGCCGAGCACCAGAATTCCGCGCCGCGCCAATCGCTTTCTGTAGGTATAGAGGAGATAAGCGGCGCGGTGCAGCGCGACAACAGTTTTCCCGGTCCCCGGCCCGCCCTCGACGACGAGAATTCCGGATATGTCATCGCGGATAATGCGATCCTGGTCTGCCTGAATAGTGCCGACGATATCGCCCATCCGACCGGTCCGGCCGCGGCGCAGCGACGCCAGCAGGGCGGCCTCGCCGGTCAGCCGGGTCTCGTCGACCGCGTCCAGATCGAGCACGTCGTCGTCCAGGCCCACGACCCGCCTGTTGAGGGTGTGCAGGTGCCGACGCCGGGTCACCGCGTACCGCTCCCGCGGGGTGGCGCGATAGAACGGCTCCGCCGCCCGGGCGCGCCAGTCGACCAGCAGCTGCTCGTGATCGTCGCTGCGCAGGCCCAGCCTGCCGACGTAGAACCGGTCGTCGTCGTCGAAGTCCAGGCGGCCGAAACACAGGTTCCGCTCCGCGGCGTCAAGCTCCGCTCGCCGGTCCTGATACAGCTGAGCGAACGGCCGCGCTATTTGACGCCATTTCCCGGGCTGTGCTATCTTGGAATTGGGACAAGAGTGGAGTCGCCCTTTCGTGCGTGGACACAGAATCCCCACTCTACCAAATTCCGGGGCTGCGCTAGCCGATCTGGGCTAGGCGGGGGAGGACCTTTTCGCCGAGCGAGGTGACGAAGCGGGCCGGGTCCGGCGGCAGCGGCGCGACCTCGACGAGGGAGATGCCGAGCTTGGCGTATTGCTCCATCTCGGCGAGGAACGGGCCGACGTCCCCGTCCGGGTCCACCCGGCCGATGATCGTCTTCTGAATGGAGTCGTAATCCCGGCCCAGCGCGTCGCAGTGCCCGCGCAGCACGTCGAGCTTGTGCCCGACGTCCGCGGGCGAGGTCCCGAACAGGTTGCACGCGTCGGCGTACTGCGCGACGAGCCGCAGCGTCTTCTTCTCCCCGCCGCCCCCGATCAGGATCGGCGGTCGCGGAGACTGCAGCGGCTGCGGGACGTTGATCGTCTCGGCGAGCTGGTAGTGCTTGCCCTCGAACGGCCCCTCGTCGTCGCTCCACATCTGCTCACAGATGCGCAGCGCCTCCTCGAGCCGCTCGAACCGTTCGGCCACGGGCGGGTAGGGGACGCCGAGCGCGCGGTGTTCCCGCTCGTACCAGGCGGCACCGATGCCGAGGAACGCCCGCCCGCCGGACAGCACGTCGAGCGTGGTGACGATCTTGGCGAGCAGCCCCGGATACCGGTAGGTGACCCCGGTGACCAGCAGCCCGAGCCGCAGCCGCTCCGTCTTCGCCGCGACGAAGTTCAGCACGCTGTACCCCTCGAGCATCGGGTCATGAGCGGTAGCGAAGTGCTCCATCTGGAACCAGTGGTCCATCGCGGTGAACCAGGCCACACCGGCCTCGTCCGCCGCCACCGCCGTGTCGCCGACCGCGCCCCGCAGGCTCGGTGCCCCGCCGGGCAGCGTGAAGTTCATGAAGTGGATGCCGAGTTGCATCGAGACGCCCTTCCGATGAAGAGGAAACACGAGACCGTTCTGAATATAAGAATTTTCTCATCCGAACGGCTCGGCGCTGTGTGTTCCCCGATGAAGACTGAGTGATCAGTCTCTCGCCCACGCCCTAGTCGGCGGGACGGTCAGCGCCTAGCCTGGGCATGTGGACAGGTTCTCGCTGCGGAACGAGTACCGCGTCGTCATCCCCGACGGCGTGCGGCTGACCCTGGGCCGCACCGTGCGGCTGCGCAACGGCGGGCAGTTGCACCTGGACGCGGCCAGCAATCCCGAATACGCGACGCCGGGCTGCGGCAGCGTGCCCGACCTGGTCGTGCATGATAAGGCGGGCGATCGGATCCTTGAGGGGCTGCTCGCCGGCGACATCCGCGTGTTCAAGACGAGCGCGGGCGGTACGTTCGGCTGCCAGGAGGAGTACCTGATCCGCCGTGACGGTGAGTTCGGCCGGCTGGCCGACATCCTGATCCCGTTCCTGGTCACCAGGCAGCTCATCTGCGGCGCGGGCGCGGTCTGTCCGGGCGGCGCCGGGTACTGCCTCAGCCGGACGTCCGCGGCCACCAGGTCCAGGCCGTTGATCAGCACTCGCGATGAGGCGCTCGCCGCCGCGGCGGGGATGCGGCGGCTGCGCGTGCGCGTCAGCGACTCCACCATGAGCGAGACCACCACGCTGCTGAAGGCGGGCGCCACCGACCTCGTCCTGCTGATGGCCGAGGCGGGCAGCACGCTGCCGGACTTCACCCTGGACAGCCCGGTCCAGGCCATGAATGAGGTCAGCCGCGACATAACCGGGCGGCAACGGGTTCGGCTTACGCGCGGCCGCGAGATGAGCGCGCTCGAGATCCAGCGCGGTTATCTGGCCCGGACAATGGAGTTCAGCGATGCTCGCGGCACGGACGCGGTTACCCGGCGCGTCCTGGGACTGTGGGAGCGCGCGCTGGACGCGATCGCCACGGGGAACCTCAGCGCGATCGCACGGGAGATCGACTGGGTCATCAAGTACCAGCTCATCGAGCAGCACCGGGCGGCACGCGGCCTGCCCCTGTCCGCGCCGGAGGTCGCCGAGGCCGATCTGGCCTACCACGACATCGACCGGCGCCGCGGCCTGTACTACCAGCTACAGCGCGACGGCAAGGTCGAGCGGACGGCACGCGACATCGACATCTTCGAGGCGAAGACCGTCCCGCCGGTCCCTGGCCGCTACCGGCGGGCAGGTTAGAGGCCGCGCGCGTCGGGGTGGTTGTCGTGCCAGATGACCAGGACCGCCTGGCCGCCGCGGCCACGTCCCGCGACCGGGGGGAGCACGCGGTTTATCCCGGCACCTTCGACCCGATCACGCCGGGTCATCTCGACGTCATCGACCGGGCCCGGCATCTTTTCGCGCGGGTCACCGTGCTCGTGGCCGTCAACGCGGAAAAGCAGCCGGCCAGCACCCAGTCCGAACGGGCGGTCCGGCTGCGGCGGGAACTTCCCGCGGACTGGGACAACGTCTCGGTCGCCGTGTGGGCGGGGCTGACGGTCGCGTTCTGCCGGCAGCATGGCGTCGGCGTGATCATCCGCGGTGTGCGCAACAGATCCGACGTGCGTCGCGAATACCAGCTGGCCGCCATGAACGAGGCGCTGGGCGTCACCACGCTGCTGCTGCCAGCCAATCCCGAGCTGGCGGCCATGTCGTCGACGATGCTGCGACGCCTCACACAGAGAAGCGGCGGTTGAGCCGCCAGAAGCAGTACCAGGCCAGGGCCAGGGCGAGGACCAGGAAGAGCCCGGTCTCGGCGAACTGGAGGGGCCAGAACTGGCTGACCGGGTGGTAGCTCAAGGCGACCCGGACGCCGTGGCTGGCCAGGCAATTGTTCAGCACGGCTGAGCCGCCAGGGCCCAGGTTGCCCGGTGTCACTGACGCGCAGGCCGCCGGCATGCCGCTGACCGGCTGTCCCGCGACGTTGACCGCGCCGCTGGAAGTGATCCAGGCGCCCGGCTGGCCAGGGACAGCGGCGGCGGAGAGCGCGAACTGGGGCGAACCAGCGTGGGTGACGTTGGTGACGTTGGTTACATTGGTGATGGTGAAGACGCTGGTGACGTTCGCTCCCGCGGCCGCGATCGTGGCGATGGTGTGGCTGGACGGGAGGAGGTTAGGGCGGATCCACAGCGGCGTGACGAACTGCACGACGGCGAAGATGGCCAACGTGACGGCCATGGCGGGGATCGCGCGCCGGATGAGGAAGCCAGCGGTGACACCGAGAGCGAAGCCGAACGCGGCGTATCCGAGCGGGGTGATGCCGTGCGAAGGGAAGACGAACTGCCCGAACCGGCCCTCGCCCATGATCGAGGCGCTGCCGCCAAGCCCGACCGCTTTGCCGATGGGAGCCGCCCACCAGGCCTGCACGAGGCTCAGCGCTTCGGTAACGGCCATCGCCGCGATCCCGATCAGCGCGAGCTTGACCGCCAGCCACCGGGTCCGGGTGACGCTCTGGTTCCAGGCCACCCGGGCAGTCCCGGTCTCGAGCTCGCGGGCGATCAGCGGGGCACCCCAGAAGCTGCCGACGACCGCGGGCGCGATGAGGATGAACAGGACGCTGAGGAAATACAGGATCACGTAGGCGTTGGCCCCGGCGGGCAGGAAGGAGACGCCTTGCCCGGAGGTCAGGTTCGTGAGGAACTGGTTCGCCGCCCCCGTGCAGGCGCCGCCATGGCAACCGACGATCCCGCTGGCGTCGTACAAGCTGGTCATGTGTGACTCGGTGACTGCCAGCAGGATCGCGAACAGTGCCACCGCCGCGACCCCGGTGATGGCCTGGGCGCGGAACTGGCGCCAGGTTAGCCAGATCACTTCTGCACCTCCAGGTGGCGGTTGCGGCTCGCTCCTGCCTGCTTCATGTAGGCGAGCACCAGGTCTTCCAGGCCCAGCTCGGAGACCATCCAGGCCGGGTCGAGGACCCGGCCGCTCGTGCGTACCAGCAGCGTGGTCTGCACGTCGGTGTGGCTGGCGGAGATGACCTCCACCCCGTCGGGCAGCGAGGCGGGGTCGCGGCGCGGGCCGGACAGCAGGTGATGGGTGGCCAGCAGTTCGTCGACCGGTCCGGCGACCCGCACCCGTGAGTCCACCAGCACGATCACGTAGTCGCAGATTCGTTCCAGATCGCTGATCAGGTGCGACGACATCACGACGCTCACCTGGTGCTCGCCGACGGTTTCCATCAGGTCCTGGAGAAACTCCCGGCGGGCCAGCGGATCGAGGCTGGCCACCGGCTCGTCAAGGATCAACAGCTCCGGTCGTTTGGCGATGGCCAGGGTGAGCGCGAGCTGGGCGCGCTGCCCGCCGGACAGCGTCCCGGCCTTGCGGCGCGGGTCCAGGTCCAGCCGCCGGACCCGGTCGCGCGCCTGGTCCGCGTTCCAGCCCGGGTTGAGGCGCGCGCCCAGCTTCAGGTGATCGGCGACCGACAGCCCGGTGTAGAGCGGTGCGTCCTGGGACAGGTACCCGACCCTGGCCAGCTGTGCCGGGCCGGCCGCGGGCCGCCCGCCGAGCACCGTGATCGCGCCCGTGGTCGGCGCCAGCATCCCGGTGGCCAGGTCCAGCAGGGTCGTCTTCCCGGCGCCGTTCGGCCCGACCAGGCCAACGACGTGCCCGGCCGGGATGGACACCGTGCAGTCGGCCAGCGCCCACAGCGTGCGGTACCGCTTGCCGAGCCCTGCGGTTTCTATGACGGCGGTCACGCTATGTCCTCCTCACTCGCGGACCGAAAAGTGCTGATGAACAGCGCCTCGATGGACTCGTCGTCCAGTCCGGCGCGGCGCGCCCGGCCCAGCCAGCGCTGCAGATCGCGGCGCAGCGGCACATGCGCCGCCAGCGAGCCGCCGTCCAGCGTTCCGGTCACGAACGTCCCGATCCCAGGACGGGCCGCCACCAGCCCCTCGTACTCCAGCTCCCGGTAGGCCTTGAGCACCGTGTTCGGGTTGATCGCCAGGCCCGCCGCCACGTCCTTGACCTTGGGGAGCTGGTCACCCTCGCGCAGCAAGCCCAGCCTCAGCCCGTGCCGCACCTGGTGAATCAGTTGCATGTACGGTGCGACGCCAGACCGCGCATCCAGGTGGAACTCGATCACCAGGCCTCCATTTAGCTAGGTACGTAGCACTATAGCTCTATGGGATGCTGTCATGTCAAAGGTGCTGGTGACACCGATGATTTTCCCGGCAGCGACGCGTCTGCGTTTCAGACGGTGCCGGAACGACAGGAGGCTGGGACGATGACGAGGAAAACGATGCGGGTGACAGACGTTAGCCCCAGTGGCGGCCGCGTGCTGCGCGTGTACGACATCGGCCCCGCCGAAGCCGGCACCGGGGGAGCGCGGGACGGCCGGCTGCCGGTGTTCTGGCTGCACGGCACGCCGATGCTCGGCGCCCCGCCGGCGCCGCTCTTCTCCGCCGCCGCCGAACATGGCATTCGCTGGGTGTCGTATGACCGTCCCGCGTACGGCGGCTCCTCGCCCGTGCCGGACCGGGACGTCGCGTCGGGCGCCGCGGATGTGGCGGCGATCGCCGACGCGCTGGGCCTGGACCGGTTCGCGGTGCTGGGGCAGTCCGGCGGCGGGCCGTACGCCCTGGCTTGCGCGGCACTGCTGCCGCAGCGTGTGATCGGCGCCGTGTCGATGTCGGGCCGTGCGCCCTACCCGGCCGACGGCCTGGACTGGCTCGCCGGGATGCGTCCCGGCTCCGCGGCCGAACTGGACGCCATGCTGGCGGGCAAGGACGCGCTCGCGGCCCTCAACGCGTCCGAAGACGACTTCGACCCGGAGATGTTCACCCCGGACGACCACGCGGCGCTCGACGGGGACTGGAAGTGGATCGGCACCGTGGTCAACCCGGCGCTCGACCAGGGGATGGACGGCATGATGGACGATGCCCTCGCCTCAGTCCGGCCGTGGGGGTTCGACCCCGCCGAGATCACCGTGCCGGTCCTGCTGGTGCACGGCACCGCGGACAGGGTGATGCCATGCTCGCACAGCGAATGGCTCGCGCGCCGCATCGGCGGTAGCGCCGAACTGGTGCTGGTAGCAGACGCGGGGCACATATCCGTCTTCCGCAGCGCGCCCGGAGCCCTCGCGTGGCTCGCGAACCTGGGAAGCCAAGCCAACCTGTCTTAAATACCGTCTTTTTCCCGTATCTTCCCAACTTCCATCTCGATGTCCTATGTTTTCGTTCAACGTTTTGTCTGGGCAGTCGAAACTGGCTAGGGGGAGCGATGGGGGCAACGAGACGCATTCTTGCCGTGGTCGCGCTGGTCGCCGGGATGACGGCGGGCGCGGTGGGCCTTAGCCAGACCGCGCACGGGGATGAGCCAACGATGGCGGACAATCAGGGGCGCGATGGCTGGGACCCCAGTGAGCCGCTCCTGTCCCCGTCGGCGGTCGCGGGTGACGCGTTCGGCCAGCTGTTCTCGACCGCGGTGAACGGCCAGGTTTACGCCCAGCCGCTAGCGGTCGGCGGTTCGGTGATCGTGGCGACGGAGACCGACTGGATGTACAGCCTGAACTCCGAGA
Source organism: Trebonia sp. (assembly GCA_035571275.1). Lineage (GTDB taxonomy): Bacteria > Actinomycetota > Actinomycetes > Streptosporangiales > Streptosporangiaceae > Trebonia. The sequence continues at coordinate 23,089 of DATMKQ010000080.1, forward strand.
CCGGCGCGGTCAACTGGTCGCTGTCATTGGGCCATACCTGGCCGTCGACCGTGGCCGGCTGCGAGGACCTTACGCCGGACATTGGCGTCACCTCGACCCCCGTGTATGACCCGTCCACCGGGACCGTATACGTCGTGGGGGTGCTGAACAATGCCGCCAACGCCTACGCGCCGAGCGTCGATCTGTTCGCGGTCAACGCCGCCTCGGGCACGGTCGACTGGAAGGTGCCGATCCAGGGCGCCCCGGTGAACGACCCGACCCGGCCCTTCGACCCGCTCACCGAACGCCAGCGGGCCGGCCTGCTGCTGCTGGACGGCACCGTCTACATCGGGTTCGCCTCATACTGCGACCAGCAGCCCTATGTCGGCCACGTCGCTGGTGTGAACACCTCGACCCACGCGCTGACGATGTGGACCGACGAGGCGGGGACCACCGACACCCAGGGCGGCATCTGGCAATCCGGTGGCGGCCTGATGTCGGACGGGACCGGCCGGATCTTCCTGGCGACCGGCAACGGTGTCTCGCCGGCGGCCGGCCCCGGCACGTCCCCGCCGGGCGAACTCGGCGACTCGGTGGTGCGGCTCGCCGTCCAGCCGGGCGGCTCGCTGGCCGCGCGAGACTTCTTCAGTCCGGTCAACGCCCCGGTGCTGGACGTGCATGATCAGGACCTCGGCTCCGGGGGGCCCATCGCGCTGCCGTTCGGCACATCCGCGCACCCGAACCTGCTCATGCAGGCCGGCAAGGACGGGCGGATATTCATACTGGACCGGGACAGCCTGGGCGGCCGCAACAGCAAGGCCGACCGTCCGGTGTACGAGACACCGATCGCGTACGAGGGTCAGGGAGGGGATCCGGCGGCGTTCGCGGGGTCCGGCGGCGCCGACTACATCTATTACCACGGCGGTGTCGACTTCACGCGCGTCTTCAAGTTCAACACCACCACCGCCGCGCTGGCCGAAGCCGGGCACACATCCGACGCGTTCCGCATCGGCTCCAGCCCCCCCGTCATAACGTCCAACGGCGCTGATCCGGCGAGCGCGGTGATGTGGGAAGTGAACTCAGGGGGGGAGGGGAGTCCGCACGCCACGCTCGAGGCGTTCGACGCGATTCCGACCGCGGGCGGCCAGCTGACGATGATCTGGTCGGCGCCGATCGGCACCGCGGCCAAGTTCAGCAGTCCCGCGACCGACAGCGGCCGGGTGTACGTGGGTACGGACGGGCATGTGTTCGGCTTCGGCGCCCCGGACAAGGCGCCGCTGAGCGGAACGCCACTGGCCTTCACGGTCGCCGTCGGTTCGTCCTCGTGCAGCACCGCGACCGTAACGGCGACGGCGGCCGTGACGGTGACCGGCGTCACGGCCAGCTCGGCGTCGGCTCCGGACCCGTTCGCAGTCAATCAGCCGAACGGCTGCGCGGCGGCTGTCTCTTTCCCGCAGACTCTTACCGCGGGCCAGACGCTCACCGTGCCGGTTACCTACGCGCCCACCGCCCCTGGCGGCGCGACGGCGGCGCTCGCCTTCGCCACCAGCACGCACGACTTCTCCACGGTCAACGTCTCGGTGTCCGGCGATGGAACGCAGACCGGGTTTTTCGCGTCCCCCGCGTCGCTGGAGTTCGGCACCGTGCCGACCGGATCGAGCTTCAGGCTGCAGACCGTGATCACCAATGGCGGCACGGCGACAGAAACGGTGACGAGCGCGACCGCGCCCAGCGGGCCGTTCAGCGCCAGCGGGCTGCCCGCCAACGGCACGACCATCAAGCCGGGCGGGTCGATCACCGTCACCATCACCTTTAAGCCGACCGCGGCGACCGGGGTTACCGGCTCGCTGAGCCTCACCGGCAGCCTCGGCGGCACGGTGGCGACCGTGAGCCTCGCCGGCACCGGCGTGACGGGGCAAGGCACGCTCAGCGCCGCGCCGGCATCAGTCAGCTTCGGCCAGGTACAGCTCGGGCAGCAGCACACCCAGACGGTCACGGTCACTAACACCGGCAACCTGTCGATGGTGATCAGTGGCTTCTCGGCGCCGACCGTGCCGTTCGGCACCCCGGTCCCCGTGCAGACGGGCATCACGCTGGGCGACGGCGACACCGCCGAGCTCCCGGTCACGTTCACCCCGCAGAGCCTGGGCGCGGTCAGCGGGTCGTACACGCTGACCGCTAGCGACGGCCACAGCCCGCCGCAAAGGCTCACGATTCCGGTTACCGGGACGGGGACGGCGCCCGCGTCCGGCGTCGCGATTCCGTCGCCGGGCGGCGGCTGGACGCTGAACGGCCGCGCGCGGGTGACCGGCACCACCTTGCGGCTGACTCCCGCGGCCACGGACGCGGCCGGGTCGGCCGTCTATTACCAGCCGCTGCCGAGCAACGGCCTGCATGCCACGTTCACCACGCGCATCGGCGGCGGCTCGGGCGCGGACGGCCTGACGTTCGCGATGCTCGACGCGGCCAAGGCGACAACGGCCAGCCTGGGGGCCCGCGCCGACAAGCTCGGCTTCGGCGGCCTGCCGGGCGTCGCCGTCGCGCTGGACACGTACCCCTCGCAGTCCGTGGGGATCGTCACAGGGCAAACCTCGTCCGGCCTGGTCTACGCTGCGAAGACCACCCGGGTGCCGAACCTGCGCAGCGGCCCGCACGTCATCGGCGTGACCGTCACCGGCTCCAAGATCGCGGTGACCATAGATGGCAAGTCCGCCGTGACCGCGTCCGTGGCGCTACCGCGGATGGTGCTGGCGGCGTTCACCGGCGCGACCGGCGGCCTGAGCGACGACCACGACGTGTCGGGCGTGACGATCCACTCAGGCTCGGTGAAATTGCCGGCGCCGGGCGGCGGCTGGTCCTACAACGGCGGCGCCGACATGACCGGGGCCACCACGCAGCTGACCACCGCGGCCAAAAGCCAGGACGGCTCCGTCGTTTACACCGCCCCGGTGGCCGCTAACGGACTGCGGGTGCGGTTCAACGAGCAGATCGGCGGCGGGACCGGAGGCGACGGCATGACGTTCGCGCTGCTGAACCCGGCTACCGCCAGCACCGCGGACGGTACGGGGGGCGCCGGGGTCGGCTTCGCCAGGCTCTCCGGCGTGGCCGTCGTTTTCGACACCCACCAGGTGACCGGCTACCCGTCGTCCAACTTCGCCGGCATCGCCACCGGTGCCAGCAGCAACGGCGTGCTGACGCTCACGAACTCGGTCAATGAGATCGGCGACCTGCGCGCGGGCACGCACAGCGTCGAGGTCACCGTGAGCGGCGGCGTGCTGACCGTGTACTTCGACGGGGCGCAGATCCTCGCGCAGAAAGTGGCGCTGCCGCGCACGGTCAAGCTCGCGTTCACCGGCGCGACCGGCGGGCTCACCGACGTGCACCTGGTCCGGGACGCCGGCATCAGCGTGGGGGCCCCGGCGTCGGCCGCCGGAGGTCTCGGCCCGGCGTCGGCGGCACCCGCGGCTACGGCCACCGTGCCGACACCGACAGTCGAGCTGCTGACCAGCGGCAACTATAGCGAAGTGCTCACGGATTCCGCGGGGATGACGCTTTACCACTCGATCGCCGCATGCTCCGCGTGCGTCGCCCAGTACCACCCGCTGCTGGTCGCCAGCGGGCAGAAACTGTACAAGCCGGCGCTGCTGCCTGGCCGGCTAGGCACCGTACGACTGGCTGACGGGTCGCTGCAGCTAACCTTCGACGGCGTACGGCTGTTCACCTACTCGGGCGACCACTACCCGGGTGACACGAACGGGGTCTCGCTCTCCTGGATGGTGCTACAACCTGTCACATAACAGCAGGGACTCGGCCCACTCGCTCGTCGTCAGCACGTCGCCGCGGCGGTTGAAGACCTTGGTAACCAGGGTGTTGTGCAGGTCAGGGTCGCGGTCGGCGCATGCGTCGGACAAGACGGTGACGCGGTAGTCCAGGTCGGCCGCCTGCAGGGCGGTGGACAAGACGATGCCGCTGGTGGCGATGCCGACCAGGACCAGGTGATCGATGTCCTGGACGTTGAGGATCTGCCGGAGGTTGTTGCCCGCGAAGGCGCTGACACGGTTCTTGTGCACGACGATCTCGTCGCCGCGAGGCGCGACGTCCGGGTGAATGGCGGCGCCGGGGTCGTCGGCCGTGAACACGTGGGCCGGCAGAGAACCGAAGATCTTGTTGCGGGGGTGGGCGTCCACGTGGCCGGGGCGGAGCAGGAGGACGACGTGGATGACAGGAACCCGCGCGGCCCGGGCCGTTTCCAGTGCCCGGACGGCGGCCGGCAGGTAACCGGCGGGAACGTGGGCGACGGTGCTGAGCTGGAGGTCCATCGAGAGCAGAGCGGTGCGCGACACGATCTATCCCCGACGGCTTCGGGTGAGGGCGACCGCCAGCGCGCCGATCTGGGCGATGAGCATGACGCCGAGCGCGATGCTGAGGCCGGTGGCGGCGCCGAGCCCGCCATGAGTTGAGTGGTTCTTGACCGCGACGGAAATGATCGCGAAGACAACCGCCCCGAGTGCCGGGTAGAGGACCAGGCCGGTGTTCTTGGACACCCAGCGGTTGTAGCCGGCGGGACCGAAGTGGACCGGCAGCTGCGCTCCGGGCGGCAAGGCGGACGCGCCGTAGACGGAGACGCAGACCATCGCCAGCAGCAGCGCGCCGCCGATGATCAGTCCGGTGTCGTTCATGATGGCTCCTAGAGGTTCCCTTATCAGCTGGATGGAGGGTGGATGCGGAGCCCGATGACCTTGCCGTCGCGGTCCCATTGGACAAGCAGCATCGCCTCGCCGGCTTCGAAATCCAGCCGGACGTCGACGATGGTGCCGTCGCCGGCCGGTACCGGAGCGACCTCACCGGCGCGCTGGTAGCTCCCGAACATGCCGATTGTCTGCGCCCATCCTCTGGCGAGGCGGTTAGCGTCGACACGTTCGCGGACGGCGTCGGCGAAGTCGCCGACCACTTCGTCCCACTGGCACGCGGTGAAGCGGGCGACGAACTCGGTTGCTCGCTGGACCTCGGCGGGCGAGACGGTGCTCGTCATCGGCTGGCCGGTGCGGGGATCGACCGGGTGCCCGAACCGCTGGAACGCGGCCTGTCTGCTGGTGCCAACCACACCACCGATCTCCCTCCAGCTCTGCCCGGCGGCCCGGGCCCGGTCGACCGCCGCCTGCAAGGCCGACTCGGCCGCGGCCGACAGGTCCCGTGCCGCCGCCACGGCATCCGCCGGCGAAGTGCCGCGGGTGAACTCCTCGACAAGGCGGCCCGCCATCTCAGCGACCCGGAGAGCAACGGGGTCATCCGCGCTGGACGTGCCGTCCACGTTGTCAACGTATGCATGACGGCTATCGGCTGTCAAATTTTCCTTTACGGTTGGCGATCCGCGGCGTGCACGGCGCGCCCGCTCGCGGCGGGCTGCGTCCCGGCAGCTCGCGTCGCAGTACCGGCGCGTACGTCCTCTGCCCTGCTGGGGTGGGAGTGGTCGCCCGCAGGCCTGGCAAGCTCCCGGCTCGGCAACATCAGCCATGAGTCATCCTCGAATTTTTCCGTGGGGATTCGACCATACCACGAAATTAAAAAACGTGGGTGCCTGGCGGTGCTGGAAAGTCGCCTCGCGACCGGACAGCGGTCAGCGTCATCAGCGGTCGCCGACCGCGCCGCCGCCGAGGGCACGCACAAGCTCACCGGTGTCTGGATGGGCGAGCACGCCGAGCATGCGGAAGGGCACAAGGAATCCGCTTAACGTTCGCAGGCTTGACCCTGTCACGGTGTCAGGCGATAGACCATAGGCATGTTCGGTATCGGAGAGTTCGCCAGTGCCGGCCGGGTGTCGGTGCGCATGCTGCGGCACTATGACGCGCTCGGCTTGCTGCGTCCCGCGCACGTCGATGGGGTGACCGGGTATCGCACGTACGAAGCGCGCCAGCTTTCCCGGCTGAACCGGATCGTCGCGCTGAAAGAGCTGGGCTTCACGCTCGCGCAGGTCCGGGTGATTCTCGACGAGAAGGTCAGTACCGGAGAGCTGTACGGGATGCTCCGGCTCCGCCAGGCCGAGCTCCAATCGCAGATCGCCGCAGACAGCGCGCGGCTGCGGCAGGTCGAGGCGAGAATCCTCAGCATAGAAAGGGAAGAAGGCGCCATGCCAGCCACCGATGTGCAAATCAAGAAGATACCCGCGGTGCGGGTCGCGGAGCTGACCGCGCTCGCGCCCGACTTCGAGCCTGAATCCATCGGCCCGGTTGCCGGGCCCCTATTCAGCGACCTAGTCGGAAGGATCAACGCGACGGGTGTGGCAGTGACGGGCGCGGGTGTCGCTTACTACGACGAAACGCCTGACGGGATACTGGTGCATGCCGCGATCCCGGTGACCGCGGAGCCGGGCGGGTACGACTTCGCCGTCCTTGACCTGCCGGGGATCGAGCAAGCGGCCACGATCTTGCATCACGGCTCGATGGATGAGGTGATGCCGACTGGCCAGGCGCTTGCGCGCTGGATCGATGAGAATGGCTACCGGCCGCTCGGCTTGCCCCGCGAGGTGTACCTGGAACTAGCGGACGATCCGGCGAACTGGGTGACTGAGCTGCAGGCACCTGTCGCCAGGCTGGACGCCTGAGATGGCCGCGGAACCGGGAGTCGTCTCACGCGTTGCGCAGCCGTACGTAGCGATCAGGGCGTTTGTCACCATGGAGTCGTTCGGCGAGGTGATGCCCGGGCTGCACCCCGAGGTGCGCGGCTGGTTGCGCTCGCGGGGCGTGCAGCCGGCCGGACGGCCGTTTTTCAAGTACAACGTCATCGACATGGACCGCCAGCTTGAGGTCGAGGCGGGTTTCCCTCTCGGCGCCCCGGTGACCGGCGAAGACCGCGTGTTCGCCGCCGTGTTGCCGGCCGGCCGGTATGCGACCCTGTGGCATACCGGTCACCCGAAGGGGCTGGTCGGCGCGACTCAGGCGCTGCTCGACTGGGCCGCGCGGCAGGGCCTGGCCTGGGACGTGACGCCCGCGCCCGACGGCGAGCAGTGGGGTTGCCGCCTGGAGACTTGTTACGACGAACCTGGCCAGGACATGAACGAGTGGAAAACCGAGCTCGCGTTCAAGCTCGCCGACTAGCCGGGACTGCGGCGAGATAGGCCACGGCCCCACGGTCAAGCACAATGCCACCCAACTCATGCATCCGGGTCAGCTCCGCCAGCGCACGCCGCTGGAACTCGGCCGCGGCCGCGGGATCGAGGGCCTCGACGAATCCGGCGAATCCGTGGGACATGTGGAAATCCCAGCAGGTTCGCGGGTCGGCCACTGGCAGATGGACCTCGAGGCGTACGGTGCGGATGTCGACGAAACCGGCAGCATGCAAGTACGGCGCGACCTCGAGGTCGCTCCTGGGCCGCCCGCCGGCCCCGGCCGCGAACTCGCCACACAAGCTGTTCCACGCGTTCCAGCGGCCGTGGTCCTCGCACGGACCCGGCGTGGTCAGCGCGATCCGCGCGCCCGGCCGCAGGACGCGCCGCAGCCCGGCGAGTACCCGCAGCCGCTCGGTGACCAGGTGGATGACGAAGCCACCGGTGACCAGATCGTAGGAGGCATCGGGCAAATCGAGCCGGTGGGCATCCATCAGCCGCACGTCGATCTCGGGATGGGCCGCGGCGAGCAGCGACACCATGCGAGGCGCCGCATCCACCGCGGTGACAGCGCATCCGCGGGCCGCGGCGGTCGCGGCGGTCGCGCCCCGGCCGCTGCCGATGTCCAGCAGCCGGGTGCCCGGATCCGGGTCGAGCACGTCGAGCAGTTGCCCCGCGAATGCGGCGAAGAAAGGGATGACCTGGTCGTAGCGGTCAGCGAGACGGTCGAACAACGCCGGGGCTGTGTCGGTCATGTCCCGATGTCCATCACGGTTCCCAGTACACCTCTATCCGGTGACCATCAGGATCCAGGCACTTGAACGACACGTTGTCCGGCTCATCGTCGTGCTCGATGATCTCGATTCCGTCCGTGCGCACCCGGGCGAGCGCGGCGCGGACATCATCGCCGGCGGCGAGCCGGAACCCGAAGTGCAGAAAGGGCTGCGGAACGCCGGTGTCCTGCGTCGCGTGAAGCGCGAGGTCAAAGCCGTCGGCATTGCGGATGATGACCGTACCGTCAGGGTACGTCTGAGCGGTGGCCGGGTCGAAGCCGAAGTATGTCGCGTAGAACAACTGGCTGCGGTCGCCGTCCCGGACGGGAAGGCCAAGATGTGACAGACGCATGTCAGCAGTATCGGGCATGCGCATTAGCTCTTGCGGCCCACGCCGGAACAGGTTCCGCAGCGCAAGAAGGTAGAAGCGCAGAGTCTTGAGGGTACGCCGCACCACCGGCCAAGGGCATCGCCGCTGCCCGTGGACGGCGGCGAGCGGCTACCTGTCCGTTTTGCCCTGATTGCCTCAACCGCTCATTGAGAGTTGGCACTGTAATCTCATGATATTGAAAATTATATGCACCAGTAGCTGCCAATGGTAACGAGAGCAGAGGCTACGGACCCGGATGAATGGCCCATTCAACTGGCAATAGCAAGCTGAACGGGACATTCATCTGCCGGGGCCAACGCCAGCGAGGGCGCTTGCCCGTGCTGGGAGTTGCTAGTACGTGACCTTTACGTCATCGTCACGAGATTTGGACAAGACCCTATTTACGCGACCATGAGCCTGGCGGCGACCGGGCCGGGCACCCGGGAGCAAACACGGCACTACCAGCACCCCTCGCCGCACAACCGGCGCCCCAGACCCGCCGACCCGCCAGCATAACTAGCCCGGAGACCCCAGACCTTAAGGTTCCCCAACGACGAGCGCGATTGCAGTTTTAATGCAGAGGCACAGGAGGGAGGCTAGATGTGATTCGCTGCCGAATCCGGGCGTGCGTCGAACCAAATGTCGCCGTCGCGGCTTATGCTGGCCGCTTACGCAGGTGCCGGTGTCCCTCGTTCGGAAACTTCGGTGGCATCGGCGCGAGCAGCGACTCAAGGACGTAACCGCACTTCTGCGCGACGCGACACGAGCCCTCGTTGCCGACCGTATGCAGCAGCTCAATCTCGTCGGCGGGCATGATGTCCTGCCCGCCGAACAGCCATTCCGTAGCGGTCTCGACGCAGCGCGAGGCGATCCCCTTGCCACGGGCTTCGGTAACCGTCCAATAGCCGACGCCGGTCGCAAGCGTCTCCGGCGGGTTGGCCGCGTTGATGACAAAGTGACCGACAACCGTACCCGCCTTTTCGATAGCCCAGCTCAGACGGGTGGCGTCCGCCCAGCCCGCGTCCACGCGGGCGAGCCAGGCGCGGGCCGCGTCCTCGTCGTCGATGGAACTCACCAGCCAGCGGCGCATCGCCTCGTCGCGGTAGGCAGCAACAATTGCCGGAATGTCCGAGTCCTGCCACGGACGGAGGGTCAGGGCCGGGGCGGTCGCAGTCGGTGCCAAGGTCAAAGTCATGGGCGATGTCATACAGATCATCCAACAGCACGACCGCGCTCCACGGCCCCGCGTTGCTCGCCGTCTCGCTCCCGTGGTCTCACTTCTGGTCTCATTCGCCGACGTTCACCAGGGTTCCGGGCGGGCTAGGCTCGGCGGTTCTGGGGAGGCGAGCCCCAGGTAGTCCGTCCGGGTGAGCGGGGCACCTGCACGCTGGGCCAGTGGCACCGACTCAGCCGGGATGCCGAATTCGAGCTGGACGGGCAGGAGGCGGGCGAGGTCGTCGAGACGGGCGCCGGGGTGGAGGCACCGGGCGATGTCTATGACGGTGCCAACGACGCTTTGCCTGCGGTCGGCGGAAGCCCGGGTGGCGCCGGCGGCGTCGTTCGACGGCATGTGTTTCATGAGCTGCTGCTCAATGCGGCCGACCGGGACGCCGGCCATCCACAGCATGCAGGCCACCGCCCGCTTCGCCCGCTCGGCGGCTGTCTTGCGCTCCGGGCCGGGCAAAGCTGGCAGCACGGGTCCGGCGATACCGTGGCGCTGCAACTCGCCGAAATAGGTAGCCCGCTCCGTCTGCCATCCTCTTCCATTGACCGGAGGACGAGCAGTGGACACCTCGTCGGTCAGTTGGGCCGCGGCGATGATGGTGACGCGATTCAGCGCGGCAGGGTTCACAGCCCGCAGCACACGGGCGACAGCCCGGTCGCTGCCAGTGAGTCAGCCGACGACTGCGGCTGCTGTTCGCACTCCGGCAGCTGCCGGTGCCGCTGATCAAGAGCGCTGTCGTCGGCTAGCAGCGCGTCGTCCAGGCTGGTCACCACCCGGATGATCCCGTAGGTGAGGTCATCGATCTGGTATACGCGGGATGACGACTGTAGAGGGAACACCGGGCGACTGAGTGATCCTGCGGAGCGTTGCCTTGCTCGGACGCCGTTCCGGGTACTGCGGTGGGTAGCATCGGGGCTGTGCTGCAGGCCCGGATGGACGTAGTTGAGGCGTTCTCCGACTTCGTTTACCTGTTCACCGAGGCTGACTCACCGGAGCGGCCCATCGAGGAGGTTCCCGACGGGGTGGCGGCAGCCGTGGATGGGATGCTCGCCGTCCCGGTAGCTACAGACACTGGCCCGCTGCGGGTGAGCCTGGAATGGCATGACCAGAAGCCGCCGCCGCTGGAGTCTGGTGAGGGGGAGGATGTCGCGGTCTTGACCTGGCGGCCGCTTGGCCGACAGTTCCGGCTGGGCGACACGGTGGGCCGTGAAGTGGACGGGCTGGTGCTCGGCGGCGGGCATGAGGTGCTGGCGGTGGAGGTCCGCTGCCGTAGCCGGGACGAGGCCGACCGGGCGGGCGTGGGAGAGGTTGAGGAGCCGGTCGAGGAGATCGTCATCCGGTTGTGGCCAGGTCCGGCTCCCGGCCGTGTGGTCGCTCGGCGCAGCAGGTTCGCCCGTGGCCTGGCCGGGGAGCCCCCGCCTCCCAGCGGCCGTTCAGTGCCACTACCGCTGGGAGAGACAGTGCCCGTGCCGGTCTACTACAACGGCTTCTACCTCCACGATGAGGGCCTGGCGGTGCCGTGGGAGTGGCGGGAGAGCATGGTGCTCGGTAGCGCACGCGTCAATGGGCTGGTCAGTAACCTGCCTGGGCTGGCGCGGGTGAGCACAGGCACCCAGACCGGTGAAGTGGACTTGTGCGTGCGGGCGGTGGGCGGGCTGCTGGCCACCGCCGCTGACGCGCTGGCCACTGCATCAGCTGTGGCAGGCCTGCCTGCCACAGCTGATGCAGTGGCCGTCACGCATCGCACCAGCGGCAGCATCCTCGTCGCTGACATCGAGGGCAACGCCGACCACTACCGGGTCACTGTTCCCGCCGGGGACGTGGGGCTGTTGGTGGTTGCCTGGGATCGTGACAAGGCGGCGCGGCGGCGGGACGCGAGGGTCAGGGAGCGGGTCGACTTGGTCTTCTGGGCCGGGGAACCCCCCGGCGAACTGGTCATCCAGGCCGCCAGTGCCTTCGGCCGGGAGATGGCCGCCGATGACGAGCGCATCCGCCAGCAGCTTGAACGAGAGTAGGCCGACTGGGTACGGTCGGCCTGCTCTCACCACCGGGGCGGAATCTCACACTGCAGTGTCATTCGCGGTAGTGTCATTCGCGCCAGGGATGGTTTAGGTGACTTTGATGTGGAACTTTTCCCCGTAGTGCAGCCGGTTGGCGTTGTAGAAGCCGCCGAGGTTGCCACCCTGGGCCTTGTTCTCGGTTACGTTTACGTGTTCCTGGACCGCTCCCTTGCCGCCCTGAGAAGTGGTGGCGTAGGGGAACTCGTCACAGCTGTCTGCCGGGCTGCGCCGATGGAATCCCTTGCACGCCACCCTCCGGTTAGCACTGGCTTGCGTTGGCGACACGCGGGTCAGCGTGGACCAGGATGGGTGCTTGACGAGCTGGGCCTTGTCGAACTTGGCGATGTTTGGGTAGTCAGCCGAGCTGAGGACGTAGGTGGGTGTAAAGCTGGGGTTGGCGCACCCGGCGGGGTACTTGTAGCCGGTTTGGGAGTCACAGCGCACCCCCACAGTGGTCATGCGGATCTCGGGGAGGAACGCCAGCCCTAGGGCCGAGTACAACCATTCGGTCGTGAGCTGTCCGGTGACAGTGGCTTTGCCCGGCGAGTCGACGCCGACGTCTCTGTGGGCCACGGCCGGGCCGACTGGGACAATGAGGACATAGTTGCCGTTGGAGGTGACATGACATCCGGAGGTGCATGTGCTCAGGCCGTCCACGGCGAGCGGCTGGTCCTCCAGTTCGCCGGTCGCGTCCACCTCCGAGAAGGTCTGGATGGTGGGGTTCCACGTCCTCGAACTCACCTTCCAGGACGCGTAGTCGTCCTGGTCGATGGTGGCCGTGCCCACCACCTCGTCGTCCACTGTAACGATGAGCACGGTGGCGAACGCCGCGCACCAGTCAAGCCGCGTGGCCGCTCTGAACGTCGGCGACAACAGGGCGGCTAGGCAGGTGCTGGTCTCGGAAGAGGGAACCTCCAATGTGGCCAGCGCGTGGGCGGGCAGTCTTTCGATGGTGAACCCGGCCCGCGTCCCCGCTGATGCTGCGCTGGCAGGGCCTGCGCTTAATAGCCCAAGCGCTGCGGCCGTCAGGATAGAAGCCGCACCGGCGGCAGCTTTCCCCAGTTTCATGTTTCTCCTTTCGGATGACCAGTTCACCGGCGGAACAGTAGGCACCACCCGAAAGCAAGCATTACCGAAAACTCCAAGGCCGTAGGCTTGTGGTCTTGGATTCCCCGTAAGATTCGCCGCGGCTTCCCCGTCCGTCCCCGTATCCGGCGCTTTCCCTGGAAAGGGTACTCATGTTGAGAAAAGATCGCAACTGTCCCTTTTCCAGGGTCTTTCGTACGCCCGGGCCGCTTGAGAAAAGATCGCACTGTCCTTTCCAGGGGTCTTTGCGTGGCCATTTGGTGCTGCCGGGGCCGCCGGTGGCCCTGCTGCCGCCTGATCAAGCGGGCGCCGGGCCGACGGTCCGCATAATCGCTCTCCCAGGCCGGCCCGTCCGTGGACGGGCCGACCCTGACCGTAACCCGCACGAGCTCCGCCGGAACCCCTGGGCGCTTAGAGGAAGCATCCGCCCAGTTACTAATCATATATTGGGCTGGTAATCACACTTGCGGACCCGAGCGCGGCTTTGCGTTCCGCGGCAAGACCTCGGCGCCTATCAGGAGGACGGAAAACCCGGGTAATTATCTTTCATCGCGGCCTCTATTGAGGCCAAGTCGCTACGGACGGTGCAAATCAAGCCAACTTGACAAAGCCAACGTCCACTTGCGTGCTGACCGCGCATGGATGTGCCGACTGCCAGGGGGCCTCATTGCTCTGGGCCCACGCCTGCGGGCGGCACGGGCCCAGTACCGGCTCGCAGTCCGGCAGATCGCTAGATCCTGATGCTCAGAACCTTATCAGTTGACGCCGAGGTGCAGTTTGCCCCGGGGCAATCACTCACACCGGCCTGGATCACGGCAATGCCGAGGCGGAACGGAGCGCCGTACACGTCGGCTGCGGCGAGGCCTGATTCCTGCTGTGGCTTGCCCGTACAAGTGAAGCCGGACGAAGACCCGCCCTGGGCGACACGAAGGCCGATCGCCTGTGTGGTAGTCGCGTTAACGGTGCCCGTGTCGCCCGCACCGCAGGTGACGGTGACTACAACTTGTATCGCGGCGACGTTGGCCACCAGCGTCGCCGAGTCGAACCTGATCGCAGGAACGCTCGTGACACTGGCAGACGCGCGGGCTGCGGTGGCAGGTGCGGCCGGGGAGGCTGTGGCGGCTAGCGCGGCCGCCGGTATCAGCGCTGCGCTGCAGGATATGACAGCCACGGCGGTCAGGCGCTTCGGGGGCAGAGTCTGGAGTTGCATGGTGTCGCTCCTTTAGTGGGCGGTTAGGAACCAATGCACCCTTAAGACTCCTTAGAGGACTCGACGGATATCGATATGGGGAGACCTCCCCACCCCGGTCGCGGGACTGGGCCAATGTCGGCGCCCGATCTTGACATGCCTCCGCCCCGTGGACGCCGCTCGGCGCGATCATGCTGCTGGCCTGCGCCGGGTACGTCGTGGTCTTCGCCGCCCGGCTCTCACTCCGGCCGACCGACGTGAAGCGATCGACCGGAGGGTGGAACAACGAATCCGTTCTGAAGACTGATTGTTTTGGAGTTAGGCGGTTCGGGTGGGGGAGAGCAGCGACTGCGCGAACGCGCCGTAGCGGCGCAGCAGCCACGGGGCGGTCAGCAGGCCCAAGGCGATGAACGCGATGCCGAGGGCCGCCGACAGCCAGGCGGAGCTAGCGGTCGTCACATGGATGAAGGCGTACCAGTTGTTGCCGTGTGCGGTGACGATCGGGTGCCAGACGGCGGGCATGACCACGCCGAACAGGCCCCAGGCGATCAGGCCCGCAGGGGCGAGCGCCAGCAGCCAGCCCACCAGAGTGTCCACCGTGATCCACGCCAGGTCCGGCCAGGTAGCCGGGTCGGCGATCAGGAGGCCGAACCGTGCCCAGAAGCTCGGTGGCTGTCCTTCGCGACTGGCCGGCTCAGGCTGGTACGGGTCACCGATGGCGGCACCGCACCAGGCGCCGGACAGCCGCCGGACCCTGGTCTCCAGCCGGCGAATAGCCCGTACCGTGACGGGGATCGCCGGCAGCCCGATGCCGAACGGGGCAAGCGTGACCGCTGTCACGAACGCTACCCACAGCACGAGGCCGGTCAGGGTGAGCCCGACCAGGGCGATGCCCCGCCCGGCGGCGACGGCAGCGCGACCGCCAGGGCCGACGTGGCTCTGGTGGCCGGCGAAGCCAGGGACCTGCCGCTTGACGCGGAACTCGCGGCCGCGCGTGACGTGCTGGCGTCGGCGGGAATCGATGTCCGCATGTGCGTGAGCGCGGACCCGTCGCCCGAGGCGGCCGCCATCCTGGTTCCCGTCGTCAGGGAGGCGGTCACGAACATCCTCAAGCACAGCAGCGCCAGCTACTGCGTGCTTGAGATGACCGCTGATGTCGGGCTGCTGCACCTGTCGATCAGCAACGACGGCAGGAGCGGCACCGGCGCGCCGCTGGCCGAGGTCGGCTATAGCGGTAATGGCCTGCGTAACCTCACGACCCGCCTCGAAGCCGCGGGCGGCCACCTGACCGCCACGCGGGAAGACGGCACGTTCAGCCTGGCGGTCCAGCTGCCGCTCGTTGAGCGCCAACCGGTCGTTTAGAGCCAGCCGGCGTCGGTGGCGATCCGCACCGCGTCCATGCGGTTCCGGCCGCCGAGCTTGGTCACCGCGGATGCCATGTAGTTCCGCACGGTCCCGTACGACAGGAACAGCTCCGCCGCGATCGCGGGCAGGTCCACGCCCGCCGCGAATCGCCGCAGGACATCGGTCTCCCGCTCCGACAGCGGACTTTCCTTCATCTCGAGCGCCGCCAGGGCCAGCTTCGGGTCGATGACCCGCTCGCCCGCCTCGACCCTCCGCAGCACGTCGATCAGCTGGTCCGAGGGGGCGTCCTTGACCATGAACCCCGCCACGTGCGCGTCAAGGGCCGCGCGCAGCTGCCCGGGGCGGCCGAGCACGGTCAGGATCACCACCCGGCAAGCGGGCAGCTGCTCATACAGCCGCGCCGCGGCGGTGATCCCGTCAAGCCCGGGCAGGTCGATGTCGAGCACCGCGAGGTCGGGACGTTCCGCCAGTGCCGCGGGCACGATGTCGGTGCCGGCCGCCACCTGGGCGACCACCTTGATGTCATCCTCCAGGTTCAGCACGGAGACCAGCGTGTCCCGCAGAATCCGCATGTCCTCCGCGACAAGGACCCGGATCATCACCCCTCCAACCGTGCGAAGTACCGCATCTCCCAGAGCCTAGCCAGAACGTTTCGCCGTCCTCCACTAATGCGGTGGCGAGGCGGAGGCGAGGGCGTCGAGAACGGTGGCGACGGCCGGGGTGGGCTGGGCCGGTCCGGCTTGGTGCCAGGCGGCGATGTGCCGTCCGCCGAGCGGCGGCAGGGCGCAGACGGTCACCTGAGCCTGCGCGAGGGCCAGCCGGGGGATGATGGCCGCGCCGCGCCCGGCCGCGACCAGGGCCACGACGGAGGGGAACTCGACACAAACGTCCCCGGCCGGGATGGCGATGCCGGCCTCGGCCGCGAGCCGCCGCAGAGCATGATCGCACGCGGTGCCGGGCGGCCCGGCGACCCATGGCCGTCCGGTCAGGTCGTGCAGGCCGCGGACGGTGACCTGCCAGTCCGGCGGGATGACTAGCAGATAGGGGTCGAAGGCGAGGTAGCGCAGGGCGAGGCCGGGTTCGGCGGGAGGGGGACTCGCCGCGTCGTACTCGGTGAGCACGATGTCCAGGTCGCCGAGGCGCAGTTCGGCTACGGCGGCCGGCCCGTAGCGTTCGGTGATGAGGGGCTGGATTGCGGGGTGGGCGGCGGCGAGGGCGCGCAGGGCCGGTGCGATCAGCGGGTTCATGACGGTCTGGAAGGCCGCGATCCGCACCGGGCCGGCCGCCTGGCCGGTCAGCTCGGCCAGGTCGCGTTCGGCGTGGCGCAGTTGCGCGGCGATCCGCTCGCCGTGACTGGCCAGCAGCCGTCCGGCCGCGGTCAGGGTCACCTGCTTGCCGGAGCGGCCGATGAGGCTGACGCCGGTTTCCCGTTCCAGGGCCAGCAGCTGCTGGGAAACAGCGGGCGGGCTCAGGTGCAGCGCGCTGGCGGCGGCTGCCACGCTGCCGTGCGCGGCGACGGCCTGCAGAATGGGCAGCCTACGCGGGTCTATCATCCGGAAGCTCAGCTTTCGGTTTTCGGAAGATAATTCACCTTTACTTTTATATCTTGGCGGACCACGATGCCTTCCATGACACAGACCACGGGCATGATTGTCAGGACCTGGTCGGCGACAGCCGACGCCGGAGGCGCCGAGGACTACAGCCGCTACTTCGATGGCATCCTGCTGCCCGAGCTGCGCAAGCTGCCCGGGTTCAACGGCGCCTACCTGCTGCGCCGCGACATTGGCGAGGACGGCACTGTCGAGCTGACCGCGCACACGTTCTGGGAGTCTGCCGCGGCGATCCGTGCCTTCACAGGGAACGACATCACGGTGTCCGTCGTCGAGCCGGAAGCGCAGGCGATGCTGCGGGACTTCGACCGCACCGCGGTCCACCGCAGCGTTATAGTCGATGCCCGGGAATGACTCCCGCGGTCATGGCCGCGGTTGGCGTGCTCGGCTACGAGCGGCCGGGAAAGCTGTGCGGGGAACGCGCCCGGATGATCGGCCTGGTACTGCCGGAGATGCGCAACCCGGTCTTCCCCGCGTTTGCGCAAGTTGTCAGTGGGGCGCTGGCGCGGCTCGGTTTCACCACCGTGCTGTACCCCGGGTCTTTGGAGGCCTTCCAGGTTTTCAGCCGCTGAAAGCTGACGACCTCCTGTCGGAGCAGGACCCGCAGGCCCTCGTGGCTGATGTCATCGACCACCCCCTCGGCCACCAGGAAGTCGGCCAGCTTGGCCAGGCTCCAGGTGGAAAACCGCAAGTCATGCTCGACAGGCTTGGACTTGGCGATCTTCTTGATCTCCCGCCGCTGGCCCGGCATGAACCTTCGGCGGGCGCCCGCCCTTGTATTTCGATAGAGCGACCCGAACCCTTCGGCGTTGAAGTTGGGGATCACATCCCGTACCCGGTCCTCGCTGGTGAACGCGACCTTCGCGATCGCGGGCACGTCCGTGCCCTGCGCGGACAGCAGGATCATCTGCGCCCGCCGCCAGGTCACCACCGACCCGCTGCCTCGGCGGATGATCCGCACCAGCCGCCGGCCCTCTTCATCATCGATCTCACGCACCCGCACACGTCCGGTCACCGCCCCAGTCTCCGGCGGTCAGCGCCCGCGGGGAAGGCCCCCGGCACTGGCGTGTCCGCCGTCGGCATACACCGCTTCCCGGGCACCGGCGGCGGTGGCATGCTCGGGCCATGGCCGCCATCGAGGTCGTGCTCGGCGACATTACCGCCCAGGACGTGGACGCTGTCGTCACCGCCGCCAACGAGTCCCTGCTGGGCGGCGGCGGGGTGGACGGGGCGATCCACCGGGCGGCCGGGCCGAGGCTAGCCGAGGCGGGCGCGGCGATCGGGCCCTGCGAGCCGGGCGACGCGATGGCCACGCCCGCCTTTGACCTAGACCCCCCGGTGCGCCACGTCATTCACACCGTCGGGCCAGTCTGGGAAGGCGGCGGCTACGGCGAGGCAGGCATCCTCGCCTCGTGCTACCGGCGCAGCCTGCAGGTCGCCGACACGCTCGGGGTCCGCAGCGTCGCGTTTCCCGCCATCGCCACCGGCGTCTACGGGTTCCCGCCAGATCAGGCCGCCAGCATCGCCGTGCAAACCATCAGGTCAACTCCCACCGCGGTCGAGCAGGTGCGGCTCGTCGCATTCGACCAGCCCACGCGCGACATCCTCCAAGCCGCGCTCAAACCGTGACCGCGGCTGCCCTGTCTGCCGTCCCCACTCTGACGACAAAGACCTCCCGCCTGAGCACCAGCCAGGCAAACGTAACCTGCTACGGCAGTAGCTAGGCTCGTCACCCCGGGAACTCCATATCCATTGACGTCGTTGCCGGGTCGGTGGCCATCTTCGGAATCTTCGACCTCCTCATCGGCGGCGGCCTCATCGCCGGCCTTATCGCCGCCGCCGTTGCCGCCGTCCGGCTGCGTTCGGCCAGGGTGACCGCCGCGGGGTACGGCGGCCCGGCCGCCGCTGGACGCGTACGAAGGACCGGCGCGGTCACGGTCCTGTGGACTTTCGGCGCAGCCCTGGCACTGCTCGTGTTGTTCAACGTGGCGTACTTCAACGGGTTCAGTACCGACCCCGTCATCGACTCACCGACCCGGACCCAGGTCACCGGGACCTGGGTCGGCGACCACGGCGCGGTCCTAGTGCTGCGGCCGGACGGCACGTTCACCGCCGGCGGCCTGCCTCAGTCCCTCCTGCAAACGTCAGGGTCCCCGCCGAACCCGCCGTCTGGCCACGGCACGTGGGTTATCGGCCCCGGCGAATTCAACGGCCCCCCGGAGAGCGTGATCTTCACCTTCGCCTGTAACGCCGACTCCAACGGGTGCGCTGGCCAAGCCATGACCTTCGACTTGCAGGCGGAGACCAGCAGCCCGTCTGGCGGGGACGGCCCGGCCCTCTTCGACTACCTCGGCGACCCCGACGACTGGAGCAACCAGTACCCCTTCGTCCGGGAGCAGTAGCCCGTCAGGATAAAACGTGCCCGTCCCCGGTCGTCCACCGCCGGTGGCGGGGGCGGATGACGTCCTCGGCGCGCATCCAGCGCTCGACCCTGACGCCGGCTCCGCGAGCGTGGGCGCACCGGGCGCACGCGGCCCCCTTCCGGCCCGGCCGGGCCGGGGGCGCCCGGCGACGTGCATGACGGCCAGCTCCTGCGGAGAGCACAGCTCGAGGATGGAGTAGCGCATCGAGCGAGCGGGCTGGCCGCTCAGCGTGATCACCGCGTCCGACGGGAACGCGGGGCGGCGCTTCCCGCTGCCCTTCACGTACTCGGTGAAGTAGCCGGGGTTCAGGCCGTTGGCGAGACCCAGCCGCCACAGGTAGGAATCCAGGGTCTCGTCGGGGACCGGGCAGGTGGTGCGGGGCGGCGGCCGCAGCAGGGCGGCCGCCGCCCAGTCGGGCAGTCGGGCAGCGGCGGCCGGTACGGGACCGCGTTTCCCGGCCGGGTCACGGTCGCTAGTCGCCGCCGGACTCGGCGATGTAGTCGACGGGGATCGTCTCCATGAGCTTGCGGGTGATGGCCTCCTGGCCCTCCAGGATCGCGACCTGCGCCGAAGCCCGGACCAGGTGCGAGAGGCTGCCGATCATGCCGCGGGTGCGCATGTGCTGTACCGAGCGTTTCGCTGCAGCGCGCCGGGCTTGTGGCGGTGCAGCCGCAACCTGCTCTCCAGGGTGGCGACCGCGGCCTGCCACTCGCCGTCGTGGGGAACGGGGCGGTGCCGAGGACGACGCTGCGGCCCAGGATCTGGGCGCCGCGGACCCCGGACAGCCCGCTGACCACGTCGATCCCGGCGAAGACGAATTCTCTGAACTAAAAACGATCATCGATATCTACTGCTCAGGAAGATTTCCCGGTTCACGTTGCGGATGGCTTTAATCAGGAGTTGGATGCTGGTCTCGTCTTCTCTGAGCTAATGGTGGCCCTTGCGGCATCGCTGGTCTTGGTGACGTGGTGCTGCGCTATCTGCCGGTATCGCGGAAGACGCGACGGCCCGTCGCCGGAGTGAACCTCGGCGACCTCGGTCGTCTGGCTCTTTCGGATCAGATCGCGCAGCCAACAAGTTCTTCGATGGCAGCCTTGCCGTCTCTCCAAAATCGATAATCTCGCAAATTCGCTGGCAGCCAGTCCCTTGAGTCGGCTTCTGATGCCGAGACGAGATCATGCAGGCTCAAGTACAGGGCGAGAGATGCCAGGTACTGATTTGATTCCTTGCCGTCTAGCGCAGTCCTGTAAGTACCCTGGTAAGATTGAAATGGCTCCATGAACCACCCGGTTCCGTGCCCGCCTGCGGTAATGTAATCTGCTGCGGCACGGACTTGAGATCGGCTGTTCGCGCCAAAGAACGTCAGAAGGGTGGGTGACTCGCGCCGAATCTCCCATAGCTTCCGCTGCGCCCAAGAGAGAAACGTAATGTAGTCTCCTTCAAGGGTGCCGACTCCTGGCCCTGGGAATGAAAACCGTGCCTCCCGTGTATTGGCTATGGGGTTTCCTGTGAACAGGCCTCCCATGTCCCGCGGGTCGGTAATTTGAGCAGCATGGCAGAGATCACCCGAGTATTCCAGAAGGAGACCGTCGCTGGGCAGTCCGGACAGTGCGCCCAGCTTGCCTGCCGCCTGACAACACCGAAGGAAACGAACGGGTGGATAGATATCCAGCCAGCGCATCTCTGCCG
This sequence comes from Trebonia sp., assembly GCA_035571275.1. Lineage (GTDB taxonomy): Bacteria > Actinomycetota > Actinomycetes > Streptosporangiales > Streptosporangiaceae > Trebonia. Next base: position 43,960 of record DATMKQ010000080.1, read on the forward strand.
ATTCATCCAGATCCAAGAACGGCGGCAACGGGGGATTAAGGGCAACATCACAAAGGAGGAGTGTCATCATGGCAGACTCCGGGAACCTGGTGTCCCCGGTAATGGATGAATACGCCTGCAAAGGCCAGCCGTACTCTCCGTCGGCCAACCTGTCACGGGCTAGTTCCGCTAGCCGATCGTCGGCAAACGGCCATCCCATGCTCCTGATGACTTGACCTACTTCCGAACCCGAAGAATTTCCTATATCGTCTAGCCCAAGAGAAAGCAGCTCATCGATTGTCGATGCGCACTCGAGGATATGTCTCGTAGTGAGTTCTTTTCCGTTGACGGCTGCTTTGCCGAAGCTGTCTTCGTCGGCCAATCGGACGAGTGGTGCTCTCCGGCCTAGGAGAGCTGTCTCAGTGCTGAAGAGGGGCTCACCCCATATAAGCACATCCGTGAGGGCCGATCCTACCGCCGCGCTGAAATCCCATTGAGTGCTGTGGAGAGCATGCAGATCGTAGAGCGCCCAGCGTGCGGCGAGCAAGTCGAGCCAGAGCTGCCGAACCAATGTGAACCTTTCCGATCTGCCCGGGCGCGGATCGGCGAAGTCAAAGATCTTCCTTCCGGTTTTCCTTTCGCCTATCAGGGCGATCTTCTCTGAATGCTCAAGAGCTGCGAAATGATCCACTATGATCCGCTCGGACGCATACTTCATCAGCGAGAGTGTGACGCCGACGCTAGATCCGTGGAAGCGATTCCAGTGACCGCTTTCATGCACTATCCGCAAATGAGCATCAGGGGAAGGGGTTCGGGAGTCACCTTCCTTGCCTGAAGCCATTATGACAATGTTAGTTCCCAGATCAAATTCTGAGTCGTTGTCGGCATGGCCCAATCGCCCCCAGTTCCTGAGATTCATTGTTCCGGACTCCCCGTGGACTCGTCTTCAATCTCTTTCTGTTTGGGCTGCTCCACGACAAGCTTTATCCGGATTTTAGGAAAGTGCTTAGCCTTCTCCAAGATTTTTCTTGCCACCTCCTCCGCGGCTCCGGCCGAGACCTGCGCGGAAAAGGCGATAAAGAACTCTAGCAATACTGAGTATCGTAGCGAAGGCGACCTGAAAAGATCTGGCTCCTTCTCCTTGACGGCACCGACCTCAAATGTGGAATCTTGATTGAATTCGTTCAGCTGCTTGCGGAACTCGGTGATGTCCTCCGTCGGGCCCTCAACACTTAGCTTCATAGCAGTCCCCCTCGGGTGCCGCGCAGGAAATGATTAGACTCTGCCAGCAGAAGTGCTAACTCTGCACCCCCTTCGGGAGGAATATTAACTCGCGGGCACCCAATGATGCATCGTTTGATCTGAACGCAGCTCTTCAGTCGGACGGGCCCGTGACAAGGCCCGCAAAAGAGTTATCTCAAGGATGCTGGACACCTCAAGTGCCTGAAGTGACAAAGCTTTGGTCGACGCGCTGTAGCGCAGACCAGTGGCGCGGCGGGTGGTGGTCGTAACCAGTTGCAGGTTGCTCCGGTCTTCCCTGAACTAAACAGTCACGAATATCACCTGCTCATGATGGTCTTCCAGATGCGCGGCGGATAGCGGTAAGCAGGAGCTGGATGTTGCGGTCGTCCAGGCCGGTGACAGTATCCCGGAGGTCGACGGGTGTTCCGTCGGCCAGGCTTGCCGTGATCTTCAGCATCCGCTGCTCGCCGCCGGAGCAGAGAAGGCTGGTTTCCAGCGCGGTAATCACGGCGGGCCAGTCAATGACCGCCACTGGCTGTCCGCCGCTGATCCCGGGATGGACGGTGATGAACCGGCTGGTGAAATCGGGCCGGTGCAGCCAGGGCTGGGCAATGAGGAGGTCGGCAGCGGCCGTCAGGCAGCGGCTTGCCCCCGACCAGGGACGCGTAGCTGAGCCGCTCGAGCTCGGGATCCTCCTCGTCGGCGGGGCCCTCTTGGGCTGCGCTCGCGGCGCTGACGTCGGACATGCGCGGTGGAGGCTCCTCTCACTGTCCGGCCGGCGGCGCAGCCGGCGGGCAGTGCCTCATGAATACCAGCTCGGTCGGCGCCTTCGCGTTTCAAGCGCCGGCGCGGGAATGCTGGTTCGCTCAGGGAGGACTACCGGGTCGATGCCCGAGGGATGGCGGATCGGCCTGCCCTCAGCTCGCAGCCGGAAGCCCGACCGGAGCGAGCGTGCTGTCTTCCACGCCGATCAGCAGGTAGCCCCCGTCCTTGCGGTTGCTCAGACCAATCACGTGTCTCGCCAGCCTTGCCCACCCGCGTGCGTCGCTAGGCGCGGGCCTTGCACTCTTGTAATCGACCCGCGACTCCGACCCAAGAGCCAGCAGATCGCGAACAAGCTGGTCACTGTCGGTGGGTGTG
>DATMKQ010000081.1:0-8200 GCA_035571275.1 Trebonia sp.
ACGGGCGGGGGGGATGGGACGGGCGGGAGGGGAGACGACACGCTGGTCATCGCCCCTACGGGATCGGGCAAGACGCTGGCGGCTTTCCTGTGGGCGATCGACCGGCTCGCCGCGGCACCGCGGCCAGCCGACCCCAAGCGGCGCTGCCGGGTGCTGTACATCTCGCCGCTGAAGGCACTGGCCGTGGACATCGAGCGGAACCTGCGCTCTCCGCTGACCGGGATCAGGCACGCCGCGCACCGGCTCGGGCTGCCGGAGCCGGACATCGCGGTGGCGGTGCGGACCGGCGACACCGCGGTCGAGGACCGGCGCAGGCTGGCCAGCAACCCGCCGGACATCCTGATCACCACGCCGGAGTCGCTGTTCCTGCTGCTTACTTCGCAGGCGCGAGAGACGCTGCGAAGCGTCGAGACCGTCATCGTGGACGAGGTGCACGCGGTGGCGGGCAACAAGCGCGGCGCGCACCTGGCGCTGTCGCTTGAGCGGCTCGACGCGCTGCGGGCGGACACCGACGCGGCCGCTGACGGCGTCGATCTCCGGGGCGGCGTCGATGTCCGGGGCGGCGTCGATGTCCGGGGCGGCGTCGATGTCCGGGGCGGCGTCGGTGTCCGGGGCGGCCGCGCCCAGCGGATCGGGCTGTCCGCGACCGTTCGGCCGCCGGAGGAGGTCGCCACGTTCCTCGGTGGCGCGCGGCCGGTGACCGTGGTGCAGCCGGCCAGCGCCAAGCGCATCGAACTCGAGGTCGTCGTGCCGGTGGAGGACATGACCGACCTGGAGACGGCGCAGGGGCTCACCGACGGCGACGAGGACGACCCGGTGCGGCGCCGGTCCATCTGGCCGCACGTCGAGGAGCGGGTGCTCGACCTGATCGAGCAGCACAGGTCCACGATCGTGTTCGCCAACTCCCGGCGGCTGGCCGAACGGCTGTGCGGGCGGCTCAACGAGCTCGCCTCCGAACGGGTCGCCGCCGCCTGGGAAGCGGCCGGCGAGGAGCCCGGCGCGGATCACGAACCGCCGAACCTGGTCATCGCGCGCGCGCACCACGGTTCGGTCTCCAGGCAGGAGCGGTCCGAGATCGAGGAGGCGCTGAAGGCGGGCCGGCTGCCCGCCGTCGTCGCCACCTCCAGCCTCGAGCTCGGCATCGACATGGGCGCGGTCGACCTGGTGATCCAGGTCGAGTCGCCGCCGTCAGTGGCAAGCGGACTGCAGCGGGTCGGCCGGGCCGGGCACAACGTCGGGGACGTCTCCCGCGGCGTGATCTTCCCCAAGTACACCGGCGACCTGGTACAGGCCGCCGTGGTCGCGGGCCGGATGCGCGACGGGGCGATCGAGGAGCTGAAGGTCCCCCGCAACCCGCTTGACGTGCTCGCCCAGCAGATCGTGGCGATGGCGGCGGTCGACGACTGGCGGGTGGACGAGCTCGAGGCGACCGTGCGGCGGGCGGCGCCGTTCAGCGGGCTGACCAGGTCGGTGCTCGAGGCGGTCCTCGACATGCTCGCCGGACGGTACCCGGGCGAGGAGTTCGCCGGGCTGCGGCCGCGCGTGGTCTGGGACCGGGTGGCTGGGGTGATCCACGGCAGGCCGGGGGCGCAGAAGCTGGCGGTGACCTCAGGCGGCACGATCCCGGACCGGGGGCTGTTCGGGGTGTTCCTGCCGACGACCGCCGACAACGGCAAGCAGCCGCGGCGGGTCGGCGAACTCGACGAGGAAATGGTGTACGAGTCGCGCGTGGGCGACGTGTTCGTGCTCGGCTCCAGCTCCTGGCGGATCGAGGACATCACCCCGGACCGGGTGCTGGTGCTGCCCGCCCCGGGGCAGCCGGGCAAGCTGCCGTTCTGGCACGGCGACACGCCCGGCCGGCCCGCCGAGCTCGGCAAGGCGATCGGCCAGACCATCCGCGAACTGGCCGCACTGCCCGACGACGACGCCGTCCGGCGCCTCATGGGCAGCGGCCTCGACGACCTCGCGGCGAAGAACCTCGTCAGGTACCTCGCCGACCAGCGGCAGGCGACCGGCCACGTCCCCGACGACCGGACGCTGGTCGTGGAGCGGTTCCGCGACGAGCTCGGCGACTGGCGGGTCGTCTTGCACAGCCCGTACGGCGACCGGGTGCACGCGCCGTGGGCGCTCGCGATCACCGCGCGGCTGCGCGAGCGGTACGGCGGGATGGACGTGCAGGCGCTGCATACCGATGACGGGATCATCATCAGGGTCCCGGACAGCGACGAGCCGCCGCCGGCCGGGATAGCGCTGCTCGACCCCGACGAACTGACCGACATCATCACCGCCGAAGTCGGCGGCAGCGCCCTGTTCGCCTCCCGGTTCCGTGAATGCGCCGGCCGCGCGCTGCTGCTGCCGCGGAGGCAGCCGGGCCGACGCACCCCGCTGTGGCAGCAACGGCAGCGCAGCGCGCAGCTGCTCGAGATCGCGAGCCAGTACCCGGGTTTCCCGATCACGCTCGAGACCGTCCGCGAGTGCCTGCAAGACGTGTTCGATGTGCCGGCCTTGATCGAGTTGCTCCGCGACCTGGCCGCCCGCCGGATCACGATGGTGGAGGTCGAGACGGCCACGCCGTCACCGTTCGGAAAATCTATTCTCTTCCGCTACGTCGGCGCTTTCATGTACGAAGGCGACGCGCCGCTCGCCGAACGTCGTGCGCAAGCCCTCGCGCTCGACCCGTCGCTGCTCGCCGAGCTGCTCGGCACCGACGGGCTGCGCGAGCTGCTCGAGCCGGGCGTGGTCGAGCGGACCGAGCGCGACCTGCAGCACCTGTCGGAGCAGCGCCGCTGTCGCGACGCCGAGGCGGTCGCCGACCTGCTGCGCACCTGCGGGCCACTGACCAGCGACGAAGTAGCCGAGCGGTGCACCGAACCCGACAAGGCGGCCGGCTGGCTCGCCGGACTGTCCGCGGCTCGCCGTGCCATCGAGGTGCGGGTGGCGGGGCAGCCGATGTGGGCGGCGATCGAGGACGCCGGGCGGCTGCGGGACGCGCTCGGTGTCGCGGTGCCCGTCGGGGTGCCTGAGGCGTTTACCGAACCACTCCCCGATCCGCTCGGCGACCTGGTGGCGAGGTACGCCCGGACGCACGGCCCGTTCCCGGCCAGCGCGATCGCGGCCAGGTACGGTCTGGGCGTGGCCGTGGTCACGATCGCGCTGCGGCGGCTGGCGGCGGAGGGACGGGTGGCCGAGGGCGAGTTCCTGGCCGGCCGGCGCGGCACCGAGTGGTGCGACGCCGAGGTACTGCGGCTGTTGCGGCGGCGGTGCCTGGCGCAGCTGCGCAAAGAGGCGGAGCCGGTTTCGCCGCAGGTGCTCGGCCGGTTCCTGCCCGCCTGGCACGGGATCGCGTCCTCGTCGTCGTCGTCGGGGTCGCGGGCGCGGCGGCGCGCGGACGCGGGCGTGGTCCTGGAGGCGGTCGAGCGGCTGGCGGGCGCGGCCGTTCCGGCGTCGGCGCTGGAGACGCTCGTGCTGCCGGGCCGGGTGCCTGGCTACAGCCCCGCCATGCTCGACGAGCTCACCGCGGCAGGCGAGGTGGTCTGGGCGGGCGCGGGGACAGTGGGCAGCGGTGACGGCTGGCTGGTGCTCGCCCCCGCCGAGAGCGCGCCGCTGCTGCTGCCAGAGCCGGGCGAGCTGACCGTGACACCGCTGCACGACGCGGTGCTGGCGGCCCTGGACGGCGGTGGCGGGCTGTTCTTCCGGATGCTCAGCGACCGGGTGGCCGCGGTCCTCGGCGGGCACCCGCCGGGAGACGTCGAGCTTGTCGCCGCTATCTGGGACCTGGTGTGGGCGGGCCGGCTGACCAACGACACGCTCGCGCCGCTGCGGGTGCTGACCGCGGGCGGAGGGGCGCAGCGGCGGACCCCGGCCGCGCCCCGCCGGACGGCAGCACCCCCGCTCCCGCCGCGGCTGCGCGGCGACCCGGTGCGGACCGACGTATTCAACCCGCGCCCGGCGCCGCGCCGCTTCGCCGGGGGCGGCCTGCGCCGGCCCTCGATGCCGTCGCGTACCGGCCCGCCGACCGTGACCGGCCGCTGGTCGCTGCTGCCCGACCGGGCATCCGAGCCTGGCGTCGCGGGCGCCGAGGCCGCGACGCTGCGCGCCCACGCCCAGGCACTGACGCTGCTCGAGCGGCACGGCGTGCTGACCAAGGGGGCGGTGGCCGCGGAGCGCGTCCCCGGTGGATTCGGCGGGGTGTACCCGGTGCTGCGCGCGATGGAGGAGACCGGACAGTGCCGCCGGGGCTACTTCGTGGAGGGGCTCGGCGCGGCCCAGTTCGCGCTGCCGGGGGCGGTGGATCGGATGCGGGCTTTGGCTGGTGATCCGCGCAGCGCTGATCCGGCCGCTGCGGGCGCGTCATCGGATTATTCGGAACGGACCGTGGCACTTGCGGCGGCGGACCCTGCTCAGCCGTACGGGGCGGCGCTGCCCTGGCCAGCTCGCCCCGGGGAAACCGCAGCCGCCCACCGGCCAGGGCGCAAGGCGGGCGCGCTTGTGGTGCTGTGTTCCGGTGAGCTGGTGCTGTACGTCGAGCGCGGTGGCAAGACGCTGCTGTCCTGGAGTGACGAGCCGGCGGTGCTCGAATCGTGCGCGGCGGCCCTGGCGGTCGCCGTCCGGGACGGCGCGCTCGGCCGGATCACCGTGGAGAAGGCCGACGGCGAGGCCGTACACGGCTCGCCGCTGGCCAAGGCGCTGGAGGCGGCGGGCTTCCGCCCCACCCCCCGCGGCCTGCGCTTGCGCGCCTGAAACGTGCCTGGGGGTGTACTCAGGCGCGATATCCGCTCCTCAGTACACCCCCTCATGGGCCCCTCATGGGCCCTCATGGGCCCCCCATGGGCCCCAAGGGCTACTTCTCTTCGATGAACTGAGTGGTCACGGTGCGCGTGTCGCCGTTGGCGTCGGTTAGCGTCCAGGTGGCGGTGTAAGTGCCGGGCTTGAGACCGCTGACACGCACGCCGTTCTTGGTGTTGACGTTCCTGGCGGAGAACACCGTCTTACCGGAGCCGCCGGTGATCTTGAGCCCGATCGTCGCGTTGTTCGAAGCGATCGTGTTGTTCGGACCCGGGAATCCCGCGCGGGCGCGGGCCGTGAACGTGCCGAACACATTCTCGCCCCGGGGCGGTGAGGTGCTCACGATCAACGGCACCTCGGTCATGGTCTGGCCGCCGCTGAACTCGTCGGTCTGCGCGATCGTGCTCGCCGGCAGCCCAGCAGCGTTGCCGTTCAGCGGGCAGATCTCGCCGGTGAGGGCGACGCCGGCGGTGAACACCCCGGCCGAGGCGCTGGTTGGCGGGGTCGTGATCGGCGGGCCGTAGTACTCGCCCGGCTGGCACCGCCCGCCAGACAGCACCGTCTGGTTCCCCTTGATCGCGACGCGCAGATGGGCCACGTGCAACGTCGTCAACGTCCGCGCGCCGTTTGAGAGCGTGACGGCGTCTCCGCCCTTGATAGCGAGGCGCACCGACACCGTACCCGTCACGTCGGCCTTGCCCGAAGCGTGCCTGGCCCCGTCCTTGAGCGTGTAGGTCTCGCCGGGCACGAGCCCGGTGCAGGTGACTGTCCCCGCCTCGAGATCGCCGGTGCAGGCCGGGAACCCGCCTTGAGGTATGGCCAGGAAGGGGTTGAAGAACGACGACACCGAGTCAGGCTCGCCCGCCGGCACGGTCAGCGTCACCAGCGCCCCGGTGAGGTTGGCGTTCGGGGCTCCCGGAGGCGTGAACGCACGGTCGTCGGTTGAGCTCCAGGTCACGGCCTGGCCGCGGGTGACGGCCGCCTTGAGCGGCGCGGTCGCCGCGTCGGTCGTCGTGTTGCAGAAGTCCGTCGGCGACTCCGACCCGGGTACGCCGCGGACCGTATACGATTCCACCCCGGTCTGGAAGCACGGCTCCAGGGTGATCGTGGGTGGCGCGAAGCCCTGGACCGTCTGCGTGTTGGTCAGCAGGCTGCCGTTGTCCAAGGCGACCCAGCCGGTCCAGCCGGACTCGGTGAACGGATTCCCGCCGTTGCCGGTGAGGATCTGCTCTTGGCTCGGCGCGGGCGCGCCGGCCCCCGCGTAGTCGACCGTGATCACGTCGCGGTCGTCGCCCACCGCGCGGTTGCGAAGCGACACGGACCAGCTTCCGTCACTGGCGGTCTTGGCCGATCCGCTCGCGACCGTGACGGGTGCGCCGGAGGCGTTCGCGCGCGAGAGCGTCACCGTGACCGAGATTCCGGCCGTGTTGTTCTCGGTATTGCCGGTGACGGTTGGTGAGAACTGCGTCAGGTGGATCTGCGGCAGCGGCAGCGGGTTGGCGGTGTTGGTGGTCGCCTGAACACAGTCCGGATTGTCGCTGTTGTCCTGGTTGGCCCACATCTCCTGGGTCAGGTACTCATGGCCGTTGATCATCTGGTTGTAGGGAGATCCGTCGGGGGCGAACCCGAGCGGGGTGCCGTACTGGGGCCCGAACTCGCACTTGTCCCCGATCTCGAACCCGTTCGGGTCCATCCAGCCGACCCCCTCGGGATCGGTCATCGACTCGTTCGTCTCATGCGCGACGATGTCTATGACGACCTCGGCATCGGGATAGCCCTGGGGATCGGTGCCGGGATTGTTGACCGCCTTCGTCTCGACGATCGGGTCGCCCGTGTAGGCATAGATCGTCGGGCCGCTGCCGAGATTCGACACGGAGTGATAGCCCGCGTAGGCGTTGCTCTCGCAGACGCCGGGGGAGACGCACTCATCGACGTCAGGCGGCGTGAATACGTACCAGATGTCGTGCAGACCGCGCGAGCCGGTGGCGTTGATTACCTGATTGATCTCAGCCTGGACCTGCGCGTCGGTGATGCATACCGTCGTGTTCTGAGGCGAGGCGCACTGCTCGGACTTCGATGGATAAGGCGCGTTGTCGAGTATCGAGTCGGCGCTTTGGTTATAGGCGACCGTGTACGCGCCATGCGTAATGCCGCCGGGTGTCGTGCCCCATCCGTACTGCGACTCCACGGTAAAGGCGTTGCAGTGGGCGGTGGTACACGTTTGTCCTGACGTTCCGGTGCTGGCGTCCGAGACGTCGGTTAGGTACTGCTGGATCATGCCGATGTAGTCATGTGGCGCCCCGGGCGGCTGTCCCTGGAATTGGTTTGTGCCGCCGGTCCAGAAGATCGTGTGAACGGTGACCCCGCCCGTCATCGTCTGGCCGCCGTGATAGGTGACCGGCGTGAGCGGCTGAGACGCGGTCTGGGCGGGCTGGAGCCGGCCATTCTGGAACGTCAATGCCGGGAACAGCCCGAGCGCGGACCCCAAGCGCGGGTGGAACGCTGGCTTGGCCGGAGGGCTCGTTTTGGCCGGGGCGCTCGTTTTGGCTGGGGCGCTTGGCGCGGCTAGAGCGCTTGGCGCGAGCGCTAGGGAAACTGTGCAGACGGAGAACAAGAAAAGCAGCACCTTGGCGCGTTTCATTTCCGGACCTCTCTGTCCGACCCCGCAATCTTTTGGTCCCTTTTTGACCCCTTTGTAGACGTCTTTCCAGACGTCTTCCGGCGCAACGTAGCGCCGGGACAGCCGCCGGTCAAGATGCGTTTGCGGTCAACACCAAAACTTAATTGTTCGGGTTTTGGTCGGCAATGCGGAAAGCGCGCGATTAATTCTGGGCGGGAGATGAAAAAGCTCTGAATATCTTCTCGGTTCACTCTCTCCGCGCTCAATTCGCGGGTCGGGATCATGCCGCGAGCCGTTGCGGCAACATCCCTGCCGCGCCGGGCGTCTGTGCATCCTGGCCGGCCTGGCCGGGCGGGTCGGCCTGGCGGTTAGGTCGGCCTGGCGGTTAGGTCGGCCTGGCCGGGGGGTCGGGGTCGGCCTGGTCGGTTTGGTCGGCCCGGCCGGGGGTCGGTTTGGTCGGCCTGGTCGAGCAAGAGCATCGCGTCGTGATCGGGGGTTCCCGGCTCCGCCATGAAGACGATCAGGCGCTGGCCGTCCGCGTGGAGCGGCAGCGCGAGGTACCGCTGCGCGTGCGCCCCATGAGTCCCACACGTGCGCTTTTTCCTGTTGCTTCAGATGGATGAATGGCCCACCCATCTCGCTATTGGCAGCTGAATGGGACATTCATCTGGGGCAGCAGGCCTGACAGGCGGTCGGTCGTGGGACGGAAGCTGGACAGGTGAGGGTGGTGGGGTGACAGGTGCTGGGGGAACTGCGGGACGCTCCAGCATCGGCCACGAACAGCAGGGGGGCCTG
>DATMKQ010000082.1:0-5005 GCA_035571275.1 Trebonia sp.
GCACCGGAGGGTGCGGGTGCGGCCGGGGCTGGGCACAGAGAGGGGGAAGGTGACGGTCGGGGAGGCACGCCCATTCGTTCGGGATACTAGGGTTTTGAATCATGGACTTTGGCGTGGCTATCTTTCCTACACATGACGCGATTTCGCCCCCGGAAGTCGCGCGGCTCGCTGAGCAGCGCGGGCACGAATCGCTGTTCTTTCCCGAGCACACGCACATCCCGGCCAGCCGGCAGACGCCGTACCCGGGCGGGCAGCTGCCGCGAAAGTACGCGCACACGCTGGACCTGTTCGTCGCGGTGACGGCGGCGGCGACCGTCACCAGCCGGCTGCGGGTGGGCTCCGGCGTGTGCCTGGTGATCGAGCGGGACCCGATCGTCACCGCCAAGGAGGTCGCCAGCGTGGACGTGCTGTCGGGCGGGCGTTTCGAGTTCGGCGTGGGCGCGGGGTGGAACAGGGAGGAGATGGCCAACCACGGCACCGACCCGCGGGTCAGGATGGCGGTCATGCGGGAGCGGGTCGAGGCCATGAAGGCGATCTGGGCGTCCGACGAGGCGAGCTACGCGGGCGAGTATGTGCGGTTCGAGCGGATCTGGTCGTGGCCGAAGCCCGCGCAGCGGCCGCACCCGCCTGTGCTGGTCGGCGGGCACGGGCCCGGCGTGCTCGACCGGGTGCTCGCGTTCGGCGACGCCTGGTTCCCCAACTACGCGGCCGAGGGGATCCTGGACCGGGGTAAGGAGCTGCGGGCACGGGCGGACCGGCCGGTCGCGCTGATGGTGATGGGGATACCCGCCGACCCGAGGGTCATCGAGACCTACGCCGAGGCGGGTTTCGCGCGGGCGGTGCACTGGCTGCCTTCGGCACCGCGGGGTCCGGTGGAGCGGGAGTTCGACGCTTTCGAGGCCGCCGTGGCGGAGTTCACCGGCTCCTGACGACGACGCCTTGCCATGCGGTCCCGCGACCCGGTCCCCGGCCGGCCCGCGGGACCGCATGCCCCCCTTGACGCCCCGCCCACGTGGCATTTTGCCCGCTTCGCGTGGCTGGCGGGACATGCCCGGCTATGTCCGGACAGGGTCGGACAACCGCACTACGAGTATCAAAAAGTCGCAAATTAGTATCGATAGCCGCCTTTTGGTGAACTTTGAATCCGCCGAGCGTGTCATCCAAGTGGGAGCTTGCGTAACACCTCGGGGGGGGAACCAATGTCTGACGATTCGGCCGTCTTTGATCCAGAGCGGATCGCGACGCAGGCGGACTTCGGCCGCGAACTCACCGCGCTTCGAGAGCGCGCCGGACTGAAGATCCGTGAGGTCTCAAAGGCCGCCAGGATTCCGGTCAGCACTACCGGCGACTATTTCTCCGGACGCCATCTGCCGACCGACCGCCAGCAGTTGCTCAGAATTCTCGACGTCTGCGGGGAGAAAGACCCCGGGCGGATAGCGCAGTGGCAGACGGCGCTCACGCGCGCGCGCAGGCCACCCGGCAGGCGGACCAACAACCCGTACCGGGGGCTGGCCAGATTCGAGGCTGAGGACGCGAGCCGGTTTTTCGGCCGCGAGGACATCACCGAACTGCTCGTTTCGCTCGCGGCCGAGTCCTCCCCCGTGCCATTGGTACTGGTAGGTCCATCGGGGGCGGGCAAGTCGTCGCTGCTGCGCGCGGGCCTGCTGCCCAGGCTCATCGCCCTGGCGCAGGCCGCTCCCGGCATCGCCGGACAGGTGACGGTGTTCGAACCGACCGCCGCGCCGCTTGCGGACCTCAAGGCGCATCTGAGCGAACTCGGTCCCGACGGAGACGACGCCGGCAGGCCGACGGTCATCGTGGACCAGTTCGAGGCGGTCTTCACGGTCTGCACCGACGAGGCGCAGCGGCGCGACTTCGTCGCCGAACTGTGCGAGCTGGCCCGTTCGACGCTGGTCATCCTGGCGCTGCGCGCCGACTTCTACGATCACGCCATCCGCTACCCGGGGCTAGCCGCCGCGATGCAGTCGCGGCAGGTGGTGCTCGGCCCGATGACGGCCGAGCAAGTGCACCGTGCCGTCACCGAGCCAGCCAGGCTGGCGCGGGTGACCGTCGAAGACGGCCTGGTCGGGCTGCTGCTCGCCGACCTGGCTCCGCCGTCCGCGGGCGCGGCGTACGAGCGCGGCGCGCTGCCGCTGCTTTCGCACGCGATGATGGCCACCTGGGAGCGCAGCCGCGGCGGCATGCTCGCGATCGCCGACTACCTGGCCAGCGGCGGGATCAAGGACGCGCTGACGCAAACCGCTGAGCGCGCGTACGGGAACCTTTCCGCGGAGCAGCAGCAGCTGGCCAGGCGGCTGTTCCTGCGGCTCGTGCACGTGGCGGACGACCTGCCGCCAAGCCGCGCCGCGGTGGAACTCGGGGAGCTGCGCGACTGGGGCGGCGGGGGCGCCTGGACCGACGGCGACGGGCGGCCCGACGCCGAGCGCGTGCTCGCCACGTTCGTCGACGAGCGGATGATCACGGTGGACGCCAGCACCGCCCAGATCACGCACGACGCGCTGCTCACGGCCTGGCCGCGGCTGCGTTCCTGGATCGATTCCGGCACGGAGGGACTGCGCACCCGCAGGCGGATCACCCAGGGCGCGCGGACGTGGGACGACACCGGGCGGGAGAGCGCGGCGCTGTGGCGAGGCAGCCAGCTCGCGATCGCCAGGGACTGGGCGGCGGATGAGGACAACAGGTCCTCGCTGCCCGCGCTCGCCGCCGAATTCGTCGACGCCTCGATCGCCGAAGAGGGAGTCCGCCGGCACTTCGAACGGCGCCGGGCCAGGCGGCTGCAGGCCGCCGTCGCCATGCTCAGCGCGCTGCTCGTGGTTGTCGCCGGGCTGGTGGTCTACGTCTTCCAGCAGCGCCAGTCGGTGACCACCGCGCAGCATCTGACCAGCGCCGGTAACGCCGCGCTCGAGGCGGACCAGATCCGCGGCCAGGACCCGTCGCTGGCGGCACAGCTCAGCTTGTCGGTCTACAGCCTCGTCCACACAGAGTTCGCGACGACAAGCCTGCTCGAATCCTCTGGGACCCCATCCGCTGCCCGCATCGTCGACTCCACTGGCGTCGTGCAGTGGGCCGCGCTCAGCCCGAACCACCGGCTGCTCGCGGCGGCAGGCGCCGACGGGACGCTGCGGCTGTGGGACGTGGCGTCGCCTGGCCATCCCTCTCTCGTCGACAAGCTCGTGGCGGCTGACGTTAACGAACCGCTGTACGTGACCGCGTTCAGCCCGGACGGCAAGATTCTCGCCGCCGCCGGCGCCGGGCAGGTGGTCAACCTGTGGGACGTGTCGGACCCGGCCCGGCCACGCACGCTCGGCATGCTGACCGGGCCGACCAACACGATCTACTCCGTCGCGTTCAGCCCGGACGGGAAGACCCTCGCCGTGGGCAGTGCGGACGGCACGGTCCGGCTGTGGGACATGAGTGACCCCGCGCACGCCGCTCCGCTCGGCCGACCGCTGGCCGTTTCCGCGGCGAGCGGGTACGTGGAGTCGGTGCAGTTCGCGCCGGACGGCAGGACGCTCGCGGCGGGCACCGGGGCGGGCAATCTCTGGCTGTGGGACGTCGCCAGCCCGGCTCACCCGGTGCGGTTCGCCGGGATGCCGCTGACCGGGCCGGCCATGCAAGTCTCGGGCGTGGCATTCAGCCCGGACGGTCGGCTGCTCGCGGCGTCGAGCCAGGACAAGAAGGTGTGGTTGTGGCGGCTCGGCGCCGCGCGCGCCGCGGGACAGTCGGGCAGCGCGGTACCGGACGGGACTTTGACCGGGGCCACGAACTGGGTCGACGCGCTGTCGTTCAGCCCGGACGGGCAAAGCCTGGCGGCGGGCACCTCAGATGCCAGCGTGCTGGTGTGGAACATGGCCACCCGGGCACTGTCCGCGACGCTTCCGGCGGCCCAGCCGGTCACCTCGGTGACCTGGGACGGGCCCGAGCGCATCGTGTCGACCGACGCGGAAGGGACCATCCTGCTGTGGGCGCTGCCGACACCGGTGCTGGCTACGAACAACGCGCCTTCGTCGGTGGCGTACAGCCCGGACGGCAAGACGCTCGCCGTGGGCGGCCAGAACGTGCAGATCTGGAACACCGCCAGCCGTGGGCTGATCGCGACGCATCCGCTGGCGGCGGGCGTGTTCGTCAACGGGCTGGCGTACTCACCGAACGGCGACGTCATAGCGGCCGCATACAGCGATGGCACGACCGGGCTGCTTGACAGCAAGACGCTGGCGCCGCTCGGCACCCCGTTCAAGGTCACCAAGCTCGGCAACGCTGAGACCGTGGCGTTCAGCCCGGACGGCAAGACGCTGGCAACCGGCGCCGACGACGGGACCGTGCGACTGTGGTCGGTGACCGATCCAGCCAGGCCCCAGGTGCTGAAATCCGTCCGCGATTCTGGCACATACGTCTACACGGTGGCCTTCGCGCCGGACGGCAAGACGCTCGCGGCGGCCAGCACCGACAACTACACCCGGCTGTGGAACGTGGTAAATCCCGCGGATCCGACGCTACTTGGCAAGCCGCTCGGCGGGTTCACCAGCTACGCGATCGGGGTCGCGTTCAGCCCCGACAGCAAGACGCTCGCGGTCGGCAGCGCGGACAAGACCATCCGGCTCTGGAACGTTACCGACCCGGCCCGTCCGTCGCCTATCGGAGTGCCGCTGACCGGACCAACCGGCTACGTCTGGGGACTAGCGTTCAGCCCGGACGGCAGCACGCTGGCGGCCGGCATTACCGACGGCAGCGTATGGCTGTGGAACGTTTCCAACCTGGCCAGCCCGACTACGCTCGCCAACCTCACCGGCCCGGCCGGGCACGTGTACTCGGTCGCGTTCGCGCCGGCCGGCGGCCAGCTCGCGGCCTCGAGCGACGACGGCACCGTCCACTTGTGGGACACCGACACCTCAACGGCGATGGCTACCATCTGCGCGAACCTCGGCCAGCCGATCACCGCGAAAGAGTGGTCCGCGTACGTCCCCGACGTCCCCTACCACGTCCC
>DATMKQ010000083.1:0-13757 GCA_035571275.1 Trebonia sp.
TTGCGGGCGGTGCCGGGCAGCGGGCTGGACTACGGGCTGTTGCGCTACCTGAACCCGGTCACCGGCCCGCGGCTGGCCGCGCTGCCCGCCCCGCAGGTCGGTTTTAACTACCTGGGCCGGTTCCCCGCGGGCACCGCCGGGGCTGCCCGGCCCGGGGACTGGCAGCCCGCGGGGGGTACCGGGCTCGGCGGCGGGGACCGGGACCTGCCCGCCGCGCACGTGCTGGAAGCGACGGTGACGGTCCGGGAGACCGCAGACGGCCCGGAACTGGCGCTGTCGCTGTCCGCGCCGGAAGAGCTCATCAGCACACAAGCACTCCAAGAGCTGGCCGGGTACTGGGCGGCCGCGCTGGACGGGATCGCCGCGCACGCGGCCAGGCCCGGCACCGGCGGGCACACCCCCTCCGACTTCCCCCTGGTGACCCTGCGCCAGGAACAGGTCGATGAACTGGACAGGCAATTCAGCGATGGCGATTGACTCGGCCGCTGAGCGCGGAATAGCGGTTCGTTCAGGATAAGAAAGCTGGTCCTCGGCGGCGGACAGGGTCAGCTTCGTGCTGTGATGGCAGGCGCGCCCGGCTAGTTCCTGGCGATATTTTTCACCGAACGGCGGGTGCGCATGTGCCCTAAGCGGCCCGCCAGGAGCCCGGGCGGGCCGCAGCCAGCACGGCGCCGGCGGCGGCGACGGCGAGGAGGGCCGTCGCCAGGGTGAGCGCGGATAGCGGGCTCACGCGGAGGACTAGCCAGGCGCTGAACACCGCGCCGGCGAGCATGGTGGCGATCGACAGCAGGCGGCGGGTCAGGGCCGCCCGTGCCGATGTGCTGCCTTCTCGCAAGGCCCGCACGTCAGCGCCGATGCCGGTCAGCGTCATAGTGAGCACCGTCGTGGTCATGTCGGGGACGGCGAGCTTGCGCGCGACCGCGTTCTGGATGCCCGTCGCGACCGCGAGCATGCCGGCGAGGGCGTCGGTGACGGCGGGACCGAACGCTCCGCCAGTCAGCGCGGACGTGCCGTGGCTGACCCCTGGCGCGCCGGACGACGCGGCGAGGGTCAGCGCTGCGACGGCGAACAGCAGTTCCCCGGTAACGCCGGCCCGCAGCAGCGAGCCGCGGTCGAGACCGGAGCGGGTTATCAGCCTGCCGCCGACAGCGGCGCCGACGAGGAAGCCGAGCAGGGCGAACAGCGAGGCGCTGAGCGAGAAGCCCGGCGCGCCGACGAGGGCGAATCCGACGAACACGACGTTGCCCGTCATGTTGGCGACGAAGACCCGGCCGAGGGACAGGATCGAGACGGCGTCCACGGCGCCGGTGACGACCGTGAGTATGAGCAGCAGCGCCGGCAGTGGGCCGTAGGTGGGGTGAGCGATCAGTGTCCGCGACAGCCCAGTCGACCGAGACGAAGGGGTCGGATGGGGTGGCTGAGCGGGCTGGCCGTCCTCGATGCTGCTGGTCACGATGTCTCTCCCGCGGTCTTATTGTCTATACCCGGGTAACCCGCGGCGGCGTCGCCACCATGGCAGCAGGCTGATAGATATGTGTGATCTTTCAAATCTCTGCTGCTGCTCACCACGTTACGACGGCCTAACAGCCCCGCTGGGATGTCCCGTTTTGTGGTAAGACACAAGGGCGGCGCGTGACCGGGCGAGCGAGGGTACAAGCAGGTACGCGAACCTGGAGCGCCGGAATGTCTGCCCTTGCAGCACCCCCGAGCGAGTGAGAGTATCCAAGACAAATCTTTAGACGCTCGACTGATCTTTTGTCACATGCCAGCGTACGAATAATAACGAGTAGGTGAATGCCGTGAGTTTTCGGCTTAAGTCAATGCGGACCGCCTGTCTCGCTGGAGCGAGCGCGCTAGTCCTGTCCGCTGCTGCGGCGTGCAGCAGTTCCCCCTCAACCACCGCTCCGAGCTCAGGTCCCACCAACAGCGCCATCTCCACCGGTGCGCCGAAGACCGGAGGATCCATCACGGTCCTCGAGAGCTCCGGATACTCGGGCGCGTGGTCGACGCTCGACCCGGCGCAGAACAAGGAAGGCGCCGCCACCCAGGACTTCATGACCGCGATCTACGGGCAGCTCTTCGAACTCGGCTCGAACGGGACAATCGAACCCGACCTGGCCACCGGTTACCAGTTCAGCGGCGCTAACAACGCCACGACCGTCACGATCACGCTCCGGCAGGGCGTGAAGTTCACCGACGGCACACCGTTCAACGCGCAGGCGGTCTACGACAACTGGGAACGTGACCTCGGCCCGATAGGCATCAAGAACGGCCTCAACCCGCCGTGGATGATCAAAGAGGACATCCCGAAGGGCGCCCCGCCCGGGACGGCAGGGCCGCCCGCCGCTGGAGCCATCCAGGTTACCGGGCCGTACACGATCGTCGTGCACCAGAGCCTGCCGAACGGTGCCTTCGTCGACCAGCTCTTCGACTCGATCGCCAACTGGATCGACTCGCCTACCGCGCTGCAGAAGGAAGGCGCGTCGTTTGGCCAGAACCCGGTCGGCGCCGGGCCGTTCACGGTGGTGAGCAACACCCCCAACGACGAGCTCGTCGTCAAGAAGAACCCGAACTACTGGCAGGCGGGCCACCCGTTCCTGGACGAGATCACGTTCAAGACCGTCGGCAGCGACGAGGCGGCGTACGAGGCGCTGCTGGCCAACCAGGGCCAGGTCTACGAGGACATGTCGACGACGCAGCTGATCAACGAGTCCGCGTCGCACTTTGAGGTGGAGAACAACCTCGGCACCTCGCCATACGACCTGCAGCTGAACACCGCGGTGCCGCCGTTCAACAACCCCAAGGCACGCCAGGCGATCTACGCGGCCACCAACTTCCAGCCGATCCTGCAGCGCCTGTTCGGTAACCGGTACCCGATCACCGAGGGCTTCACGGGGCCCGGCGGTATCTGCTACCAGCAGTACGTGCCTGGATATCAGGGATATGACCCGACGCTGGCCAAGACGCTGATCCAGGAGTCTGGCCTGAACAAGGTGACGATCCAGCTCGGCACGATCGCCTTGTCGACCGCGCAGGATTCGATGGACGCGCTGGCCAACGAGTGGGAGGCGGTCGGGCTCAAGGTCCACCAGCAGTCCTGGCCGCTGGCGGGGCTGATCGGGGCCTTCGAGGCGAACAAGGGAAAGTCCTGGGAGTCGATGGTGCAGACCGCTGGCGCCTACGACCCGGCGGGCGGCGTCGGCGTCGGCTTCCGGTTCTACTCCACCTCGCCGTTCAGCGGCGTGCACGACCCGCACCTGGACACGCTGCTGAACGAAGCGTCGGGCACCACGAACATGGCGACCCGGTGCACCTACTACAACCAGGCGGCCGAGTACATCGCCAAGAACTACTACGGGCCGTTCTACTTCACGTTCTCTCCGGCGAACGTCTCGGTGCACGGCGTCGCCGGGCCAGGCCTTTCCACGCCGCTGGCCTCCGTCGCAGTCGTGCCGACGATCCCGTGGGAGGACGTGTACTACAACCCGACCTCCTGACGACTCATCAGCCCTGCCATTACTGGAGGACAGAAAAATCATGGCGCTGGTCCAGCAAATCCAGCCCCTGACTGGCGGATCCGGCGCGCGCGACCGCGCGCGCCGGATCACCGGCTCGCCGGCGCTGCGGATGGTGGGGAGGCGGCTGCTCGCGGCCATCCCTGTGCTCATCGGCGTGACCTTCATGACCTTCGCGATCCTGAGCCTGCTGCCCAACGACACCGCCCAGGCGATACTCGGGCTTAACGCGAGCGCGTCAGCGGTGGCGGCGCTCAACCGCTCACTTGGCCTGGACCAGCCGTTCTTGGAGCGGTACTGGCACTGGCTTGACAACGTGCTGCACGGAAACTTCGGCACGTCTGTCCAAGGCCAGAGCGTCAATCACGAACTGGCGATCCACGTGCCGACCACCCTGTACCTAGTGCTGTACGCGCTGGTGGTCTCGGTGGTGCTCGCGATAATCGTGGCGACGCTCGCCGCGCGCAAACCGAATGGCATCGCGGACCGGATCAGCCTGGCGGTCTGCATGCTCGGGCTGTCCACCGCTCCGTACGTGTTCGCGTTCATACTCATTATCGTCTTCGCGGTCAAGCTGCAATGGTTCCCCGTCTTGTCCGGCCCCATTGGCGGCAGCCCCGTCTCGTTCTTCAAGAACCTGACGCTGCCCGCCGCCGCGCTCGGGTTCGGGCTGTTCGCGACCTACACCCGGCTGCTGCGGGCCGACCTCGTCGAGCAGATGCAGCGCGAGGACTACATCGTCACCGCCAAGGCCAAGGGCGTTCCACCGTGGCGGGTCCTGATCAAGCACGCGCTGCGGAATTCCATGTTCAACCTGATCACCGTCGTCGGGGTGAACCTGGGCGGGCTCGTCGGCGCGGCGGCGATCATCGAGACGATCTTCCAGGTGCAGGGCATCGGCAACGACCTGCTGACCGGCATCAGTAACCATGACGCGCCCCTCATTGAGGGAATCACGCTGGTCTTCGCCCTCGTCACCGTGCTGGGCAATCTCCTCGCCGACCTGGCGTACGCGGTACTCGACCCAAGGATCCGGTATGGCAGCTCCATTTCCTAACGCCACGCTCGCGACCCCAGTCCCGCCGCCGCTGCCTTCGCTGATCAATGCCCGCCGTCTGCGGGCGCAGCGGCTTGGCCGCGCGCTCCGGCTCTGGGTGCCCGTCGGGATCCTCGCCCTGATCCTGGGCATGTGCTTCCTGTTGCCGCTGGTCGTCACTTTGCCCTCCTCGACCGCAGGCAACATCCTTTACAACAACGAGCCGCCGTTCTCGCCAGGGCACTTGCTCGGCACAGACGTACAGGGCGTCGACTTCTTCTCCATGCTCGTGTATGGCGGCCAGGTAGCGTTCGAGATCGGCGTGGCCGTCACTGTCATTGGCATCGTGATCGGCGGCACAATAGGCGTCATCGGCGGCTTCGCCACCGGCTGGCTGGACGCGGTGCTCGGCCGGGTGCTCGACATCCTGCTCGCGTTCCCCGCCCTGGTGCTCGCGCTTGTCATCGCCGAAGGGCTCGGACCGAGCGAAATCCACGTGATCTATGCGCTGTCGTTCTTCGGCATCCCGTTTGTCGGGCGGTTCGCGCGCGGCGCCACAGTGACGATACGCGGGCTGCCGTACATAACAGCCGCCAGGCTATCCGGCACCCGCCGCTGGCGGATCATCGTACGGCACGTCCTGCCCAACATCATGCCGAGCATCGTGACGATCAGCCTGCTGGGCATCGGCATCACGATCATCCTGGAGGGCGCCCTTGACTTCCTCGGCTACGGTATCCAGCAACCGGAGGCGAGCTGGGGCAACATGATCGCCCTCGGCCAGCAGGTGCTCACCGCCCAGCCGGAGTACGTGCTGATCCCGTCCATCGCCTTGCTGGTTACGGTGGCGTCGCTGAACATGCTCGGCGACGCGCTGCGTGAACGATGGGGTACCCAATGACCGACGCTCTGCTGCAGGTCGACGACTTGCGGGTCACCTTCGCGGTCGGCGGCCGCGAAGTCCGGGCGGTGGACGGAGTCAGCTTCACGGTCGATCCCGGCCGCACCCTCGCCATCATCGGCGAGTCGGGGTCGGGCAAGACCGTCTGCTGCCGGGCGATCCTCGGACTGCTGCCGACGGGCACCGCGATCGGCGGGTCCGCCCGGCTGCGCGGCGCCGAGCTGCTCGGCTTGTCCGACGCTGAGCTGCGCAGGTACCGCGGCTCCGACATCGCGATGGTGTTCCAGGACCCTGCCCGGTCGCTCAACCCGACGATGCGAGTCGGCCTCCAGATCACCGAGGCCATCAGGACGCACCGCAAGGTGGACAGGCGCGAGGCGCACACGCAGGCGATCGAGTTGCTGCGGCTGGTGCGCATGCCGGCGGCCGAGCGGCGCTTCGACGAATACCCCCACCAGCTATCTGGCGGGATGCGGCAGCGCGTGATGATCGCGATCGCGCTGGCGTGCCGTCCGAAGCTGCTGGTCGCCGACGAGGCCACCACCGCGCTCGACGTGACCACCCAAGCACAGATCATGGAACTGCTCCTCGACTTGCAGACCGAGCTGGACATGGCGCTGATCCTGATCAGCCACGACATGGGGCTCGCCGCGTCCTACTCCGACGAAGTGCTCGTGATGTACGCGGGCAAGATCGTGGAGCAGGCGCCCGCCACCCGGCTGTTCGGCGCGGAGGGGGCCGTCCGGATGCGCTATACCCGGGCGTTGCTCGACGCGATCCCGCACTTGGAGCGGCCAGCGCACGCAGAGCTGCCTGTGGTGGGCGGGCGCCCGCCGGACCCGACTACCCGGCTGCCCGGCTGCTCGTTCGCGCCACGCTGCGCCAGCGCGGCCGACGATTGCCTGGCCAAAGCGCCGGCGCTGCTCGAGCACGCGCCCGGCCACCGGTGGGCATGCTGGCATCCCTGCGAGAACGGAGTCGCGTCATGAGCGGGAAGCACAGCATGAACGACAGGAGCGGGCAGGCTGGCGACCAGCTGGTCGCCGGTGAGCCGCTGCTGTCCGCGCGCGACGTGGTCCAGGAGTTCGTGGTACGGGCGCGCGGCGGCGTCAGGGAGGGCGTCGTGCAGGCGGTGTCCGGTGTCTCATTCGACGTCATGCCTGGTGAGACGCTCGGCATCGTGGGCGAAACCGGGTCGGGCAAGTCGACGCTGGCCCGGGCGCTCCTGCAGGCGCCGCGGCCGAAGTCAGGCTCCGTCGTGTTCCGCGGCGCCGACCTGACCAAGCTGCGCGGCGGGAAGCTGCTCCGGGCGCGTCGGCACATGCAGTTTGTCTTCCAGGACCCGTTCAGTTCGCTTGACCCGAAATGGAAGGTGCGCAGCATCGTCGAGGAACCCCTGATCGCCTACCGTACCGGCGGTATGAAGACGCGGCGCGAGCGCGTCAGCGAACTGCTCGATCTCGTGGGCCTCGACCCTGTGCGCTACGCCAAGCGACACCCCAGGGAGCTGTCCGGCGGGCAGGCGCAACGCGTCGCGATCGCGCGTGCGCTGGCGCTGTCCCCGTCGCTGATCATCTGCGACGAGGCCGTGTCGTCGCTTGACGTGCTGATCCAGGCGCAGGTGCTGAACCTGTTCGAGAAGCTGCGCGGCGAGCTCGGGCTGTCGTACCTGTTTATCGCGCACGACCTGGCGCTGGTCAAGCAGGTCAGCGACCGGGTGGCGGTGATGTACCTGGGCAAGCTGTGCGAGGTCGGTCCGGGCGACGCGGTGTACCGCGAGCCGCTGCATCCGTACACCAGGGCGCTGCTTGACTCGATCCCCTCCACCGAGCCAGGCGACAGGCGCCGGTCCTCCACGATCAAGGGTGAGCCCCCGTCGCCGATCAACCCACCCAGCGGGTGCCGGTTCCGGACCAGGTGCCCCCGGGCCACCGAGCAGTGCGCGCTCGAGGAGCCTATGCCGAGGGAGCTGGCGCCGGGCCACCTGGTGGCCTGCCACTTCCCGCTGAGCCAGCCGGCGCCGGCCATCACGGGTGCGGTGCCTGCGAAGGAGACGGTCCTATGAGGCTGCGGGTGCTGCTTGAACCGCACCACGGCGCGACGTACAAGCAAATCCTCGCCCTGGCCCAGGCGGCGGAAGAAGGCGGGTTCGACGCCTTCTTCCGTTCCGACCACTACCTGGGCATCGACGCCGACGACACCACCTACCAGCCGACTGACTCGTGGACAACGCTGGCGGGACTGGCGGTGCAGACCAGTAGCGTCCGTATCGGCACGCTGGTGAACGCCTCCACCTTCCGGCTGCCCGGACAGCTGGCGGTCGAGGTCGCCACCGTGGACCAGATGAGCGGCGGCCGCGCCGAGCTCGGCATCGGCGCCGCCTGGTACGAGCGCGAGCACCAGTACTTCGGCATCCCGTTCCCGCCGCTCGGCGAGCGGTTTGACCGGCTCGAGGAGCAGCTCGCGATCCTCACCGGGCTCTGGCGGACCAAGCCGGGGGAACGGTTCAGCTTCGACGGCAAGTTCTACCAGCTACAGGACTGCGCGTCGATCCCGCGGCCCGCCGCGCGGCCCAAGGTCATCATCGGCGGAGCTGGCCCCAAGCGCACCCCGACGCTCGCGGCGAAGTACGCCGATGAGTTCAACGGCGCGCTCGGGATGGATGTCCGCGAGCGGTTCGAAAACTTCAGGCGGATCTGCGAGGACGTTGTCGGTCGCGACCCCGCCGAGGTCAGGCTGTCCGGCACGCTGCCGGTGTGCATCGGCTCGTCACCTGACGACCTCGAGCGGCGCAAGGAGTCGCTGGGCGCGCCCGGTGCCCGGCTGCTCGCGGCCGGGGTGACCGGTACGGCAGGCGACGTGATCCGGGCGATCGAGGACCTGGCCGCGCAGGGCGCCGATACGGTGTACTTCCACCTGTACGGGCCGGGCGACGTCGAGCACATCAGGCTGCTCGGCAGCGAGGTTGTCAGCAGGTTTTAGTTTGTGCGGGTCCACAGCGGCCCGCGTGCAAAGTCTGTGAGGTGCGTCGATGTCTGGGCTCATCGGCTCAGGCAGCATGAGGGCGTGAGACAGGCTCAGGGACGTCCGCGGCGTTTGTGGCAGACCACAAATTCGGCTCCGCTGGCTCTGGGGGCGCCCGGGGCGACGTGGTGATGACCCGCGTCATGGTCGAAATCCAGCCAAGGCCGCCGGCCGGCGGCGTGCCGGGTACGGCCGGACCCAGGTCGGTGCCGCACCGGCCGCGACTGTCCGCGCGGCTGGCCTACCTGATGCAGAAGGTGCTCAAGCCGAACGCGGTGAACCGGCGTTTCGGCGCGGTCGTCGAGCGCTCGCCGACGGCGCGCAAGATGTTCACGGCGGCGGAGCGCGCGTCCAAGGAGCGCCTGTTCGGCTGCCGGATGTGCGGCCAGTGCGCGCTGCCCGTCACGGGTTACTCGTGCCCGATGGGCTGCCCCAAGGAACTGCGGAACGGGCCGTGCGGCGGTGTCGGCCCAGGCGGCGCGTGCGAGGTGTATCCCACCATGAAGTGCGTCTGGGTGGTCGGCTTCGAGCGCGCGGCCAGCCAGGGCGCTGCCGCTGACCTGCGCCTGATGCAGCGCCCGATCGACCACCGCCGCTGGGGGGAGAGCTCCTGGCTGAACTACTGGGCCGGGCGCGACGACAACCTGTGGACCGACGACGACGGGGAAGCAATTTGAGTACCCTTCGCGACCGGCTCGCGGCCGGAGAGTTCACGATCACCGCGGAGCTGAGCCCGCCGCGCGGCGCCTCCGCCGCGGCGATGCTCACCCGCGCCGAACTGCTGCGCGGCTGGGTAGACGCGGTGAACATCACCGACAACCAGGGCTCGCACGTGCGGTTGTCGAGCTGGGCCGGCGCGGTGGCGGTCAAGCAGTCCGGCACCATCGAGCCGATCATGCAGATGACCTGCAGGGACAGGAACCGGATCGCGCTGCAGTCGGACCTGCTCGGCGCCGGCGCGCACGGCATAGAGAACGTGTTGTTCATGTCCGGCGACCACCCGAAGTTCGGCGATCACCCGGGCGCCAAGCCCGTGTTCGACATGGACAGCACGCAGCTGATCTGGACCGCGCGGACGATGCGGGATGAGGCGAAGCTGATCTCGGGCAAGGAGCTCAACCCGGCACCGCGGTTCTTTATCGGCGCCGTGGAAAACCCGTTCGCGCCGCCGTTGGAGTACCGGGCGCAGCGGGCGGCGAAGAAGATCGCCGCGGGTGCCCAGTTCATCCAGACCCAGTACGTGTTCGACATCGACGTCTTCCGCCGCTGGGTGACCGGCCTCGGCGAGCTCGGGGTGCTCGACCGGTGCTTCATCCTGGCCGGAGTCGGCGTGATCCGTTCGGTGCGGATGCTCGATTTCCTGTCTTCGGGCAAGGTGCCGGGCGTGCAGATCCCAGAGCCGGTCGTCCGCAGGCTGCGCGGGGTCGCCCCGGACGATGTGGGCGCGGAGGGCGCGCTGCTCGCCGCCGAGGTGATCGCCGCGGTGCGCGACCTGCCCGGCGTCTCCGGCGTCCACCTGCTGACCGCGGGCTATGAGAAGCAGACCCCTGAGCTGCTGCGGATGGCCGGGATCGACCGGTCGGCGCTGGTAGGGAGGGCTCTGGCGGGGAAGTCCAGCGATGCACATTGACGTTCGCGCGTTCCGCCAGCTGCGCGAGTCGGCGGAGGCGCAGGCCGCGTTCGGGCCGCTGGTCAGCGCGGTATGCGAGTCGGACATGGACCTCGCGGACCTGCGCGTGGTCTGCGACTGGATCCAGTACAAGAACAACTTCCGTGACACGGCCACGGTCCGGCCGCTCATCGCGGCGTCCGGCGGCAGCGCGGCCGAGTCCGCTGTCGACGGTTATGAGCTCGCCGTGGACCTGCGCCGCTGCGCGCAGCCGGGCACCGACGTGGCGGCGGAGGTTCGCGCGGCGCTGAATGACCCCGACAATGACCGCCTGTGGCTCGAGCCGTGGGTGCCGGGCTCGGCGAGCTGCGTCTGGCGGTTCAACGCGCTGTACTGGCAGGCGCTCGCGGACTGGGAGAAGGCCACGGGCAGGGAGTACGAGCGGTCGCTGCCCGGCGGGCAAAGCGCCGCGCGGGACACCGCCGCGGCGGGCGACGTGATCCTTGGCCTGTTCAAGATCTGGGACGAGCTCGCCGCGCGGCGCGCGCTGCCGGAGGAGCTGTACGTCATCGAGCTGGGCGTCGGCAACGGCGCCCAGGCGCGCACCTGGCTCGACGAGTTCACCGAGCTGGACAGGCGGCACGGCCGCGACTACTACCGTCGGCTGCACTACCTGATAGGCGACTACTCGGCGCACGTCCTAGACCGGGCCCGCCAGGAGGTGGCGCACTACGGCGAGCATGTCAGCGGGCTGGTGCTCGAGGCGACCCGGCTGTCCGGCAGCGTCGGGTTCCTGGGCGGGAAGGTCTTCCTCGTCTACATCTCCAACGTGTACGACAACCTGCCCACCGATGAGGTGGCGACCATCCGGGGCCGCGTCTACCTGGTCCAGACCCGCGCCTATCTCGGCGCGGCCGCCGCCGAGCGGATCGCCGCGCAGTTCGGGCTGCGGGTGGCTGAGATCGCCGCGCTCACGGACCGGCTGCTGCGAATCGGCCCAGAGCTGCTGTCGGAGTCGCTGCCAGAGAAGTTCGCGGACCCCGGGCAGGCGGTGCTGTTCTGGCAGGCGGTGTGGGCGGCGCTACGCCAGGCCGAGCGCTACGTCCCGCTCGAGGGCCTGGACACCTACCAGGTGACGCCGACGCTGACCGGGGAGATCCTGCGCCCGCTGCTCGCCGCCGAGGGGGACGTCCGGATGCACGTCAGCAACGGTGCGCTGAGCAGCTTCGCGGACACGCTGCCGCTGCTGCACCCGTTCGGCCAGGTCGTCTGCCACGACCTGTTCCTGACCAGCCAGCACCAGTACCGGGGCGGCTTCTACGGGCCGGGCAAGTACGACGGCTCGACCGTCAACTGGGTCAACGGCCCGCTGCTCGCGCTGCTGGCCAACCGCCGCGGCTTCCAGGTCCGGTTCAGCGAATTCAAGCAGCGCCGAGCTATCAGCACGCTCACCGCGCAGGTCAGGGACTAGGCATGACACCCGGGATGCTGCCGACCACCGTGGTGGGGTCGTACTCGGTCCCTGAGTGGCTCGAGCGCCTGAAAACCGAGTACTACCAGCGCCGGATCAGCGCGCAGCACCTGGCGGAAATTCACGAGGTCGCCATCAAGGCCGCGGTCAAAGACCAGGAGCTGGCGGGCATCGACATCGTGTCCGACGGCGAACTGCGCAGGGACAACGATATCGACTACTTCCTCGCCCGGATCCCCGGCGTCCGGATCGGGCAGCGGGGCAAGGCGGACTACTACGACTACTACGAGGCCGAGGTCTGCGCCCCGCTGCCGGAGGACGACAAGTCCAGCCTCGGACTCGCGGCCGACTTCGAGTTCACCAGGCAGCTGACCGACCGGCCGGTGAAGTTCTCCTTCACCGGCCCGTTCTCGCTATCGCGCCGGATCACCGACACCGCCTACTCCGAGCCCGCCGAGCTGGTCCGCGCGTTGGCCAGGAGACTCAACCTGGAGGCCCGCTCGCTCGCCGACGCGGGGGCCACCCTGCTGCAGATCGACGAGCCGTTCCTGGCCGGCTACCCGGAGCAGGCCGCGCTCGCGGTCGAGGCGGTCAACATCGTGACCGACGGGATCCCGGTCACCTGGGCGCTGCACGTCTGCTACGGCAATAGGTACGCGCGCCCCTCCTGGGAGGGGCACTACGACTTCCTGTTCCCGGCCGTGCTCGACGCGCGCGTGGACCAGCTGGTGCTGGAATTCGCCCGCAAGGGCCTTGAGGACCTGCAGCTGCTGCGGCAGTATTCCTGGCAGTCCTCGCTAGGGCTCGGCGTGATCGACGTGAAGTCCGCGGCGGTTGAAAGCGCCGAGCTGGTGGCCGCGCGGATCACGCGGGCACTCGAGTACGTGGAGCCCGGCCGCCTCATGATCAATCCCGACTGCGGGCTGCGTCACCTTGCGCCGGACGTCGCACGACGTAAGCTGCGCGCTATGGTATCTGGCGCGGCTATTGTCCGGTCCGAGCTCGGACGGGACACCGCGGCGGCTAATGTTGTTACCCCACCATTCCTCAGGAGATAAGCATGGATAGCGGATTCCTCTTCACGTCCGAGTCGGTGACGGAGGGGCACCCGGACAAGATCGCGGACCAGATCTCCGACGCCGTCGTCGACGCGGCGCTCGCCGGAGACCCGCTGTCCCGGGTCGCGTGTGAGACCTTGCTGACCACCGGGCTGATCGTGGTGGCCGGTGAGATCACCACCGCGGCGACGATCGACTACGCGTCGCTCGCCCGCGAGGTGGTCTGCGACATTGGATACGACAACGGTGAGTACTACTTTGACGGCAACGCCGTTGGTGTGATCGTCGCCATGGACCGGCAGTCGCCGGACATCGCGCAGGGCGTGGACACCGCGCACGAGGGGCGGATTGGCGGCTCCGAGGACCCGCTGGACAGGATCGGTGCCGGGGACCAGGGCATGATGTTCGGCTACGCGACGAACGAGACCCCCGAGTACATGCCGATGCCGATCACGCTGGCCCACCAGATGTCCAGGAAGCTGTCGGAGGTCCGCCACTCTGGCCTGCTGCCTTATCTGCGGCCCGATGGCAAGACCCAGGTCACCGTTCGGTACGACGACAAGGGCAAGCCCGTCAGCATCGAGAAGGTGCTCATTTCCACCCAGCACCAGGACGGCGTGGAGTCCAAGCTGCCCGAGGCGCTGTGGGAGGAAGTCGTCACGCAGACGCTGCCCGCCGACCTGTACGAGCCGAAGCGGCTGCGCGAGGAGTTCTACGTCAACCCGACCGGTCGGTTCGTGATCGGCGGCCCGGTCGGCGACACCGGCCTGACCGGCCGTAAGATCATCGTCGACACCTACGGCGGGTTCGCCAGGCACGGCGGTGGCGCGTTCTCCGGCAAGGATCCGTCGAAGGTGGACAGGTCCGCCGCGTACGCCGCCAGGTACGTGGCGAAGAACGTGGTCGCGGCCGGCCTCGCCGACCGCGCCGAGGTCCAGGTGGCCTACGCGATCGGCGTCGCCAGGCCGCTGTCGCTGCTGATCGAGACGTTTGGCACGGAAAAGATCGCCAAGCCGGCGATCGTCGAGCTGGTCAACCAGAACTTCGACCTGCGGCCCGGCGCCATCCTGCGCGACCTGGACCTGCGCCGGCCCATCTACAAGGAGACCGCGGCCTACGGCCACTTCGGGCGCTCCGGTGACA
>DATMKQ010000084.1:0-17393 GCA_035571275.1 Trebonia sp.
ATCCGGCGCAGATGCTGGCACGCTGCCCGCACTCCCCGCAGCGGGGGGCCGGGTGGCTGGAGGGCTGGCGCCTGACGTTCGGCGGTGAGGAACTCGGCTGGGAGGGTGCGCTCACCACCGTCGTCGAGGATGCCACCATGCGGGTATTTGTGGTCCTCTACGACGTCCCGGAGATCGACGAGAAGGAACTTGATAACTGGGACGGCGTCACCCTCGGCTATTACACCAAGGTCAAGGTCCGGGTGCAGACGCTCGACGGGGACGCGCTCGCCTGGCTGTACGTGCTCGACGGCTACGAGGGCGGGCTGCCCTCCGCGCGGCACCTGGCCATCCTGGTGGACGCCGCCCAGAAGGCCGGCGCGCCAGACGACTACGTGGAGTGGCTGCGGACGCGGCCAAGCAACCCGCCGTCAGGAAGCGAAGGCCAGCTGCCGGTTTAGCGACGGCGGCGTCAGGCCAGCACCGCGATCACGAGAGCGAGCGCCGGGATGACGATCACGGCCACCGCGGGCCAGTACCAGGTGCTCACCGGCGGGCGCGCTCGCGGGCGCGCAGTCACGGCACGGGCTCGTTCCGCGTATGCGCCGAGCGCCGAGACAACGGGTCCGACATCACCCATGACCAGCGACTCAGCGTTGTCGGCCGAGGCGCCGTACGAAGGGCTCACCCCGGCTCCGGCGCCGCGCGGCGGCCTCGGCCGGGCGCGGTTGGCGCGCAACTCCGCGTTGGCTTGCCTGCGGCGGGACGAGCCCACCGCCCAGGAGTAGATCACCCGGTTGCCCCGGCCGGCCGCGTCGTCGGCCGGCCACTCGCAGCGCACCCGGACCAGGTCGGTGGCCTCCACCGCGGTGACCGCCGCCCAGCCGATCTGGTGCTCGCGGACCGGGTTGACGATCGTCAGCCGGTCATCACCGGCGATGATCCGCGGTCGCTGCGCTGTCGTGTACACCACCCCGGTCACGAGCAGCAAGATGAACGCGGCGACGACGGAGAAGTGATCGCGGCCCTGCACGGCCAAGTCGACCAGGTTGGCGAGTGCGAACACCAGCCACACCCACCAGATCGCGGCGGCGAACGGCGAACGGAGCGTCAGCGGGGCGGCGCCGTCGCTGGCCCGGCGGGCCGCATCCCCGGCGGCCTGGCGGGCCGCATCCCCGGCGGCGTGGCGGGCCGCATCCCCGGCGGCCCGGCGGCCCGCCGTGGTCTGCTCCTGGTCCGCCGACAACATGCTCCCATCATGGTGATCGTCTTATCACCCACTGTACGTGTGCGCCGGAGGCCGGCTAGCCGTGGAGCCGTCGTCCCACAGCGCCGTCAAGGCGGTGGCCGCCATCACGCGGACACCGGTGCCAATCGCGCGCTCGTCGACGTCGAACGTCGGCTGATGCAGGTCGCGGACTACCGGGGCGCCCGGCGTACGGGTGCCCAGCCGGGCCAGCGCCCCGGGAACCGACGTCAGGTACCAGGCGAAGTCTTCGGCACCCAGGCTCTGCGGAGCCGGAACCACCGCGTCGGCGCCGAGCACGCCGGACGCCGCGGTAGCGAACATCTGAGCGCTCAACTCCTCGTTGATCGTCGGCGGGTCGTTTCGCAGGTACTCCACGTCCGCGGTGACGCCGTACGCTTCGGCCACGGAATGCACGAGCCCGGTGACCAAGTCGGCCGCGGCGTGCCACGCTTCTTCGTCCAGGCACCGGACCGTGCCCTCGGCGATTCCCTCGTTGGGGATCGCGTTCGCCGCCGAGCCAGCGCTGATCCGGCCCCACACCAGGCTCAGGCTCGACCGCGGGTCGACCCGGCGGGACAGCGCGGCCGGCAGCTCGGTCACGATCTTGCCGAGCGCGTACACCACGTCGGCGGTCAAGTGCGGGCGGGCCGTGTGCCCGCCCGGGCCGGTGAGCGTGACCTTGATCAGGTCGCAGGCAGCGGTGATCGGCCCCGAGCGCACGCCCAGCATGCCGACGTCGAGGCGCGGGTCGCAGTGCAGCGCGAAAATGCGTCCGACGGACTCCAGGCCGCCAGCCGCGATCACGTCTTGCGCGCCGGTGCCGAGCTCTTCGGCCGGCTGGAAGATCAGCCTGACCCGGCCGGGCAGCAGCCCCGCGCTGGCCTGCCCGGCGAGGAACAGCCCCGTGCCGAGGAGCACGGTGGTGTGCACATCGTGGCCGCACGCGTGGCACACGCCCGGCACCGTGGAACGGTAGGGCACGTCCTTCTCGTCTGGCATCGGGAGGGCATCAAGATCCGCTCGGAGGGCCACCACCCTCCGTTCCTGATCACCTGATTCCGGGTTTTCCGAGATCCCGATGTCTACGAGCAAGCCGGTGCCTTTGGGGAGAACGACCGGGCGCAGGCCGACCGCCGCCAGGCGCTCGGCGAGCAGCCGCGTGGTCCGCTGCTCGGCGTACCCGGGTTCCGGGTTCGCGTGCAGGTCGCGGCGGAAGCCGGTCAGCTCCTGCTCGCTGGCCGCGAGGAACGCGTCCAGGTCCGCCGACAGGTCATTATCTTCCATGCCCACCATCCTCCGGGAGGACGAAGCGGTCCTCCGCGAACTCGGTAACGAGCGCGTCCACCACGCTGGTCAGGTCGACATCGCTGGCATACACGGCACGCTGCCGCTCGTAAGAGGCACCGTACTCAAGCACCTCATGGGCGACCGCGAGTTCCTCAGCACAGCCGAGCCGCCATGCTATCGGCTCCAGGTCCCGCAGTACCTCATATATATCGTCTCGCAGCGGCGTGGTCGCGCCGGCCTCATCCGTGATCACGGTAGCGTCCAGGCCGTACCTGGTCGCGCGCCACTTATTGTCCCTGACCACCCAGTTCGACCTGATGGGAAGCCCGTAGCCGCGGTCAAGCTGAGAGTCGAACATCTGCACCAGGCACTGGACGATGGCGGCCAGCATGCCGATCTCGCGGAACGTGGGAACCGCGTCGGCGATTCGCACCTCAACCGTGCCGAAGTCCGGGTGCGGGCGCACGTCCCACCACACCTCCTTGATCGTGCGAATCGTCCCCGCCCGCAGCTGAGTGTTCATGTACTCCTCAAAGCGCGGCCAGTCGGGCAGCCCGGGTGGCGGGCCGGTGTTCGGCAGCGCGCCGAAGACGACCGTCCTGGCCGAAGCCAGGCCCGTGTCGTGGCCGGACCAGAACGGGCTGGACGCGGTCAGACCGAGCAGATGCGGCACGTAGGTGGCGAGCGCGTTAATGACCGGCATGGCCCTGGTCTCGTCGCGCAGGCCGATGTGCACATGGGTGGCACAGGTCTGCAGCCTGCGGCCCGGCCATTGCAGCTGCTCCACAAGTTCCGAATACCGCTGGCTCGGCGCCATCTTCGCGTCCCGCCAGTCGCTCATCGAGTGCGTTCCCGACGCGGCCAGCACGATGCCGTGCGGTTCGGCGGTGCGCTGCAGTTCCTTTATCGTCACGGCGAGATCGGCCTTCGCTTCGGCCACGGTGCCGCAGATGCCGGTCACCACCTCCACTGTGGACTGCATGAGCTCATGCTTCAGCTTGGGGTGCTCACCGCTTTCCTGCAGGCCAGGCAGGCCGGCTAGCACGGTCGCCGCGTCCTGCCGCAACATTCGCGACTGCGCGTCGATGAGCTGCACTTCCCATTCCACACCCAGCGTCGGGCCCGATGACGGGGTCCATTCGATCGTCATGACAAACCTCCACGCCGGCGAGCCAAGGGTTTTGCCCGGAAACGGGGCACCTCACACAACGATTTCCCGATAACGGGATTGAATCGTGGCACGAGCGGGCAAACAAGGCCTGCTTTCGCTAGGGCACGTCCGGCGGGCGGTAGACGCCCCAGACGTCGCGCAACGCGTCGCAGATCTCGCCGAGGGTCGCGCCGCCGCGCAGCGAGTCCTTGATGGGGGGCAGGACATTGCCCGTGCCCTCGGCGGTCGACCTGACCGCGTCGACATGCTTGCGGACGGCCACCTGGTCACGATCGCGCCGCAGGCGCTCGAGCACCCTGGCCTGGGCCTGCTCGATGGCGGGATCCACGCGCAGCGGCTCGTACGGCTCCTCGTCGTCAGCCGTGTACCTGTTAACCCCCACGACCACCCGCTCGCCGTCGTCAGTCTGCAGGGCCACCTGGTACGCCGAGCGTTCTATCTCGGACTTCTGGAAACCCTGCTCGATGGCGGCGAGCGCGCCGCCCATGTCGTCGATTTTCGCCATGAGATCGAGCACGGCGGCCTCGATCTCGTCTGTCATGGATTCGATCGCGTACGAACCGGCGAACGGGTCCACCGTCTTCGTCAGGTCGGTTTCGGCCGCGATGACCTGCTGTGTCCGCAGCGCCAGCCGGGCCGCCTTCTCGCTGGGCAGCGCGATCGCCTCGTCGTACGAATTCGTGTGCAGCGACTGGGTGCCGCCGAATACGGCCGCGAGCGCCTGGATCGTCACCCGCGCCAGGTTGACTTCCTTCTGCTGCGCGGTGAGCTGGACGCCCGCTGTCTGTGTGTGGAACCGGAGCATCTGCGAGCGCGGGTCAACCGCTTTGAACTCGTCTTTCATGATCCGGGCCCACATCCTGCGGGCGGCACGGAATTTCGCCACTTCCTCCAGCAGCGTGGTCCTGGCGACGAAAAAGAACGACAGCCGCGGTGCGAATTCGTCCACGTTCAGGCCGCTGCGAAGGGCGGCGCCGACGTATTCCTTCGCGTTGGCCAGCGTGAACGCTATCTCCTGCACGGGCGTGGCGCCGGCCTCCGCCATGTGGTAGCCCGAGATGGAAATCGTGTTCCATTTCGGCAATTCGCTCCTGCAGTAGGCGAACGTGTCGGCCACGAGCCGCAGGCTCGGCCGCGGCGGGTAGATGTACGTGCCGCGGGCGATGTACTCCTTCAGGATGTCGTTCTGAATAGTGCCGCTGAGGGTGCCAGCACCCGCGCCCTGCTCCTCCGCCACCGCCTGGTACATCAGCAGCAGCACCGCCGCGGGCGCGTTGATCGTCATGGACGTGGACACCTTGTCCAGCGGGATGCCGTCGAAGAGGGCCCGCATGTCCTCCAGGCTGTCGATCGCCACCCCGACCTTGCCGACTTCGCCGCGGCTCTGCGGGGCGTCGGAGTCATAGCCCATCTGCGTGGGCAGGTCGAACGCCACCGACAGTCCGGTGGTGCCGTTGCGGATCAGCTGGTGATAACGCTTGTTCGACTCGCTGGCTGTCGAGAACCCGGCGTACTGGCGGATGGTCCAGGGGCGTTTGGTGTACATGCCCGGGTAGACGCCGCGCGTGAACGGGTAGTCGCCTGGCTTGCCGAGCTTCGCATCCGGATCGAAGTCCGCAAGGTCGCCCTGGTCGTAGAGCGGGGCGATCGGCAGTCCGGATTCAGACGACAGGTCCATGATGCACAGCGTACGTGCGTCCGTGCGTCCGCGCCCGCGCTACCAGGCTCAGGCGGCGGGCGGTAGACCGGAGCGGGTGCGGACCACGGCCATGGTCTCCGTGGCGATCCGGCGGGCGCGGCGGGCGCCCTCGAAAAGGACGGCGTCGAGCGCGCCCGGATCGTCGAGAATCTTGGCCGTCCGCTCCCTTATCGGGGCAAACGTGTCCACCACGAGCTCGGCCAGCTCCTTCTTAAACTTCCCGTACCCCGAGTCCCCGTAGGACGCCGCGATCTCGTCGACCGACGAGCCGGACAGCGCCGAGTAGATCCGCAGCAGGTTCGTCACGCCTGGCTTGGCCGCCTCGTCCGCGCGCACCTGCGATCCGGCATCGGTCACCGCGCGGGCGATCTTGCGCCGGATGGCGTCCGGTTCGTCCAGCAAGTCGATGATGCCCTGCGGAGACGACGACGACTTGCTCATCTTCGCCGTCGGGTCCTGCAGGTCGGTGATCTTCGACACAGCCGGCAGGATGTACGGGGCGGGCACCACGAACGTGTCGCCGAACCGGTGGTTGAACCGCTGCGCGAGCGTCCTTGAAAGCTCCAGGTGCTGCCGCTGGTCCTCGCCCACCGGCACCTCGTCGGCCTGGTACAGCAAGATGTCGGCGGCCTGCAGCACCGGGTAGGTGAACAGTCCCACCGACGCCTGCTCCGCGCCGCCACGGGCGGACTTGTCCTTGAACTGCGTCATCCGGCTCGCCTCACCGAACCCGGTGAGGCAGCCGAGCACCCAGTTCAGCTCGGCGTGTTCGGGGACCTGGCTTTGCACGAACAGGATGCATCGCTCCGGGTCCAGCCCCGCGCCGATCAGCTGGGCCGCCGCCACCCGGGTCCGGCCGCGCAGCGCCTCCGGGTCGTACGGGACCGTGATCGCGTGCAGGTCCACCACGCAGTAGATGGCGTCACGGGTCTCCTGCAGGTCCACCCACTGGCGGACGGCACCGAGGTAGTTGCCGAGGTGGAACGAATCGGCGGTCGGCTGAATGCCGGAGAATACGCGACGAGAGCCCATGGGCAGGAAGTCTAACCGGGACACAGGCAGGCGATTATCGCGACCGCGTGCCGGGTGGCGTGACGACCACCTCGACCCGCTGGAATTCCTTCAGGTCGGTGTAGCCGGCCGTCGCCATCGTGCGGCGCAGCGCTCCCATCAGGTTCATGGAGCCATCAGGGACCGTGGAGGGCCCCTGCAGGATCTGCTCCATGGTTCCGATCGTGCCCACCTCGACCCGGGCGCCACGCGGCAGTTCGGGGTGGTTGGCTTCGCTCCCCCAGTGGTAGCCGCCCCCTGGCGCCTGCGCGGCCCGCGCCAGCGGTGAGCCCACCATTACCGCGTCCGAGCCGAGCGCCAGTGCCTTGGCGATGTCGCCGCTCCTGGTCATCGACCCATCGGCGATCACGTGCACGTACCGGCCGCCGGACTCGTCCAGGTAATCCCGGCGGGCCGCAGCGACGTCGGCGATCGCGGTGGCCATCGGCACGGCGACGCCAAGCACCGCGGCCGTGGTGTGTCCCGAGCCGCCGCCGAATCCCACGAGGACGCCCGCCGCTCCGGTGCGCATCAAGTGCAGCGCCGCCGTGTAGGTCGCGCAGCCGCCCACGATCACCGGGATATCGAGCTCGTAGATGAACTGCTTCAGGTTCAGCGGCTCGGCGCGTCCCGACACATGCTCGGCTGACACGGTCGTGCCGCGGATGACGAAGATGTCCGCCCCCGCGTCCACGACGGCCTTGTAGTACCTGGCGGTGCGCTGCGGCGACAGCCGCGCCGCGGTGATCACTCCGGCCCGGGAGATCTCCTCGATGCGCCGGCCGATCAGCTCTTCCTTGATCGGCTCGGCGTAGATCTCCTGCAGCCGCCTGATCGCCGCCTCCTCATCGAGCGACCCGACCTCGGCGAGCAAGGGTTCGGGGGCTTCGAAGCGGGTCCACAGGCCCTCCAGGTCGAGCACGCCCAGACCGCCGAGCCGGCCGATGGCGATGGCCGTGCCGGGCGAGACAACGCTGTCCATCGGGCAGGCGATCAACGGCAGTTCGAACCGGTAGGCATCGATCTGCCACGCGATCGATACCTCTTCAGGATCGCGCGTCCTGCGCGCCGGGACGATACCGATCTCGTCCAGCGAGTAGGCCCGTCGCCCGGTCTTGCCGCGCCCGATCTCCATGTTGGTCACGCGATCTCCACGTCCGTCGGCTGATCTAGCAGGTCTGTCACGACTTCCTGTCGCTGTAGTTCGGCGCCTCCATCGTCATCTGGACGTCATGCGGGTGGCTTTCGTTCAGTCCAGCAGCCGTGATCTGGATGAACCTGGCCTCTTGCAGCTCGGCGATGGTCCGCGTGCCGCAGTATCCCATCGCCGCGCGCAGCCCGCCCACGAGCTGGTCGGCCACGGCGGCGAGCGGCCCGCGGTAGGGCACCTGCCCCTCGATCCCCTCCGGAACCAGCTTGTCCTCGCGCAGCACATCGTCCTGGAAGTAGCGGTCCTTCGAGTAAGACTTACCGCGCTCCCTGTTGCGCATCGCGCCAAGCGAGCCCATCCCGCGGTACATCTTGTACTGCTTGCCGTTGATGAAGACCATCTCGCCCGGGCTTTCCTCACAGCCCGCGAGCAGGCTGCCGAGCATGACGGTGTCGGCGCCCGCGGCGATCGCCTTGGCGATGTCGCCCGAGTACTGCAGGCCGCCGTCGCCGATGACCGGGATCCCGGCCGGCCGGGCCGCGAGCGAGGCCTCGTAGATGGCGGTCACCTGGGGGACGCCGACCCCCGCGACCACCCGCGTGGTGCAGATGGAACCGGGCCCGACGCCGACCTTAACGCCGTCCGCACCCGCGTCGATGAGCGCCTGCGCCCCGGACCTGGTCGCCACGTTGCCGCCGATCACCTCGACGTTCGTATTCGCCTTGACCTGGGCCACCATGGAAAGGACAGAGACCGCGTGGCCGTGCGCCGTGTCGACCACGAGGAAGTCCGCACCCGCGTCGACGAGCGCCTGGGCACGCCGCTTGGCGTCCTCCCCGACGCCCACGGCCGCCCCGACGACAAGCCGCCCGCCGGAGTCCTTGGTCGCGTTCGGGAACTTCTCGCTCTTCGTAAAGTCCTTCACCGTGATGAGGCCGCGCAGCCGGCCGGCGTCATCGACCAGCGGCAGCTTCTCCACCTTGTGCTGCTTGAGCAGCCGCAGCGCCTCATCTTGCGCCACTCCGACCGGGGCGGTGATGAGCGGCATCGGCGTCATGACCGAAGCGACGCGGATGGAATGATCGGCTTCGAACCTTATGTCGCGGTTGGTCACGATCCCGAGGAGAATGCCATCGTCGCTGGTCACCGGGACACCGGAAATCCGGTACCGGGCGCAGAGGCGTTCCACGTCGGCGATCGTGGCGTCCGGGCCGCAGGTCACCGGATCGGTGACCATCCCGGCCTCGGACCGCTTCACCAGGTCGACCTGCTGCGCCTGGTCCTCGATGGACAGGTTCCTGTGCAGGACGCCGACGCCGCCCTGGCGCGCCATCGCGATGGCCATACGGCCCTCGGTGACCGTATCCATCGCCGACGACACCAGCGGGATGCGCAGCCGGTAGCGGCGGGTGATCGGTGTGCTCGTGTCCGCCTCGCTTGGCATCAGCTCCGAGTGGGCAGGCAGCAGCAGCACGTCATCGAAGGTGAGGCCTACCGGGGAGAATTTCGGTGACTCGGTCATGACGTCCTCACGGCTCATAGCTGCATGTACCGCAGCTGGTGACGGTGGGATATCGCCCCATCCTACTTAACCCGCGCAGGGCGGCTGACCTCCTAGGTGACTCTGGTGCGATCGCTCACGAACCGCTCACGGTCAGCCGCGTGGATGGCGCCACATGGGGTACATCGCCGGGCCGTCCGGGAGGTGGATCGGGTCGCCGGTGTCGGTGTAGCCGTGGGCGAGGTAGATGTCGCGTTTGGCGGGGTCGGAGGCCTCGAGGTACGCGGGTGTCCCATCGCGGTCGAGGATGGCGTGGCGGGCGTTCATGAGGGCCGTGCCGATGCCTAGCAGCTGCCGGTCCGGGCGCACCGCCAGCATCGCCAGATGCTCGTGCGGGAGGTCGCCCGGGTGATGCCGGTCGAACTGCTCGTCGAGCGCCTCGAATCGGGCCAGGTGCGGCCCGGTGACGGCGGCGAGCCGGTCGTGATATTCCGCGTCCGGCGTGTCCGGCCCGCCCATTCGGACGGGGATCCACAATGCGATGGCGTCGCGGGCGGGGGTGGTCAGCACGAGGCCACCAGCGAGCGCATGGTCGACGTAGATGCGGAAGTAGCCGGGGAAGATCGCGCGGCGGGTGCGCGGGTCGGGGACCAGCCACTGGGAGACCGCCAGGCCGAAAAAAGCATCGGCAATGACATGGCTCAGGACGTCGGCGTCGCCCGGTTCTGCCGGTTCCACACGGTGATCGGCGGACTGAGAAGGATTGGACGTTGTCACGTGCGGGCTCCAGGGACCGGGGTGAACTCGCCGGTGACGGCCGCCGCGCCGAGCCCGATGGTGCCATAGATGTCCGGGCGCCGGGACCTGAGGAAGGCGGCCCAGCACAGTCCGGTCGCGGCCACGACCGCGAAGCTGGCGGGCAGCAGCCAGGCCGCCGGGTGGCCGGGCGCGACGCCGAGCAACGTCGCGTAATGCGCCGCGGCCAGGACCACGATCACGGCCAGGCAGACGGCCGACAGCGCCGGGGCGGTCAGCCGTGCCCACACGGTTTCTCCGGTCCCGCTCCCGCCTCCGGTGCCGAAGAACCTGATCACCGCCACTGATGTCAGCGCCAGCAAGATCAGGATGCCGAACCCGCCGGTGGTGCCGAGCCAGAAAAACAGGTCCGTCATGGGCGCCCAGCCGCCGACGGCGTACATCGCGATGACCGCCACGCCAGTCAGGCTCTGGGCCAGGGACGCGGCTTTGGGGATGCTGTTGGCTCCGGTCTTACTCAAGAACGCGGGCAGTACCCGTTCCCGGCTGATCGCGAAGGTGTACCGCCAGACCGCGTTATGGAACGCGAGCAGCGCGGCGAACAGCGAGGTCATGAACAGGAACTGGGCGACCGGCGCCAGCGTGCCGCCGCCCATGCCGAACATCAACGCTGGGCCTTGGGCCGCTGCCGCGGCCACGACATGCGACGGGCCGACATGCGCCGCCATCGCCCAGGCCGCCCCCGCGTACACCACCGCGATCATCACCAGCGCCAGGTACGTGGCCGTCGGGATGGTGCGCCGCGGGTTCCGCGTCTCCTCGGCCAGCACCGGCGCCTGCTCGAAGCCCACGAACCCCAAGCCCGCCACGACCGCCAGCACCCCGAACGTGCCCCAGCCAGCCGAACCCAGCGAGCGGGGCGACAGCGGCGACAAACTCAGCCGCCCGCCCGCGGGGTGCGCTAGCCCGGAGACGATCTCAATGACGATGACGATGACCTCGACTGTCGTGAGCACTCCCAGGACTTTGCCGGTGATGTCCACGCGCAGCAGGCCCAGCACGGCGACTACTGCCCAGGCGGCCAGTGCCCATGCCCACCACGGCGCGTTCAGGTGCAAGTGCGCCTGGGCCTCGGCCTGCGCGGCCGGGCCGAACGCGCCGTACAGCCCGACTTGCAGGAAGGAGTAGGCCAGCAGCGCCACCAGGGCGGCGGCCACGCCCAGCGGCTTGCCCAGGCCCCGGGCGATGAACGCGTAAAACGCCCCGGCGTTCGTGATGTGCCGGCTCATCGCCACGTAGCCGGGCACGAACAACGCCAGCACGACCGCGATCACCACGAACGCGAACGGGATGCCGGTCAGCCCGGTCGTCGCGTACGCCGAGGTGATCACTCCCGCCGCCACGGTCAGCGGCGCGATCCCTGACATGATGAACGACCACACCGACGGCACGCCGACCCGGTCCCGGGCCAGCGCCCGGCTCACCGCGCTCGATGTCGAAGGCACG
Source organism: Trebonia sp. (assembly GCA_035571275.1). Taxonomy (GTDB): domain Bacteria; phylum Actinomycetota; class Actinomycetes; order Streptosporangiales; family Streptosporangiaceae; genus Trebonia. Next base: position 11,349 of record DATMKQ010000084.1, read on the forward strand.
GCAGGCGAGCTGTACATCAGAAAGACCTCCAGTCATAGCGGGTTACGGGTCACATTCGGACAGAGAGCACGGCGGCGTCGGCTGCCATCTGGACCTGGGCGATCAGTTCTCTCAGCGGACGCGGCAGCATCCGCACCGCCTCCTCGGTCCCGCGCGCGGGCGCCTTTGACCAATCGGCGAACCGGAACCCCAGGCCGCAGGCCACGGTAAGCCCGGCGAGCAGAGCCGAGTACAGGGTCAGCGTCCTGGTCCCATCTAGCGCGCCGTGCGCGCGCAACAGCGCGCACTGCGACCAGTCCCCCTCCACCGGCACCAGCGGCCTGGGCCGCCACGGTATCCGGCCCGCCGGGCGGGTCAGGTACCCCGCGTGTTCCAGGCGCCCCGCCACGTCCGCTGTTGCCGTCTGGCCCAGGAACAACAGCCAGTCGCGTACCGGCCGGGACGCGGACTCAGCCACGATCAGGTCGAGCACGTGTCCCGCTACCAGGTCATCCGGGCGGGCGTAGCGCGCGACTGGGGCGCCGTTCTTCCGGTAGCGAGGGATCAGGTAGCCGCGATCGAGGGTGATCGCGGGCGTCTGCGTGGCCATCAGCTCGGCGAGCAGGCCCCCGGCCAGCCCGATGCCCGCCGAACGCAGAGACAGATACGGCCTGCCGCTGCTCTCGTGGTGGGCAATTAAATACAAGTCGTCGGCAACGCGCCTGGTACCGGATAGTCGCGAGTGCTCGATTATGCTCACGTGGAAGATCATAGTCGACCTTAGTCGACTGATTCCGGAAGATGCGAAGATGGAGGAGCGCGCGTGTTTCGAGCCGGAAACGCGGACGCGGGGGCCACGGTGTTTCGTGGCCCCCGCGTCCGGGGTAATGCGCGGTATGCGGACTAGTGGGAGTGCGAGTGCCCGTGGCCGTCGGCGGCGGGCTTCTCCTCTTCCGGCTTTTCCACAACGAGCGTCTCGGTCGTCAGCAGCATGCCGGCGATGGACGCGGCGTTCTGCACCGCGGACCTGGTGACCTTGACCGGGTCGATGACACCCTGCGCAATCAGGTCGCCGTACTCGCCGGTGGCGGCGTTGTAGCCGTGCCCAGCCGGCAGGCCGGCGATCTTCGCGACCACGACCGAGCCCTCCTGGCCAGCGTTGAGCGCGATCCAGCGAGCCGGCTCGGACAGCGCCTTGCGGACCACGCCGACGCCGGTCGCGACGTCGCCGGTGAACCCGAGGTCGTCGAGCTGACCAGCGATGTGGACGAGCGCGCTGCCGCCGCCCGCGATGATGCCTTCCTCGATCGCGGCCCTGGTCGCGGACACCGCGTCCTCGACGCGATGCTTCTTCTCCTTGACCTCGACCTCAGTGGCCGCGCCGACGCGCAGAACCGCGACACCGCCGGACAGCTTGGCCAGCCGCTCCTGCAGCTTCTCACGGTCCCAGTCGGAGTCGGTGTGCTCGATCTCGGTGCGGATCTGCCGGATCCTGTCCTCGATCGCGGACTTGTCGCCCGCGCCGTCGGTGATCGTGGTGTTGTCCTTGTCGACCACGATGCGGCGGGCCCGGCCGAGCGCGTCGAGGCCGACGGACTCCAGCTTGATGCCGAGGTCCTCGCTGACGAGGGTCGCGCCGGTGAGGGTCGCGATGTCGGCGAGCATGGCCTTGCGGCGGTCACCGAAGCCCGGCGCCTTGACCGCGGCGATGTTCAGCAGCCCCCGGATCTTGTTGACGACGATCGTGGCGAGCGCCTCGCCCTCCACGTCCTCGGCGATCACCAGCAGCGGCTTCTTGGTCTGCGCGACCTTCTCCAGCAGCGGAAGGAAGTCCGCCATCGAGGAGATCTTGGCCTGGTGGACGAGGACATAGGCGTCCTCGAGGACAGCCTCGAGGCGGTCCTGGTCGGTGATGAAGTACTGCGAGATGTAGCCCTTGTCGAACTGCAGGCCCTCGGTGAACTCCAGCTCGAGGCCCATCGTCGGGGACTCCTCGACGGTGACGACACCGTCCTTGCCGACCTTCGCGAACGACTCGGCGATCAGCTCGCCGATCCTCGCGTCCTGCGCGGAGATAGTCGCGACGTTCGCGATCTCCTGCTGCTCCTCCACCTCGCGAGCGGACTTGAGCAGCCGATCGGATACCTCGGCGGCGGCGGCGTCGACGCCGCGCTTGAGGTCCATCGGGTTGGCGCCGGCCGCTACCGACCGGAGCCCGAGGTGAACCATCGCCTGCGCGAGCACGGTCGCCGTCGTGGTGCCGTCACCCGCGACGTCGTTCGTCTTGGTAGCGACTTCCTTGGCTAGCTGGGCGCCGAGGTTCTCGAACGGGTTCTCGAGCTCCACCTCCTTGGCGACGGTCACGCCGTCGTTGGTGATGGTGGGCGCGCCCCACTTCTTGTCGATGACGACGTTGCGGCCACGCGGGCCGAGCGTCACCTTTACGGTGTCGGCGAGCTTGTCCACGCCGCGCTCAAGGTGGCGGCGGGCGTCCTCGTCGAACTCCAGGATCTTGGGCATTGACTACCTCAACCTACGGTTGGAACAGGCTGGTGGTGGACGCGGACGGGGCCCCGGCGGCGTGGCCTCTAAGCGGTGCCGCCGTCGGAGCCCGGTCCGGCGTTTACTACTTCTCGATAATCGCGAGCACATCGCGGGCCGAGAGCACCAGGTACTCTTCGCCCGAGTACTTCACTTCCGTGCCGCCGTACTTGCTGTACAGCACCACGTCGCCGACCTTGACGTCGACGGGAACGCGCTTGGCGCCCGAGTCGTCGAAGCGGCCGGGACCAACCGCGAGGACCTTGCCCTCCTGGGGCTTCTCCTTCGCGGTGTCCGGGATGACAAGCCCAGAAGCGGTAACCTGCTCCGCCTCGAGTGGCTGGACCACGATGCGGTCCTCTAGTGGTTTGAGAACAACCTTGGTGGCGGTCGTCACGATCTGACCTCCCCCTTCGGAAGGCTAATGATGGCGAGTTTGCTTGGGAGGCGACCAGGGTCAGCCTGCCGTCGCGGGTGTCAGACCGGCCTCGTCGCATTAGCACTCTACATCAGTGAGTGCTAATGCCGAACACTAGCCGCCCGTTCGGAGGTCGTCAACACGAACTGGTAACGGAGTGTTGGCCGGGGGCTACTCCCATTCGATTGTGCCCGGGGGCTTGCTCGTGATGTCCAGGACGACGCGGTTGACCTCGGGGACCTCGTTGGTGATCCTCGTCGAGATGCGGGCCAGCACGTCGTACGACAGCCGCGCCCAGTCCGCGGTCATGGCGTCTTCGCTGGTCACCGGGCGCAGCACCACGGGGTGGCCATAGGTCCTGCCATCTCCCTGCACGCCCACGGAACGCACGTCGGCGAGCAAGACGACCGGGCACTGCCAGACGGTCTGGTCCAGGCCCGCGGCGGTCATCTCGGCCCGCGCGATCGCGTCCGCCTCACGCAGGATCCGCAGCCGCTCCGCCGTCACCTCGCCGATGATCCTGATCCCCAGACCGGGGCCAGGGAACGGCTGGCGCCAGACGATCTCGGGGGGCAGCCCGAGCTCTTCGCCGACCCGCCGCACCTCGTCCTTGAACAGCCAGCGCAGCGGCTCGACCAGCCGGAACTTCAGGTCGTCGGGGAGCCCGCCGACGTTGTGGTGAGACTTGATGTTGGCGGTGCCCGTGCCGCCGCCGGACTCGACCACATCCGGGTAGAGCGTGCCTTGCACGAGAAATTCCGTCGACTCGCCGTGCGCGCCGGCCTCGGCGGTGATTTCCCTGGCGGCGCGCTCGAACGCGCGGATGAACTCGCGGCCGATGATCTTGCGCTTGGTCTCGGGGTCGGTGACCCCGCGCAGCGCGCCGAGGAACGCCTCGGACGCGTCCACGATCCGCAGGCTAACGCCCGTCGCGGCGACGAAATCCTGCTCGACCTGGTCGGCCTCGCCCTTGCGCAGCAGCCCGTGGTCGACGAACACACAGGTCAGGCGCTCCCCGATGGCCCGATGCACGAGCGCCGCCGCGACCGCGGAGTCCACGCCCCCGGACAGCCCGGCGATCGCCCGGCCGCCGCCCACCTGCTCTCTGATCCGTTCGATCTGCTCTTCGACGATGTTCAGCATCGTCCACGTCGGCCGGCACCCGGCCGCGTCGAGGAAGCGGCGCAGGATCTTGGTCCCGCTGTCGGTGTGCATGACCTCAGGGTGAAATTGGACACCGTAAAGGCCGCGGTCGGGGGCCTCGACCGCGGCGGCGGGCGTCGCGGCCGTGCGCGCCGTCACCGTGAAGCCTGGCGGCGCGACGGTGGAGGTGTCGCCGTGCGACATCCAGACGTTGAACTGCGAGCCGAGCCCGGCGAGCAGCCGCCCGCCATCAGAGCCGCCGTCAGCCACCTGGAGCAAGGTACCACCGTACTCGGCGGCGCCGGTGCGCTCTACCGTCCCGCCGAGTTCACGAACCAGCACCTGGTGTCCGTAGCAGATGCCGAGCACGGGCACGCCCGCCTCGAACAGGCCCGCCGGCGCCGCCGGCGCCCCCGGCGTGTACACCGACGCCGGACCGCCGGACAAGATGATCGCCTTGGGCTGCTTGGCGAGCATCTCGCTGACCGGCATCGTCGAAGGCACGATCTCCGAGTACACGTGGCACTCGCGCACCCTGCGGGCAATCAGCTGAGCGTACTGCGCGCCGAAGTCAACGACGAGAACGGTGTCAAACCCATCAGGCACATGTACCGCCTTCCACCAGGGAGTTTCCCCGTGTAGGGGCACAGTTTAGTTCCCCTGTGGCGCGCTGGTCGGGTCAGGCGATGGCGGCGGGGCAGCCGCGGGGGGCGCGTCCGCCGCCGGGGGGCGGGGCGTCGGGGTGACGCGGAGCCGGGCGATCCGGCGCAGGTCCATCTCGGTAACGGTGATCGTGAAGCCGGGCACCTTGACCGAGTCCCCGGGCGAGGGCAGCTCGCCGAGCGCCGCGAGCACGTAGCCCGCGACGGTCTCGTAGGGGCCCTCGGGGAGCTCGATGCCCGTCTGCTCGGCGAACTCGTCCAGGTTGAGCAGCCCGTCGACCTCTACCTCGCCGCGCGGGAGCCTGGTGGCCGCGTCCTGCGCGCTGTCGTACTCGTCCCTGATGTCGCCTATCAGCTCCTCGACGAGGTCCTCGAGCGTGACGATCCCCGCCGTGCCGCCGTACTCGTCAGCCACGATCGCCAGGTGCGCCCGGTCCCGCCGCATCTCCGACAGCGCCGCCAGCACGGTCTTGCTGATCGGCAGGAACTTGACTGGCCGGACCACCTGGTCGACCAGGACCGAGGGCTCGGGCGCGCCGGGCCCGAGCAGGTCCCTGATGTGCACGAAACCGATGACGTTGTCGTAGGAGTCCTGGTAGACGGGCAGCCGGGAATACGGCACGCTCGCGGCGATCAGCGCGGCCTCACCGACCGTAGTGCCCGCCGCCAGGAACTCCACCTCGGTGCGGGGCAGCAGGACCTCGCGGATCTGCCGTTTGCCCGCGTCGAACACCTCGCCGACGATACGCCGCTCGTCCTGGCTGATCACCTGGGTGCCGGCCAGCAGCTCCCGCACCTCCTGCTCGGTCATAGCCTGCCTGCTCTGCCGCGGGTCGCCGCCCACCAGCGTGACAATCACGTTGACCGACTTCGAGAGCATCCACACCACGGGCCGGGCCAGCGTCGCGATGAAATCAAGGATCGGCGCGGCGAATAGCGACAGCGGCACCGCGCGCTGCAGCCCGAGCCGCTTCGGCGCGAGTTCGCCGAACACGAGGCTGACCAAGGTGATGCACACGGTCACCACGGCGAACGCCAGCGGGGACGCCACGTCCCCTGACAGTCCCTGCCGTTCCATCCAGGACCGCAGCAGTCCGACCAGCGTGTCCGCGCCGAAGGCGCCGGTCACCAGGGTGGCAAGCGTCACGCCGATCTGCACCGCGGAAAGGAACCGGTTCGGATCCGCCGCGAGCCGGGCGGCCTTGGCGCCGCGCCTGCCGCGCTTAGCCAGCGATCGCAGCTGTCCCTCGCGCAGCGAAACGAGTGCCATCTCGGTGGACGCGAAGAACCCGCCGATGGACA
>DATMKQ010000085.1:0-3196 GCA_035571275.1 Trebonia sp.
ACTAGATCAAAGGAGTTATCGGTGACGGAGCAAATGGCGCGTAAAGACCCCTACGATGCGGTACCCAAACTCCGGGAACTACGGGACGAGGTGCTCTTCGGTGACATCTGGGAGCGGGAAGAGCTGTCCAAGCGAGACCGCAGCCTGATCACTGTGGCAGTGCTTGTCGCCGCGCGCAGCACCGTCGAGCTCGAAGGCCACATCGGCCGCGCCCTAGACAATGGCGTGACGAAGTCGGAGATCAGCGAGCTCATCACGCACGTCGCGCTGTACGCCGGATGGCCCGCCGGGGTCAACGGCGGTCGCGTGGCGACGGCCGCCTTCGAACGCCACGCGTGAGGGGAAACCGTGCGGATCGGGTTCATCGGACTGGGGACCATGGGGAGCAGCATCGCTCTCAATCTCCGTCAGGCGGGCCACCAGGTGGTGGTGAACGACACCCGGAAGGACGCAGCCGTACCGCATATCGACGCTGGCTGCGAGTGGGCCGAGACGCCGCGGCTAGTCGGCGAGCAGACCGAGGTGGTCTTCACGTCCCTGCCCGGGCCCGACCAGGTCGAGCAAGTGGGCACCGGCCCCGCCGGGCTGATCGAGGGCATGCCGCGCGGCTCGGCGTGGTTCGACCTGTCGACTAATTCACCGACCGTCATCCGGCGGCTGCATCGCACCTTCGCCGCTCATGGCGTCGCGGTACTTGACGCTCCGGTCAGCGGCGGCCCCGATGGTGCGGCAAAGGCCACGCTGGCGCTGTGGGTGGGCGGGGATAAAGCGGAGTACGACCGCTTCCGTCCAGTGATCGACGTAATCGGGAGCAGGGCTAACTACATCGGCGAGATCGGGTCAGGCAGCATAGCGAAGCTCGTGCACAATGCCGCCGGATACGCGATCAACACGGCGCTTGCCGAGGTATTCACGGCCGGCGTCAAGGCAGGTGTCCCGCCACTAGACCTGTGGGCGGCGGTGCGCGAGGGCGCACTCGGGCGGATGCGCACGTTCGACACCCTGGCCAGGCACTTCCTGCCACAGCAGTTCGACCCCCCGGCGTTCGCGCTGAACCTGGCCCACAAGGACGTCCGGCTGATGTCCGAGCTGGCACGGGAAGTACACGTGCCCATGCGGCTGGTAAACGCCACGCTCGAGGAGATGACGGAGGCGCTCAACCGCGGCTGGGACGGCCGCGACTCGCGGGTCGCGATGATGCTCCAGGTCGAACGATCTGGCCTCGATCCAGACGACATGAGGTGCACGGCCGAGGAGATCGACGCCGCGCGGAACCCAGGCTGAGTCCTGAGGTGGACGACACCTACACGCTCTACGCCCTCCGTTACGCGACGCGGCTGGCCAGGCATGCCGACCACTTCGCGGGCGACGTTCCAGAACCGGACAGGCCGATGCCGATGGACTACTTCGTCTGGCTGGCGGTCAGCGGTGAACGCCGGGTGCTGATCGACACCGGCTTCAACCGGGAAGTCGGCATCGGCCGCGGACGCACCTACCTCGGCCATCCCGCCGAGATGCTGACCAAACTGGGAATCAATCCGGGCGATCTCGAGGATGTCGTCCTCACGCACCTGCATTACGACCACGCGGGCACCATCGACTCATTTCCCAGCGCCACGCTCCACCTGCAGGAGAGGGAACTCGAGTTCGCCACCGGCCGCGGGAACGAGCCGACACGCCGCGCTTTCGAGGCAACCGATATAGCTAACGTCCTGCAAGCCATGTACGCGAAGCGCACGGTGCTGCACGACGGCTCCGCGAATCCATGGCCGGGCATCGAGCTGCATCTGGTCGGCGGGCACACGCCGGGAACGCAGATCGTCCGGGTCAGGACCGCGCGCGGGTGGGTCGTCCTCGCCGGCGACGCGAGTCACTTCTACGAGAACATGGAAAGCGCGCGCTGCTTTCACGGAACACATGACGTCGAACGCAATAAGGCGAGCTTCACGCTCATCCGCGAGCTGGCGGACTCGCCGCGGCATGTAATACCGGGGCATGACCCCCAAGTCATGGTTCGCTACCCGCTGATCAGCTCGGATTCGGGCATCGCGGGGGTTCGCCTTGATTGCCCGCCACTCGAATGACACAACAGAGGAGCTCCCGCGAAGCGCGGCATGACGTTCGGCGGGAACCGGACAACCGAATTCATCGAAATCGCTGATCCGATACCGGGCCCCGGCGATGTAGTGATCGAGATGAAGGCATCGGGGATCTGCGGCACCGATCTTCACCTGTACCGGGGACCGAAGGGGCAGAGCCTGCTCGGCGCCACGCCGACGGGGCCTGTCATCCGCGGCCATGAGCCCTGCGGCACTGTCGCCGCCGTGGGAACGGCCGTACCGGAGCATCAGGCAAAGATCGGCGATCGTGTCATGGTGCACCACTACTGGGGATGCGCGGCCTGCAGGCAGTGCAGGACACCGCGTACGCGGCGCTGCGGAGGCTTGGCGTGCGTGGCGGTGACAGTCTCGCCATCTTCGGTCAGGGTCCAGTTGGTCTCGCGGCCACCCAGCTCGCCGCGGCGATGGGAGCGCGCGTGATCGCTCTCGACCTCAGCCAGGAGCGCCTTCGGCTGGCTCGCGACATGGGCGCCGAGACAACGGTGGATTCGAGCGCCACCGATCCCGTCGGTGCGATCCAGGAACTCACCGGCGGGCAGGGGACAGATCTGGCGATGGACGCGCCGGGCGCCGCCGATGCCCGCCACGCGGCGCTTGACTCGCTGCGGCCCTGGGGCACACTGGCACTCGTGGGCGTCGGAGGTACCTTCAGCCCGGACGTCGGCAGGTACATGCAGCGCCAGCAGACCGTGTTCGGATCCTTTACCTTCTCGACCGTCGGCCAGGCCGGCCGCGCTGACTTCGCTGTCAGCCGCGGCGTCGCGATCGACGGATCTTCTCCGATACCTGGCGCCTTGACGAGGCTGATCCCGCCTACCGAAAGGCGGACGCCCAGGTGGCCGGAAAGGGCGTCTTCCTGTTCTGACGCGGCTGCGGCTCCGAGCACCTAGCGCCGCCCGGCCATCGCCGGCCCGGGCTTTCAGCGGCCGGCTTACCTGGCGGCGCGCAGGCTGGCGGGCCAGATCCCGGATTTGCCGGGGGCGAGGATGCCGTTGGGGTCCAGGGCGTCCTTGATGGTCTCGGCCAGCCGCAGCTGCGCGCCGTCGCCGAAGGCGAAGAGGCTGGCGACGAGGTCC
>DATMKQ010000086.1:0-13521 GCA_035571275.1 Trebonia sp.
CCCATGCAGACGGCCACGGGCGGCGAGTTCCTCACGCCGTCGGGCAACATCGAGTGCCAGATCGACTCCCAGGCCGGCCTGGCGGGCGCGTACTGCCAGACGACCACTCCGGCCCGGTCGGTGACCATGAACGCGGCCGGCCGCTACACGGTCTGCACCGGGCTGCAGTGCCTCGCGAACGCCGGGGACGGCACGCCTACCCTCTTCTACGGGACGGAGACCGGCGTCGGGCCGTTCCGGTGCGAAACGGCCAGAACCGGCGTCACCTGCACCGCCGATGGCAGGGGCTTCCTGATTTCCTCCTCCGGCATCACCCCCGTGCCCGCTTGACCGGTGCTCGCCACGGCCGATGGTGGCGTTGAAGGCGAACCAGGCTGGGATGGCATCGGCTTTCTGCAGCGCGGTCAGCTCGAGCCGGCACGTAGTCTCGTGGGGCGGCGGAGGGCCCGCACGGGCTGTTGAACCCCCAGGAAGAAGGCCTCGGTGCGGCGGATTCCGCTCGGCGCGCTCCAGGAGCGCGAGTTTCGCTTGTTCTTCACCGGGCAACTGGTGTCTCTGCTCGGCGGTGCAGTCACGCCGTTCGCGCTCGCCTGGGCAGTGCTCGACCTGACCGGATCCGCGCGCGACCTCGGCTTCGTGATTGCCGCCAACACCGCCCCGCTGGTGATTTTCCTGCTCGTCGGCGGCGTCTTCGCCGACCGTCTGCCGCGGCGCGGCGTGATGCTCACCGCCGATGTTGCCCGGATGGCCGTGCAGGCCGCGACCGCGGCGCTGCTGCTCTCGCACACCGCGCACATCTGGGAGCTGATCGTCCTGCAGGCGCTGGCCGGAACCGGGACTGCGTTCTTCAACCCCGCATCGACCGGGCTCACGCCGATGACCGTGAGCGCGGGCCGGCTGCAGGAGGCAAACGCCCTGCGCGGGATGTCGATGGGGTTGACCCAGTTCGCCGGCCCGGCGCTGGCGGGCATCCTCATCGTCACCGTCGGGCCGGGATACGCGCTCGCCATTGACGCGGCGAGTTTCGGGGTGAGCGCGTTCTACCTCGCCCGGCTGCGCCTGCCGGAGCACGTCAGGCTGCCGCCGCAGTCGTTCGGGCGCGACCTGCTCGACGGCTGGCGCGACTTCACCGCCCGCAGCTGGGTCTGGCTGGTCGTGGTCAGCGCGTCCCTCGGGAACATGATGGGCGGGGTGTGGCTGGTGCTCGCCGCGGTGTGGATCAAGAACGGCCATGGTGGCGTCGGCGCGTGGACGGCGATCCTCGTCGTCTCGGCCATCGGCGCGCTCGCCGCCGGCGCTACGGCGCTTCGCTTCAAGCCCCGGCGCCCGCTCCTCGTGGGGTCCGTCGCGGCGGTTCCGAACGCCGCGCCGATCATCGTGCTCGCGCTGCAGCTGCCCTGGGAGACCCTCGTTGTCACAGCGCTGGTCACTGGCTTCGGCAACATGCTCTTCAATACGCTCTGGGAGACGACGCTGCAGCAGCACATCCCGCCGGCGTCACTCTCGCGCGTCAGCGCCTATGACTGGTTCGGCTCCGTGCTGTGCGATCCGCTCGGACTCGCCCTCGCGGGAGTGCTGGCGGCTGGGATCGGGATGAGCCGCACACTCTGGATAGCAGCCGCGGTCGACCTAGGCGCGGTTGCTGCGATACTCGCGGCGCCGAGCGTGCGGCACCTGCGGCGGCTCGACGAACCCCGGCTCGAGCAAGGCGCGCAGCAGTCCGTCGCCGACTGAGTCCTCCGTCCCGGGCCTGCCGCATCGCTGAGCGCTGGCCCTGGCCTGTCGAAACCGGCTGAGCGCGGCGACGCGCTTGAGCTGCTCAGGCAGGCCAACAGCACCTGGCATCGCCGTACGGGGAGATCCTGCGCGGACTGTTCGCGGCGGCCGGCGGCGCCCCGCAGCTGCTGGCCGGGCTGCGCGGCCCGGCCGCGGGTGGCACCGCGTACGAGTCGGCGTGGCTGACGCTCCTCGGCCAGGCGGTGGCCCGCGGCGAGGCCGCCCCCGAGGCCCTGCACCCCCGGGTCGCCGCCGCGCCGACGGCACTGCTGCGCAACGAGTACGTGACCCGCGGCGTCCCGGCCGTGCCCGACGACGTCCTGACCGAGATCATCGACGAGGTCTTCCTGCCACTCGTCCACGGCCGCGGTACTCAGAAAGACAAGCCACCGCTAGCGCCGGGCCCTGGGGGTCAACGCGTGCCCCAGGCACCGGCCGCGGCGGCCGCAGACACGTAGTCCTCGAAGGCGCCGGGTTTGCGGCCCAGCGCACGCTGGGTCCCGTCGCAGATATCCGCCGCGTCCCCGTCCCGGATTCCGGTGTAGATGCGTGTGAGCAGCTCGGCGGTGTGGGCGGGAACGCTGTTGGCGATCTGGGCTTGGATGAACGCGTCGGGGCTGATGTCGACGTGGCGGATCGTGCGCCCAGTCGCCTCGCCGATGAGGTCGACCGCTTCCGCGAAACTGATCGCCCGCGGCCCCGTCAGCACGTATGCCTGGCCGTTATGACCCTCATGGGTGAGCGCCGCCACGATGACGTCGGCGATATCTTCGGCATCGACGAATGCCGTGGCCTCGTCGCCGACTGGCAGGACGAGTGACCCATCAAGGATTCCGGGCAGCCAGAAGTCCTCGCTGAAGTTCTGAGCGAACCAGGTCGGTCGCACGATTGTCCACTCCAGGCCGGAGTTCTTGACCGCTTGCTCTGCCCGCCACAGATGGTGAGTCTCATTGGCGTCAACTCCTGCCGCCGTCAGCAGCACCACGCGCCGTACTCCAGCGGCCGCGGCCGCGTCCACGAAGCGCGGGATGCGACGCTGTCCCTCCTCCGTGCCCTGCACTTCCGGCTCCAGCACGTACACCGCGGCGATTCCGTCGAGCGCGACCGCCCACGTCGACGGCTCCCCTAGGTCGAAGCGCACGTCGCCGTGTGTCCTGGACGCGGTACGCACTCCATGGCCGGCGTCCAGGAGGCGCCGGGCGAGGCGGCTTCCGGTCTTGCCGGTACCGCCGAGAATCAGGATTTCGTTCATGCCGTTCAGCCAACCGCATCAATCGCGGACGACCCATGGTGATCCGTCCACAATTCATTCGTGATCGTCTACCGTGCTGATGTGGACGTGCTGAGCGACCTGTTGCACCGCGCGCGTGCCGAGAACGCCGTCGTACGGAAGTCGATCCTGCGCCCGCCGTGGTCGATCACGGTCGCGGACCTGCTCCCACTCTCCGCGGTCGCCGCGCTGGAGGGAGGCGTCTCGATCACGCTTCAGAACACCGGGATCCGGCCAGGCGCTGGAGCGCCCGCGGCGCACACGCTGCGAACTGGCGACATCGCGCTGATCAAGGGAGGCGCGTACACGATCGCCGATGACCCTAGAACGCCCAGCCAGCTCGTCATCCGTGACGGGATCAAGCGCTTCATCCGTGCGTCAGACATGGGCGCCATCGCCACGGCACCCACGATCTCCTATCGGACCTTTGGCCACCACCAACCGGGGGCCATCGTCTGGCTTCACGGGATCTACCGACTCCACGGCAGTGTCGGCGACCGGCTCCTCGGCATGCTTCCGGACGTGACAGTCGTCCCCGCGGGTCCGCGCACCCGCGCACCGCTCGAACTGCTGTCCGCCGAAGCAGAGCGCGATGAGCCCGGCCAGGATGCCGTCCTCAACCGCTTGCTGGACCTCGTCCTCGTGATCGCCCTGCGGTTCTGGAGCGCCAGCACCGAGTCGAAACTTCCGACATGGCTCGGAGCTATCGGCGACCCGGCCATCGGTGAAGCCCTGACGGTTCTGCACGCTGAGCCTGGGCAAAGATGGACAACCGCAGCGCTCGCCAATCAGGTCGGCATGTCCCGGGCCGCGTTCTCCGCACGCTTCACCAGCCTTGTCGGGGAGCCGCCCATCTCCTACCTCTCCGGCTGGCGCATGACGCTGGCGGCGGATCTGCTGCGGGACACCGACGCGACCGTCGCCGCCGTGGCCCGCGAAGTCGGTTACGAGAATGCCTTTGCCTTCAGCGCCGCGTTCAAGCGCATCCACGGCCGCAGCCCGGCGACCTGGCGCCGAATCCCCAACGGGACCGGCGCAAACGACTAAGGGTAAATCGGAAAGCGCATCTCCATAAACTCCGATAATGCCAGCGATATTGCTTGTTGATAATTGACAGCATTGTTTGAGAGATGAGACGGTGAAAAGGCCGGTCCGGCGTAGGGCCGGCGCGGTCAAGCGGAGGTGCGGCGTGCTCAGGGCGGAAGACAACGAGATCCTGACCAGGGTGGGGCCGGGAACGATGATGGGCGAGCTGCTGCGTCGTTACTGGACGCCTGCCTGCCTCACGGCGGAGATCCCCGACCCGGGCGGCGCGCCCGCCCGAGTGCGGCTGCTCGGCGAGAACCTCGTGGCTTTCAGGGATACGTCGGGACGGATCGGTCTGGTGCAGGAGAACTGCCCGCACCGGGGAGCGTCGCTGTACTTCGGCCACAATGAGGACGCTGCTATCCGCTGCGTCTACCACGGGTGGGCGTTCGACGTGAACGGGCGCTGCGTGGACATGCCGAGCGAGCCGCAGCCGTTCTGCGAGAAGGTCCGGATGAGGGCCTACCCGACCCACGAGTCCGGCGGGATCGTCTGGGCCTACCTCGGGCCGCGGGAGACGATGACGCCGTTCAGGGACTTCGGTACGGACGGCCTAGACGCCAATGGGCTCCGGACGGCGAAGCAGCACTCGACCTGTAACTGGGTGCAGGCGATGGAGGGAAACATCGACACGGCCCACATCTCCCACCTGCACCAGTTCGACGGGATCGACGACATCCCCGACGACGGGTCCGACAAGCCCGGCTACCCCTCCAACGCGATGTCGTGGAAGTTCTGGCGACACGACCGGGCGCCCCGCCTCGAGCTCGACGACACGTGGTACGGCTACCGGTACGCGGGCATCCGCACCACCCCCAACGGTCACACCCATGTGCGTGTCACCGCCTTCGCGGTGCCCTACATGACGATGGTCGCCAGCATCCCGTTCAGCTCGGGCACCGGAATGTTCGTACCGATCGACGACGAGAACTGCTGGCGTTACATCGTGATGCCCAAGAAGCCGCAGAACCCCCGCCACCTCGGGGGCGAGAACCTCTTCGCCGTCGCTCCGTTCTCGACGCCGATATCGGGCCGCACCGGCGGGATCGTCCCCCGCCTCTACACCGCCGATAACGACTACCAGATCGACCGGGACGTCAAGCGCCACGGCATCTTCAGCGGCGTCTCGGACTTCGTGAGCCAGGACCTCATGGTGACCGAGTCGATGGGCCCGATCTACGACCGCACGCAGGAACATCTCGGCTCCACCGACAAGGCCATCAGCCGGATGCGGCACATCCTCATCTCGGCGGCCAAGGACCTGGCGGCGGGAAAGAAGCCGCCGGCCGTGGATGCTGACCTGGACTTCCGGTCCATCCGGGGCGCCGAGAAGATCCTCGAGGCCGGAGAGGACTGGCGCCTCCTCGGCACAGACGACGATCCGGTCGTTCAGGAGGCCCTCGGCATCGAGCCGTAACCGCGAACCGTAACCGCGAGCTGTTGGCGTCGAGCAGCGCCTGGTAAGCCAGGGCGCGCGGGGGCCGATGTGCTTGATCACGCGGGTGGCGCGCACGCGTGGCAGGCTAACGCGCGGCTGTCGCCCGGCGCGGCTCCCGTTTCGTTACGCTGGGTCGGTGCTGCCTTCGGAGTTGCGGATCGCCGAGTTCGCCTTCCCTGGCCCGCTGCGTGATCAGCTTGTCGACGCCATCGTCACCGGTGCCAAGACCACCACGACGGGGCTGATCGCCGACTATCAGCAGGCGGGTGACCCGCTACCCATCCCCGGTCAGCGGGAGATCGTGGTCGACTCAGCAGGCCAGCCGGTGACGGTCATCGAGACCGTGGCGGTGCGGGTGATGCGGCTAGGCGACGTCGACCTGGCGCACGCGCTCAGCGAAGGCGAGGGGTACACCTCGGTAGCGCAGTGGCGCGCGGGCCACGAGCAGTTCTGGCATTCGGAGCAGATGCGCGAGTCGCTGGCCGACCCCGATTTCACGGTGAACGACGACACGCAGGCGGTGGTGGTTGAGTTCCGCGTCGTCGGACCTGACCTGCCTGCGGCGGCAGCGCCCGACGTGACCGTGGAGCGGAACAAGCGTCTGGTGATCCGGCTGATCGACGAAGTGTGGAACGGCGGCGACATCAGGCTCCTCGCCGAGCTCTGGGACGGTCCCTCCGGCGAGGAGGCCTACGCCCTGCATCAGACCCTGACCACAGCGTTCCCCGACCTGCACACCGACATCGAGGACCTGATCGCCGAACGCGACCGGGTCGTCGCGCGGCTGAGCTTCCACGGCACCCACCAGGGCGAATTCCGCGGGATCGCCCCCACAGGACGCGCCGTCCGCTTCACGGCGATCCGCGTCTACAGGATCGCCGACGGCAAGATCGTCGAGTCGTGGGCCAACCAGGACGCGCTCGGGCTGCTGAACCAGTTGCGGGATTCGAGCGCTTAGGTTCAGGCGGTTAGCCGCCGCGCGTGCAGCACTTCGTAGTAGGGCAGGTGATGGCGCAGGTAAGCGCCAAGCACCGGATGCCGCTCGACATCGGAGGCGGACGGGACGGCCCGGCGGGCGCCGGCCAGTTCGCCGAAGCCGGCGCTCGCCGCGACGTCGGCGTGCCAGCCCCGCGACAGCGACCATTCCGGCCGGTCGGCCGGCTGCCAGCTGAGCGCGTCGGGCAGGAACGGGATGCCGACCCGGGCGCAGTAGGCGGCGACGACCTCGGCGGGCCGCCGCATCAGGTCGCCGGCGTCGACGACGACGGGGGAGCGCCCGGTCAGTTCGGACACCGAGGAGAAGATCTCGTGCAGGAACTCGAAACCGATCTTCTCGACCGGCGCCGACGGGTTCATCGCGTGATAGGAGGCGATCGTCTCGCGAGGATGGCGGATCAGGAACGTGTGCACCGCGCCGGAGGCCAGGAACCCGGGCGCACCCAGCACCTCCGGGTACCGCCTGCCGGTCGTCTCCTTCGCGAACACGTGCCCGCGAGAGCCCAGGTCGCGCAGCGCGGCGAGCAGGTCGGCGGGGCGGGTGACGCGGGTCCCCGCCACATCCGTGTAGCCGAACTCCGCCAGGTAGGAGAACGGTTCGTGCACCACCGTGAAGTCACCGCGTTCGGCCATCATCCGGAAGAACGCGGTCGAACGGCTGCGCGGCGCGCACCACAGCATCAACAGCATCACGAGATGATAACCGGTCCGGGTTCGGCCACTGGGCGGGCTCCGCTACGGGATCGTCGCTACGGGATCGTCCAGGCGCGTTCGGGTGTCACGCGCAGCGCCACGTTGTACTCGTCGTCGTACCACTGCGGCGTGCGCTCCATGTACTCGATCGCTGGCGCGTACTTGTCGAGCAGGCCGGGGAAGCGCGAGGGCGGCGGGGCGTCCGGCACGAGTTCGGCCCGCCCGGATATCACCACGATGTCGCCGCCGCCCGGACCGGCGTCGAAGTTCAGCGTCACCCTGTCGTTCAACCCGATGTGCCGCTGCTTGACCCCGCGCGTGAGGCTGTAGATGGTGACCACCGAACCGTCCCAGACGAACCACACCGGTCGCGGCGCCGGCCACCCCGACGGTGTCACGGTGGTGAGCCAGACGATCTGGTCACCGATCAGGTGGCGTTCGATCTGCTCTGTTAGCTCGAATCCCATGTCTTCCATCCTCTCAGCTAGCTGCCGCGGTAGGTGGAATAGCCGAACGGGGACAGCAGCAGCGGCACGTGATAGTGCCCGGTCCCATCGGCGGCCTCGAACGTGATCGTCACGAACGGGTAGAACGTCGAGATCCCGAGCGCCGCGAAATACGCCCCGCTGCCGAACGTCAGCCGGTACACCCCCGCCCCCGCCGGCACACCGAACCGGTGCCGGCCATCGGCGTCGGTTTCCCCGGTGCCGACCGGCACCCATCGTTCCTCGCCACCGGTCGCTACCCCGGCCCCGCCCCCGCCCCCGCCATTCTCTGTCCCACCAGGGTCGAGGCGCGACAGCGATACGGTCACCCCGCCGGCGGGCCGCCCCGCCATGGCGTCAAGAACGTGCGTCGACACGGTCATGCGCCCAGAACCTTCCTGACGCGGACCGCGGTTATCTTCTCGAGCTCGGCAGTCGCGACGGTTCGTTCAGTAAAAAGATCGTTGGTCAGCCTTTGCCGCGCGGCGGTCAGCATTTGCTCCCCGCTCAGCCCGGTCGCGCAGATGAGGAACACGTGCCCGAACCGTGCCTCGTACTCGACGTTGGCCGTGGCCAGCGCGGCACGGGAACTGTCGCCGACGCCGGACTGCTCGGCCGCGGACCGGCCGCTGACGCGGGCGCCGATCCGCGGGTGCGCGGACATCGCCTCAACCACGTCGTCCCACGTCAGCGATTCGAACGCCACGGGGACCGCCGCCGCGACGGCGTCCGCCGACGGGTACGGGCGTCCCGCCGCCATCGCCCGCGCGAACCGCCGCGAGGCGCAGCAGGCCAGCATGACGGACTCCGCGTCGCGCGGTGACGAGACGTTGAACGAAGCCAAGGTCACGCTAGGCAACGGTACCCGCGCGGCCGGCGGCCGCGCCGCGGCCCCCGGCGGAAGTGCGCTTCAGGGCAGCTCGCGGGGGCCGCGGCACGTCTTCACTGCGCGGGCAGCGCGTTGGCCCTGACGACGTTGGCGTAGAACTCGCCGCTGCGCTTCAGGATCCGGCGCTGCGTGCCGAAGTCGACGAACACGAGCCCGAACCGCTTCGCGTATCCCTCGGCCCACTCGAAGTTGTCCATCAGCGACCAGGCGAAGTAGCCGCGCAGGTTCACCCCGTCGGCGATCGCCTGATGCACGGCGGTCAGGTGGTCACGCAGGTACGCGATCCGCTCGTAGTCCTCGATGGTGCCGTCCTGGGTCACGTAGTCGTACCAGGCCGACCCGTTCTCCGTGATGTACAGCGGCAGCCCGGGCGCCTCGTCCCGCAGCCGCGTCAGCAGATCGTAGATCGCGGTGGAGTCGACCAGCCAGTTCATCGCGGTGACCGGCATGCCCTTCGGCCGCACGGTGACCTCGTGCGGACCGATGAGATCCTCGCCGCGCCGCGGCTCGCCGTCCGGGCGGATCCCCACGTAGGTGGGCGCGTAAAAGTTCACGCCGAGGAAGTCGATCGGCGTGGTGATCACGTCGAAGTCGCCGTCGTGAACGAGGCCGTCGACCTTGGCGGGGGAGAAGTCGGCGGTCAGCCGCTCCGGGTAGGCACGGCGCAGCAGCGGGCCGAGGTAGGTCCCGTTCTGCCTGGCGTCAAGCTCGTCGGCGAGGCCCGCCGCCTCCGGCGATGTCGCGCGGAACACGGCGAGGTTCAGCGTGATGCCGATCTGCGCCGGCGATGGGCTGGCGGCACGCAGCGCCAGGACCGCGCGGCCGTGCGCCAGCAGCAGGTGGTGGTTCGCCGCGACCGCCTGGGCGGGGTCGGTGACGCCGGGCGCGTGCCTGCCATCGCGGTAACCGACGTGGGCGACGACCCACGGCTCGTTCAGCGTGATCCACCGGTGCACCCGGTCGCCGAGCGCCTCGCCGGCGATCGCGGCGAAGTCTCCGAACATTTCGGCTATGTCCCGTGCGGCCCACCCGCCCTTGTCTTGCAGCGCTTGCGGCAGGTCCCAGTGGTACAGCGTCACCATCGGCGTGATCCCCTTGTCGAGGAGAGCGTCGACGAGCCGGCTGTAGTGGTCGAGCCCCGCCTGGTTGGCCTGGCCGCGCCCGTCGGGCTGGATGCGCGGCCAGGACAGGCTGAACCGGTAGCTGCCGACCCCGAGCCGCTGCAGCATGGCGATGTCTTCCGGGTACCGGTGGTAGCTGTCACAGGCGACGTCGCCCGTGTCACCGTGCCAGACCTTGCCGGGCGTATGCGTGAAGGTGTCCCAGATGGACGGACCTTTCCCGTCGGCGTCGGCCGCCCCTTCGATCTGGTAAGCGGCTGTGGCCGCACCCCAGAGGAACCCGTCGGGGAAACGGAACTGGTCGTCGGTGCTCATGCGCTGCTGCCTCCTGCGGTGCCGTGATAGCTGTGCTCGTGGTGCTCTGGTTCGTCCAGCCGGCGCCCGGTCACGGTCCGGTCCGGATCAGATCCGGGATCAGGGCCGGGACCGGTCCGGGATCAGGTCCCGGATGGGCCCTGACCGGGCGTTGTGCTGGCTAAACCGTTTAAGTACATCATGCCGCCGCACTACTCTGTCCAGATGATCTCGATACGCGTCGGCTCCGCGGCGGACACGCACGCCATAGCCCAGGTGCGCCGAGACAGCTGGCATGCCGCGTATGAAGGGATCATCCCGACCCCGACGATCGACCGCGCGACCGCCTTCGGCACCGCCGCGGCGGACCCCCCGCCCTATCGCCGCACAGTGGTGGCGGAGGCTGGCGAACATCCCGCCGTAGTCGGTTACGCTTCTTTTGGCCCCGAACGAACCGTGGCGACTGCCTTCCTCTCCCCTGTCTCCCGTGACGCGGCCAACCACGGCGCTGCCAACCACGGCGCGGTCAGCCCTGGCGGCCCGGGCGGCCCGCTCACCGCGGACGGACTGGCCGGCCTGGTCGGCGAACTGTACGCGCTGTACGTGGCGTCGGCCTGGTGGTCAACCGGCACGGGCCGGGCGCTGATGGGGCACGTGCTCACGGCCCTGCGGGCCGACGGCTATCCCCGGGCCGTCCTGTGGGTCCTCGCCGACAACGCACGAGCCCGGCGCTTCTACGAGCGCGCCGGATTCACCCCCGACGGCGGCACCAACGTCATCACCGGACTCGGCGGCGTCCTCGAGCTCCGCTACGCCCGCGACCTGTGACCCATAACCAATGCATTCAGCCAGATGAATGAGCCGTGCATCTTGCTACCACCAGCTGAATGGGACATTCATCCAATGGAGCAGGCCGCCCCTGTCACGCCTGACAGACTGGGCTGGGTGATCACTCCCGCGTCTGGCGGACTCACGCAGGAACAGCGAGACTGGCTCCGCGTCAACGCCTATCTGCAGGCCAACCGGTACGAGCTGGCGGTCCGCGCCGCGGGGGAGTACCCGGTCGAGGCCAGGGTAGCGGGCACCCCATTGCTCGCGGCCCCGTCGTGGCGGCCGACGGCTCCCGTCCCGCTGACGGACATCCGCCTCGAGTTCCGCGCCGAGCCGGAGCCGCCGCGCTCCGCCACGGCGACCGTCGCGCGTGTGGCGCCTTCCCTCTTGCCGCGCCGCCCCGACGGTACGAGGTACGGTCGGTTCTCCGAGGCGATCGGTGACCTCGCGGCGCCGGCGGTCTTCGAGAACCGGCCGGTCTACCGGCCGATCGCGGCCGGGCTGAGCGGCGACGACCCGCACCTGACGTTCACCCGCGGCCGGTTCTTCGACGGCGTCGACGTGGGCGGGGCGGTCGCGCACGAGTACGCCGCCGCGCGGCTGCCCTCGGGAGGTGAGCCACGGGAATCACAGCCAGGAGAGCTCCGGTTGCGGGACGCGCTGGGCGACCCGTGCGACCTGACCGCGCGCCCGGCGACGATGGCGATCGCCGCGCTGACGCTGCGCTACGACCGCGCGACCCGCACCGCGTCGTTCCCGCTGCACTTCAGGGACCCCGCACGGGTCAGCCACGCCGGCGGCATGATCCAGGTGATCCCTGTCGGCATCTTCCAGCCGTCAGGCGAGGCCGCCTGGAACGAGGCCAACGACTTCGACCTGTGGCGCGGAATGGTCCGCGAGTACGCCGAGGAACTGCTCGGCGAGGACGAGGATCACGGCAGCGAGACGTCGCCCATCGACTACGACGGCTGGCCGCTCGCCGGGCGCATGAGCGCGGCACGCGACGCCGGCCGCATCCGCGCCTACTGCCTCGGCCTCGGCACGGATCCGCTCACGTTCGCGATGGACCTGCTCACCGTGGTGGTGATCGACGCGGGCGTGTACGACGAGCTGTTCGGCGCCACGGTCGCGAGCAACGCGGAAGGGTCCGTGCTCCCGCCCCGCCCGCTCGACAAGCGATGCGTCGCGGACCTGATCGCCCGCCACCCGGTCCAGGCCGCCGGGGAAGCCCTGCTCACGCTGGCGGTCGCCCACGCGGACGCGCTGCTCGGCGGCGCCGGGCGTCGGGAAGCCGGTCGAAGACCTTCGTGACGACGCCGTCGTACAACGACCTGAAGCGCTCCGAATCCTTCTGCGTGTTGCCGACCCCGCCGGGGAAGCGAGTTTCACCCGCGTTCGCTCATCCACACAGAGGGATCGGCCCGGCAGGGCCGCTTTAAGTCGGCGACGTTCCGAGCAGTCCGAGCAGTGACCTGAGGATATCTTCCACCTGGTCGAAGCTGTCTTGCTGGCCGTCGAACCTGGTCATGTGGTCACGGCCAGGCTTGTCGCGGAACGCTAGCCTCATCGTTAGCGTCGTCACTCCATCAGTTTCGTGCAGCTGCATGGTCTCGACCGCCTCCGCATCCGGCCAGCCTTCGAACAGCCACGTCTCCACGGTCCGGATCGGCGGCTCGACCTCCAGGTAGGTTCCGCGGAACGAGCACTCGGTTCCGTCGGCGGTCACGAAGACGTAGTGGTAGGCCCCTCCGACGCGCAGGTCGATCGAGCACTCCGTCATCTGGTCCGGGGGTGTAGCGCCCCATTTGCTCACATGCTCGGGCTTCGTCAATACGTCGAAGACGAGAGCGATCGGAGCGTCGAACTCTCGTGTTATGAGGACGTCGAGCTCGTTCGGGAATTCGATGTGTGCCGATCCGTGCCTATTAGGTGTCACTGCCGTTCTCCCCTTTCTGTAGCTCTTTGAGGTAGTCGTCCATCCGGTCCAGGCGCTCATTCCACATCTGCTGGTACTTGGCCAGCCACTCGTGCAACGGCCGCAGAGGCGCGGGCTCCAGGCTGTACAGCCGGTGACGCCCTTGCGCCCGGCACTTCACCAGTCCTACCTCGCTGAGCACCCGCAGGTGCTTAGACACCTGAGGCTGGGACAGCGACAAGTCGGCCACGATCGTGCCGACCGCCTTCTCGCCTGCCATCAGCGCGTCGAGGATCTCGCGACGGCGCACTTCCGCGATCGCGTTGAAGACGTCCGAGGTCGTGGGGGAGCGGGCCACGACTCAAATATATTCCGATATAGGAATGAATCAAGGCCACTGAGCCGCCGGATAGGCCACGCCGACGCAGCTCAGCGCACCTGCCCCTGCACGCGGAAGCCGACGGATCCACGGACCGCTCCCTTTACGAGGCAGCAAAGCGAAGGGACCGGGCTACGGCTATGCGCGGATGCCCGCCCCCGAGGCGAACCCTCGACCCGCAGCCTGACGCGCTCGCGTCCTCCTTACCAGCCCCGGGCACGCCATTCCGCTAGGTGGGGGCGCTCCGCGCCTAGGGTGGAGTCGTTGCCGTGCCCCGGGTACACCCAGGTCGGATCGGGGAGCTGGCCGAAGAGGCGCTCGGTCACGTCGTCGAGCAGCGAGTTGAAG
>DATMKQ010000087.1:0-3267 GCA_035571275.1 Trebonia sp.
ACCGGCGGCTACGTCGACCTCGGGGTTCGCGAGGTCAGCCCGGACGGCCGGCTGCTGGCGTACTCGGTGGACTTCACCGGCGACGAGCTGTTCCAGCTCCGCATCCGCGACCTGGCCACCGGCGAGGACCTGCCCGACCGCATCGATGCCACCTACTACGGGCTTGCCTGGGCGGCGGACTCGCGGTCGCTGTTCTACGTGCTCACCGACCAGCAGTACCGCCCGCACGAGGTGTGGCGGCACGAACTCGGGACCGACCCCGCGCGCGACGTCCGCGTGTTCCGCGAGGACGACGAGCGCTTCGCGCTCATCGTCCGGGCCACCCGCAGCGGCGGCTACGTGCTGATCGAGACCGAGTCCAGGAACACCACGGAGACCCTGGTCATCCCGGCGGCCGAACCGCTGACGCCGCCTGCCGTGCTGGAGCCGAGGGCCCTCGGCACCGAGTACCGCGCTGATCACGCGGGCGGACCGGACGGCGGTGAGTTCTACCTCGTCACCAACGACGGCGCCGAGGAGTTCCGGCTGGTCCGGGCCCCCGCGCGGGCACCCAGACGGGCGAACTGGACCGAGGTCATCGCGGGATCGCCGGACACCCGCCTGGCGTCGTGTCACGTGTTCGGGCCCTACCTGGTGGTGGAGCAGCGGCGCGCGGCAGCGCCGCAGCTGCGCGTCGTGCACCGCCCGTCGGGCGAGCAGCGGCTCATCGCGGCCGGCGGGCCGCAGTACTCGCTCGTCCTCGGGACCAACGAGGACTACGCGGCGGACGCGGTCACCGTGCGGACCGAATCGCTGATCGACCCGCCCTCGTGGCACGACGTGGACCTCGCGAGCGGACGCTGGGAGCTGCGCAAGCGCAAGGACGTGCCGGGATACGACCCAGCGGGGTACGTCACGCAGCGGGTGACCGCGACCGCCGCCGACGGCACGGTCATCCCGGTGACGGTCGCCCGCCGCCGCGACCTGCGCCAGAACGGGTCCGCGGCGTGCCTGCTCGACGGGTACGGCGCCTACGAGGACTGCTACTGGCCGGAGTTCAGCGTGGCCACGCCCAGCCTGCTGGACCGGGGCGCGGTGTACGCGGTGGCGCACATCCGCGGCGGCGGCGAGGGCGGCCGGCGCTGGTGGCTCCAGGGGCGGCTGGACCGCAAGCGCAACACGTTCACCGATTTCATCTCGGCCGCCGACATGCTGGCCGCCGAAGGCTGGGTGGCGCCGGACCGGATCGTCTCCCGCGGGCGATCGGCCGGCGGTCTGCTGCAGGGGGCCGTGTTCTCGATGGCGCCGCAGCGCTGGCGGGCCGTGGTCGCCGAGGTCCCGTTCGTGGACTGCGTGACCACGATGTCGGACCCGACGATCCCGCTCACGATCAACGAATGGGACGAATGGGGCGACCCGCGGAACGACCCGGTCATGCGGGCCTACCTGCGCTCATACAGCCCGTACGACAACGTGCCGCCGCCGCCCTGGCCGGACCTGCTGGTCACCGGGAACGCGCACGACACCCGCGTGCTGATCCGCGAGCCCGCCAAGTGGGTGGCCCGCCTCCGCGCCACCGCCGCGGCCAGCACCGGCACGGGCAGTGCGGGCACCGCCGCGGCCAGCACAGGCACCGCCGCGGCCAGCACAGGCACCGCAGGCACCGGCACGGGCAGCGCGAACAGCCGGGTGCTGTTCCGCGCCGAGCTGGGCACCGAGGCGCACATGGGGCCGACCGGCCGCTACGACAAGCTGCGCTACGAGGCCGAGGTCCTCGCGTTCATCGTGTCCGCCACCGAAATGCCCGCCACGCCGCAGCCCCAGGGCATCGGCTAGGCGGCCGGAGCCCGCCGCGACGACACGGCGTCCCGTCATGCTGCCTCGGCGCTGAGTACCTCGGCGATCGGCTGCCGGGCGCCGATTCGGGCCGGCACGATGGTGAGCGCGGCCATCGCCACCAGCGTCCCGATGGCCGCAGCAACGAGCCAGCTCACCGGCGGCAGGCTCCCATGTTTGACGGCGAGTTCGAAGAGCCCGATGCCGAGGGGGATGCCGAGAATGGCTCCCGGGAGCGCGCAGAGAACCTGGGCGACGACGAGCCCGGAACTCACCTGCCGGGACCGGGCGCCGAGCGCTTGCATCAGCGCTGCGGCGTGACGTGCGTCGAGCACGGTCGCCCAGGTGGTGAACAGCGTGTTCAGCGCGGCGAGGGCGACCAGCATGACCGTGATGACCGTGAGCATCTGCTCGTCGCGGTTGACCACCGGGTTGGACAGCCCGCCCCCAGTCAAGGCGACGGCTCCGGACAGCGTGTTGTCCGCAAAGGCGTGGAACGCGATCACCGCGACGATGCCGGTCGTGGTGACGGCGACGTTTGCCGCGCTGAGGAGCGAACGGCGGGGGCGGCGCGCGACGAGCCGTAGCCCGAACAGCGCCGGGATCGGCAGCCTGCTCGAGATGCGCACCAGGGCGCCTCGGCGCTTCGGGGGGCGGCCGACGTCGTTGAGCGCCGCGACCGTGCTTCCGCGCGACGCGCGGATCGCGGGAACGAGCGTCGCCGCGAGCGACACCACGATCGCCAGCCCGATGACCTGCACCACGGTGCCCAGCGAGAACGGGGCCGCGCCCGCGGTCCCGATCAGGGCCGCACCTGGCTTCGTGATCAGCGGCGCCGCGAGCCAGCCGGCCGCGAGGCCGACCACCGCGGCGAACAGCGCGAGCACGAGGTTTTCGGCGAGGAAGGTCGCCGCGACCACGCCCGGCGTGCCGCCGACTGCCTTCAGCAGCCCGACCCGGCGTGCGTACTCCGACAGCCGGCGTCCGACGAGCACGGCCACGCTGGCGATAGCGAGCAGCGCGAGGAGGAACGCCCCCGGCTCGAGCACGCCCTGCCCGTCCTGGATTAGCTTCCCGTCCTCCGACGCCAGCCCCTGCCAGGTCGAGAACACCGGGGCCGTAGCGCTGTCGTTACGAGCGAAGCGGTCGTAGGCGAATGCCTGGGCATCGTTGGGGTTCGCGAGCTTCAGGTTCACGGCGTAGGTCGTCAGGGGATTTGCCGTCGAGGTCAGCCCGGTCGCATCAGGCTCGGTCATCCAGATCTGGCCGACTTCGTCAGAACTGGCGAGCTTCTGGCCGTCCGCGAGCGACAGAAATGGGATGTTGAACCAAGTCGGGCAGGCGTTGGAGAACTTCGACGCCGTCGGCGTGGGCCCCACCAGCGTGCCGTTGCACAGGTTCGGGTAGGGCGACTGCGCGGCGGTTACCGCGATGCCCGCGACCGCGAACGAC
>DATMKQ010000088.1:0-2357 GCA_035571275.1 Trebonia sp.
CCTGTCCCCTCTTCGGCTGCTGCAGCTCGGCGGCGATCTGTTCCACCTGAGTCCAGGTGGGATGCAGCGGCATCGTGATGCCCGCTCTGGCCATCAGGTCCTTGCGGTACATGAGGAACGAGGACTCGCCGTAGAACGGCACGGAGTACAGGTCCCCGTTATGCGACAGCGTCGCCCGCAGCTGCGGCAGGAAGTCCTCGGCGTCGTAGCCCGGGGTGGCGTCGATGTACGGCTGGAGGTTCGCCAGCCAGCCGTTCGCCGACCACATCGGCGTCTCGTAGTTGCTGATCATCACCACGTCGAACTCGCCGGCCTGCGCGGACACGTCCGCGGTGATCTTGGCGCGCGCCTCGTTCTCCGGCAGCGACACGAAGTTCAGGTACACACCGGGGTGCTCGCGCTCGAACAGGTAGGACAGGCTGATCGCGTCCTGCATCTGCGAGTTCGACACGAGCGCCACGGTGACCGTGGTCCCCGAGCCGCCCCCGGACGAGAACTGTCCCGTGCCGGTGCCACAGCCGGTCAGGGCGAGCGCCGCACCGCCGGCGGTCCCCGCCAGGAAGGCGCGCCGGGATAGCGGCATCGCAGTCGGACCACGGGCGGGGGATCCGGGTTCTCGTCGTCGGGTCATCGCGCGTCCCGTCGTCCAGGTGGCCTCGCGCCCGTGGACTCGACATCCAATGGCAGCGTGACAACCAGCGACGTCCCGCCGCCAGGCGGGCTATCGATCCCGATCGTCCCGCCGAGCGCCTCGACGCGATCTTGCAAGCCGACCAGTCCCGAGCCCCGGCCGGCGTCCGCTCCGCCTACGCCGTCGTCGCGGATCGCCAGCATCAAGCTGCCGTTACGTGTCGCGAGCGAAACCTCCACGTGGGATGCCTGCGCATGCTTCGCCGAGTTGGTCAGGGCTTCCGACGCGACATAATACGCCGCCACCTCGATCGGCTCCGGCATGCGCGTGTCCGTCGCGACGTTGAGCTCGACCGGGATCGTTGAGCGGCGTACGAGAGTTCGCAAAGCCGGACCGAGACCGCCGTGGGAAAGGATCGCCGGGTGGATCCCGTGCGAGATCTCCCGCAGTTCTGCGACCGCATCCATCAGCCCGGCCGCGATACGGGACATCTCGGCTCGAAGCTCATTCCGGTCAACAGGGACATCCGCCTCCGCGGCCTCCTCCACTGACAGCTTGAGCGAGACCAGTCGCTGCTGCGTGCCATCGTGGAGGTCTCGCTGAATCCGCCGGCGAGCGTCATCCGCCGCGGAGACAATCCGCCTGCGCGAGGCGGCAAGCGCCAGCCTGCTGTCCGCATTCGCGATCGCGGCGGCCACGAGTTCCGTGAACTCCGCCATGCGGTGCTCCGCGTCGGCCGGGAGCTGCCCGCGGTTCGTCCCGGCGCCAATCGACCCCCAGAGGGACCCGCCGACCATGATCGGGACCGCCACGGTGCAACTAATCCCCGGCCGTTGCACCGTCCGGTTGACGAACTCGGAGGCAGGGCTGTCGACGCGAGCTGGCCGTCCAGTGCGCGCCACGGCAGTCAACGCCATCTTCGACTCAAGCTTCAAACGACTGCCCACCGGCAGGTCGTCTCTCGCGGTTCCGCTGCTGGCAACTACGGCCAGCGTCCCGTCAGGCTCGAGCCGCCCGATCGCTGTGGCGTGGACGTCGAGAAGCCCCTCCACCTCCTCGGCGACAGCCGAGAAGACCTTGGCCGGTGACACGCCCCTCGCGACGAGCGTCGCCACACGCCGCCTTGCCGCCTGCTCGCCCGCAAGCCGTCTCAGCTCGCTTTCGGCCCGTCGGCGCTCCGTCACGTCACGTGCCACCCCGTACATCAACTTCTCGTCGGGGACAGGAGTCGACGTCCACTCGAGCGCCCTGTACGAGCCGTCCCTTCGGACGTAGCGGTTCTCGAACGACGTGACCTTCTTCCCTTGGCGGATTCGGACCATCTCCGCACGAGTCTTCTCACGGTCGTCCGGATGGACGAACTGAAGGTAAGGCTGCGCTAGGAATTCTGCCGCCGTGTAGCCGAGAATCTGCTCGACGGCCGGATTGACGCGCGTGAAGTGTCCCTCAAAATCGGCGACCGCAATCAGGTCGGAAGAAAGATCGAAGATGCGGTCGAGCTCGTTTTTCGCACTGGCGCGCCGCGCCTCGTTGACCCCGAGCGCGCCGACGAGGCCGGCGAGAACGAGGCCGACGGCGAGGATGACCCAAGGCAGAACCGCCGCGGCGCCGGAGACCGACTCCAGCGGCACGGCGACGTCGAATCGCTGTCCTGCCTCCATGAACATGCTGCGGACGGCCGCCGCGCCCCCAAGATCTCCGGCGGAGGTGCCGCCGACGGTGAGCT
>DATMKQ010000089.1:0-24543 GCA_035571275.1 Trebonia sp.
TCGCCGTCGATCGCTGCTGCTGCGTCGTCCTCCGCGACCTCGTATCCCTCGATGCTGTTGGAGCCCCGAATGTTGCGTGCCAGCGCGGATCGCCGCAGGCCGCCTTCCCACCGCCGCGGAGTGCGCAAGACATTGCGGAGGTCCTTCCGCATCTGGTGGATCTCACCGAGCACTACCTCGTCCTCGCTTGTCAGCGAAGGCGCGGTGTATAGAACCGGATGAGGGGATGTTGCATTCATGCATCCATGTTAGCCGACGGATGACTACTTAAAGCTATCATTACATCATCCCGGCCCACTCGTGGCCGAGGACAAGGCCGGCCGCCTTGCAGCGTGCTGGTCGCGGCGATGCGAGAACCACCATCCGTTCGGTCAGAATCAGGTGAGCATCTTCGACGGGCTAGCCGGACGGAGGGGGCGATGACCGAAGAGGTAGCAGGCGGCCCAGACAAGAGCGGGGGACGTCACCGGTGCCAGGCGACCAGTCGCCAGCGCTCGACGACACGCATGCGGCACACCCTAGATTTTTCCGCGCCCCTGATGCTATTCCGACCGGGGGACAAGGACAGGGCGTCCTGGGGTGCTGGCGGAGAGCGCCTCCTCCAGCTGGGCCAGCCAGGCCAGGTGACCTTCCAGCGACTGGCGGCCTTCCGCGGTGAGCCGGAACCACGTGCGCGGTCGCCGGCCGACCGCGCCCTTGCGGACTTCGACGTACCCGGCGTCTTCGAGCACGCGGGACTGCTTCGACAGCACCGAGTCGCTGATCCCAGCCGCATCACGCAGCGCGGCGAACTCGACCCAGTCCGCGCCTGCCGCCAGCAGCCCGCAGATCGACAACCGGGTGATCGGGTGAATGAGCGGGTCCGGCTTGGCGGTCACGCCGCCCCCCCGCCGCCTCGCAGGTCTTGGCGGATCGCCCGCAGCAGTGCCTGCTGGGCCGCCACCTCCGCCGCGACGGCGAGAGCCGCGACTCCGATCGCGGCCACGGGCAGGCCGTGGCGGATCAGGGCGGCCTCGGTCCCGACGGCGGCGAAGCTCACCACGGCGATCGCTATCCCTGCGGGACGGCCCGGGCGATAGTAAAAGAGGCCGTCTCGAAGCACGCGGAGGGGTCGCGGGCCCGCCTTTATGCCGGTCGCCCGCGTCAGACCCCACTGCAGCAGGAAGCACACTGCCACTGCGGGGACCAGGATGGCCCAGGTGCTGACCGATCTGGGGGACGAGAAAGACCGCGAGCTGAAGGGGCCCGCGAAGAACAGGGCCCACACGATGGCGACACCGGGCAGGTACCACCACGGCGGCCGCATCCGGTCCGCCAGCCGACTCCGCTGCACCCGCAGCAACTCCAGCGCTGCCGGGTCCCTTGCCACATCGGGCATTGAGGCTCCTCCGTCATGTGCTTTCCAATAGGAAAGTACATGACAGTCCCGCGCCTGGCAAGCCCGGCCCGGCCAGCAGCCGCGCGAGCCGGGTCGTGATGCGGCGGTGGCCTCAGGTGACGCCCGGCGGTACCTCAAAGCTGTAGTTCGATGCTTTGTGCCGCCGGATATCGCTTCTGGTGGTGCGGGGTGCGGTGATGGTGGTTCGCAGCCGCAACCGCCGAGCGGGTCGTACCGGGTTTCTGTGTACGCCGGAACCGACCCGCTCACCAAGCGGCCAATCCGCATCAGGACCACGGTGAAGGGCGAGGCCAAGATCGAACTTGGCTGGCCGCTTATAGGCCATACCGGCCATCGGTGGCCTCCATCACTAGGAGAGCAGCTCGAGGAGGCGCTGGCGGTCGGGACCAGGGAAAGGCGGCGGCGCCTTGTGACCCCACTGCTCGATTGTGTCCGCGACATTCGGACGCTGCACCACTTCCTGCGGCAGAGCGAGACACAGATGGGTCTCCAGGAAGGCGCGGAAGACGTCGGCGTCGTACGCCGCCGCACTGATCAGGCGGGTCATCATCGAGTCGGGCGGTGTCCATTTACAGCCCTCCCGTAGAGCGCTCATTTCGGCTAGCCGGACACGGTCGGCACGGATCTGGTTCCGAACGAACGGGGCTACCTGCTGCTCGGTGCCCTCATCCCAGGCCCGAACAAACCCAGCCGGGTCACCGAGATGATCCCGGACAGCGCGCCGGAGCAGCTGCGCATGGATCATTCCGACGCTGATCCCGCGGCCAGCCGACGGGTTGGTGCAGGCCCAGGCGTCACCGACGGCGGCGAACCCAGTCGCGACCGGGCGGTCGCCGACGACGAAGCGGCGGTAGCGGTCCAGGATGCCTGCCATCGGCAGCACGTCGGTGATCGGCCGGCCATCGAGCCAGTGTGCGTGCAGCGGACACGCGCTGATCACGTGCGTGAAGCGCTCGGCGTCGCGCAGCGCCTTGAGTGCCGCGTCTCCGCTGGACGAGACAACCGTCACGGACCATGTGTTGTTGTCGCCGTCGAGGGCGACAACCGACATCGTGCCGAGCGGCGTGTTCGGGGGGCTAAGCCGAGCGGGCCGGGCCGGCCCGGTGAAGTACCGCGTGTAGTAGGCGAACCCGCTATCTTCGGCCTCCGTGTGCGGCGGCCGGGCGCCGAGAGCGATCAGCAGTTCCGGGCCGCGCGACCGTCGGCCCATCGCGTCGACGACCAGATCGGAGCGCAACTCTTTCCCGGTGGAGGTGCGCACGCCAGCCACATGCGGAATGCCGGGGATCGCGGGCGGGCCCGCGGTCAATTCGGTCGCTCGCACGCCGCGGCGGATGACCACACCGGGCTGCTCCTCCGCCGCCGCGGCGATCACGGATTCGATCACCGGGCGACGGCCGGTCACCAGCCGGAACGCCTCATCCCCCGGGCGCGGGCTGCGATCGGGCAGGCTCGGCGGGAGAAACCCGCCCTGGGCAGGCGCTCCCAGGGGGTCGATCCGCGCGCAGCCCACCGCGACCAGTCGCCCGGTTATGCCGGGCAGTTCTGCGTCCCAGATCTGCCGGATCCGTGGGAAGAGATAGTGCGGCTGGCGGAACTGGACGACGCCCTTACGCGCCCATGACTCCCAGGCCTCACTGGGCGTGGCCGGCGCACATCCCGGATCGGCCTCCAGCACCGTGACCTCGTGTCCGTCCCGCGCCAGCATGGTCGCGGCGGACAGGCCGATGACACCGCCCCCGCAGATTACGATCGATCCCACGGCAGTCACCTCCCCGCGTGCCGCTATCGAAGCCAGTTTGTACAGGCCCGGTGTCATGCCGGCCATACGACGTTCCGCGTATGTCCGGTCCGCGGCGGCCGGAGGTAGCCTGACAAGGGGGTGTTATGACAGCTTCGGTAGCGCCCAGCGAACGGGACCTGCGCACTCTGGCCGGAATGGTCAGCGACTACCGTTCCGACCTTCCGGCGCAGGGACTGCCGATGTCCCTGCTGAGTGATCTCATGAGTCAGATCCGCTGCGATGTCATCTCGTTCGAGGGCTTCGACAGTGACCGGCAGGTAACATGGTTCGTCGAGGCGATTCCCGCTCACGACGGTGCCTTGGACGAGGTATTCGAGCCAGTCCACTGGAAGCATTACTGGGACTGCAAACCCTGCAGCTACCCAGACCGCACTGGCGATCTGCGCTCCATCATCAAGATTGCGGATTTTTACTCAGCCCGGCAATGGCACAGCACCGGCATGTACTGCGATCTGTACCGGCCGAAGGGCCGCGAGCATGAGCTGATGCTGTCCCTGCCCGTCGGCTCCGGCAGGATTCACGGTTCCTGCAGGGGGCCCGGCCCCAGACGGCCTCCCGGTCCGGGCCGGACTCTGCGGATGTTCCTGTTCCGCGGACCCGGCCGTGACTTCTCTGAGGTGGACCGCGCGCTGCTGACACTGCTGCGCCCGCACCTGCATGAGGCCTACCTCGATACCGAACGCCGCCATCGGGCCGACCTCACTCCGCGGCAATGGCAGTTGCTGGACCTGGTTGCCGACGGCTATACCAACACTCAGGTCGCCCGGCGGCTCGACGTATCCGAGGGAACTGTCCGCAAGCACCTGGAAAACATCTACAACCGGCTGCAGGTCTCCAGCCGTACCGCCGCTGTCACCCGCGCCTTCCCAGACCGGAGCTGATATGCCTAAGTTCCTGATCCCCGTTGGGACCGTCGCGGTCACTAATGGCGGCCCGCCGCGGCACCTACTTTCAGTAATCCCCACCATTAGAGATCTTTAGCGCAGAGGAAACGACCGCGGCGGCGCGGCCTGCAGGAGCACGCACAGGCTAGAAAACCTTCCGGTGCACGTTCTCGGCTATGTGATCAACTGCGGCTCTATCCGCCTTCTCCTGCGAGTCAATCTCGGCGTCCGCTCATCGTCGCTGCCGTGCTTGCACGTCAGCGAAGGCTTCCTGGCCAGCACCGGCCGCGCGTGCTCGATTTCTAGCAGGGCGCGCTTGCGGTCCAGGCCGCCCGCGTAGCCGGTGAGCTTGCCCGTGCTGCCTATCACCCGGTGGCAGGGGATCACGATGCAGAGCGGGTTGCGGCCCACAGCCGCGCCGACGTCCCGCGGGTCAATCCCGGCCCCCAGGCTGCGCGCGAGGTCGCCGTAGGTGGTCGTCTGCCCGTAGGGCACACCACTGATCAGCTCCCACACCCGGCGGTCGAATTCGATGCCCTTGACCTGCACGGGTAGCTCGAATACGGCCCGGTCCCCCGCCAGGTACTCGCCAAGCTGGCGCTCGACGTCCTCGAACCCGTCATCGGCGCGGGGGCCGAAGGCCGTCCGGTCGGGTCTGGGCCAGTGCCGGGGAAAATACAGTCCGGTCAGAGTCCCGTCCTCCTGGACGACCGTCACCTGTCCCAAGCGCGTTGCGAGCACCGTGTGCGTGGCACCCGGAGCTCCGCCTGCCGTCACCGTCACTGTCTGCTTCCTTCCGTCGCTACATCAAGCAGACGCACGGGCAGGGCTGAACGTGAGACTCCGCTCGCTGGGTCAGCCGGCCGGCTGAACGGTGGTGCCGATCGGCTGGGCGGTCGGGAGTCCGCAGCTGAAATACGCGTACGGGACCGGGCGGCGGTTGGGGGGCGGGGGCTCCATAGTGCAGTGCGACTCGATCCACAGCACCCGCGGGTCCGAGCCCGGGGGTGATACAGGCAGTATGAATAGCCGCACGTAGCCGCGGCTGATGTCGGCCTGTAGCGCGGCCAGCGTCGGGGCCGGCACGTTGCCGAGGTAGCCGCCGATCGGCAGCACCTCCCTGCCGCTGTACAAGATGTAGGTCTGCGCCAAGCCTGACGTGTCGGTGCCGAGCAGGGCATCACCGGGTGGCGTGTGGAGCGCTAGCCGCTGGGCCGCCGTGGTGATGGCGGGCGCGGCGGCGGCCAGGAGCTGGTTATGGTGCGCGGTCGTCGACGACTCGAACGGGCTGTCAAACGGGCCTAGCCCGCCGATGACGCCGTTCACGGACGCCGCCGTGGGCAGCAGGAGCATGGCGGCACCGGCGAATGCGACCATGCTCACCTGCCCGGCGTTGCCTGACGCACGCAGCAGCAGCTGGGCGATGGCGGCCGCCGCCACGATCAGCGCCACCGCCGTGAGCACGACCGGGCCGGATGCCATTCCGGACATCAGGTAGGCGCCGTAGCCGGCGCAGCCGAGCACCGTCGCGGCGATGATCAGCCGCACTCTGGCCGGCCAGGGGCCGGGTCCGCACGCGGCGATGCCGGTGCCGCCCAGCGCGGCGACGGCGGGGACGAGCGCCGCGACGTAGTACGAGTTGATGAACGTACCGGTGCTGAAGAAGACGGCGAGGACCAGCAACCAGCCTCCCCACAGGACGACGGCGGCGCGCAGCGGGTCGCGCCTGCCCTGGCGGCGCCGGGAGATGAGCGCGCCGAGCGCGCCGGCGACGGCCGTCGGCAGCAGCCAGCCGCCGTCGGCCGCGAACGGCCCGGCCAGCAGCCGGTGCCAGCTGGCCTTGATGCCAAAGGTCTCGGCGTTGAGCAACTGCCCGCTCTCTTTGGCCGCGATCAAAAGCGGTGATGGCGGCCCGGCGAGGGTCGCCCAGTTCCCTGTGAGGCGGCCCAGCCCGTTGTAGTCGAAGACCTGCGTGTACACCGAATCGTTCGCACTGCCGTCCACGTAGGGCCGGTCTTGGGACGGGACCAGCGAGACCGCCGTCATCCAGGACAGCGAGACCACGACGGTGACCAGTCCGGCCAAAGCGACGTGCGCGCACCGGGTGCGCAGCCGCGCGGCTGGCGCGGCGAGCAGGTAGGCGGCGGCCAGCGCGGGCAGCGCCAGCCAGGCCTGGATCATCTTCGTCTGGAACGCCAGGCCGACCCAGACGCCGGCGAGCAGCAGCTGCCGCAGCGACCCGGTGAGCAGCGCGGCGGACGTGGCGTCGGCGGCGAGCACGAGCAGCAGGATCAGCATCGAGTCCGACACGTTGCCGCGGCTCAGCAGCACGGTGATGGGCGTGACGGCGAGCACGACCGCGGCGGTCAGGCCGGCCGCGGGGCCGGCCAGTCGGCGGACCGCCCGGTACAGCACCAAGATGGTGAGCACGCCCTCGACCACCTGCGGCAGGATCAGGGCCCAGATGTGAAAGCCGAAGACTCGCAGCGACAGGGCCTGCACCCAGAGCGCGCCAGGCAGCTTGTCGACGGTGACGGTCCCGGCTGGATCGAACGCTCCGAAGAGGAAGTCGTGCCAGCTTTCCGACATGCTGCGAGCCGCCGCGCCGTAGAACGGCTCGACACTGGCCCCGGCCATTCCCCAGCCGTACGCGACCGCCGCGACGACGGCGATGGCCAGCAGCGCCGGCCGGGCCCAGACGGGCTGGTCCGCGGGCGAGCGCCACGGCGTCAGGAAGCGCCGCCAGCGAGGTTCTCCCGATGCAGGTGCTGATGCTGTCTCTGGGATAACTGCCATTCCCGTCTCACCTGCCCGGTATCGCGACGGCGCTACTGGTTGCGCGCGACCTCACGTTCCGCGCGTCCTTGGCGTCTGCCGGGTGTGGGCGAGAGCAGAAGCATACAAGCCTCGCCGCAGCTGCTTTCGCGAAGTATCTCATTCGAAAGGGAAAGCCGTGCCCATTGTTCATTACTACCTCGGGCGCCCGGCTCACGTCTGGATCGCAGCCACCTCAGGACGCCGCGAGCGGAGCACAAAACGAGCCGATCACCGCGAGGGTACGGGCGGAACACCGTCCAGTATTACGTCGCACAACTCCAGGCACTCGTTGCAGATCCGTGTCTCACCAGCCGATGCCATGGCCGCGACCAGTTGACGCCGCTTCTCGCAGAAGCCGCACTGCTGCTCTCCGGCCTGATCGCTTACCTGCTTGATCGTGGTGATGGGCGTGCTGGCCGTCTTCTTCGGTGCGGCCATTACCGTGTGTGTGCGGCTTACGCATTGGTCGCAGATGTGCCCGTGCGACCCGACGATCATCACCTTGACCTGCTTTCGGCTCTGACCGCAGAACGAGCACGACAGCAGGTCTCCTGAATCGGGCACGCGCCCAGCTTATGTCCTTTGGGGTTCGACGAACGGGCCGCCGGCCGAGTCGAGCGGGATCGGGTGGAACATCTCCGGCTCCTCGTCCGCGGTGAGCGCGGTGCGCTCGTACAGCCAGTCGACGAAGCTGTAGTCGTAGGTGTCGCGGGCGCGCAAGATCGCGTTGCGCCGCAGTCGCCTGGGACCGTCGAGGTGCCACAGATCGCCCCACGTCCGCGAGGTGAGCACGACCCGCCGGCAGTGTTCGGCGCGCACCGCCTCGTAGCCGGCCAGGGCGGCGTCCCAGTCGACCTCGAGGCCGTCGGGCGTGGCGACCGCGCGGCTGGCGGCGTGCTCCGCGAGCACCCAGCCGTCCTCGATCGCCATGATCGCGCCCTGGGCGATGTACTGCAGCGGCGGGTGGGCCGCGTCGCCGAGCAGCGTGATCCGGCCGTACACCCAGGTCGAGATCGGGTCGCGGTCGAACATTCGCCACCAGCGGTCACGCCACATCAGCGGCAGCCCGTTGCGAACGTTGTCGCAGCTGTTCCCGAAGGCGGCGTCGAGCTCGTCGGGCGTGCCCCAGTCGTCCTCGCCGGCCCGGGCCCGCGGCGACTCGAACACGGCGACCTGGTTGAACATCTCGCCGCCACGCAGCGGGTACTGCACGAAGTGCCGACGCGGCCCGATGTAGACGACGACGTCGGTCTCTGAGACGTTGTTCTGCCGGACCCTGTCGATTGGCACGGTGCCGCGGTAGGCGACGTACGCGGAGTTCACCGGCTCGTCGTCGGCCAGCAGCTTCCGTGCCGCCGAGCGCAGCCCGTCGGCGGCGACTACCACGCTGGCCTGTCCGCAGCCGCCGTCGGCGAGCGTCACCGCGGCTCCGCTCTCCGTGTTCTGGTAGCCGGTCACTTCCTGGCTGGTTAGCAGCTCGGCGCCCGCGTCCTGGCAGGCGGCAAGGAACAGCCCGTGCAGGTCGCTGCGGTGTATGACCATGTAAGGAAAGCCGTACCGGCGTTCGGCGTCGCGCAGGTCCAGGCGGGTGAGCACGCTGCCGTCGAGCGCGTCCCTCATGATGAGGTTGTCGACCAGGACGCCCAGTTTCTTCGCCGAGTCGAGCAGTCCGTACTCGTGCAGGATCCGGGTGCAGTTCGGGGCGATCTGGATGCCCGCCCCGACCTCGCCGAACTCCTTCGCCCGCTCCAGGACGCGCACCCGCAGCCCCTTGCGGATGAGGGCGTACGCGGCGGACAGCCCGCCGATGCCGCCTCCGACGATGATCACGTCCGGCTCAGTCATCGGGCGGTTCCCTCAGTCCGGGCCAGGCCGAGGGCCTCGAAGACCGGCGAGTCGCTGAACCGGAACAGGTCGAGGGCCCCGGAGTCGGAGTCCGTGGCGCCAGCCTCGGAACGGGCCGAAAACGGCTCCCAGGACGGGACCACGAACAGGTCGCCGCGGGTCACCGACCAGGTCGCGGCCCCGACGGTGACGGTTCCCGAGCCGTCGAAGACGGCGTACACCGACGATCCGGTCTCGCGAACCGGCGCGGTCTGGGTTCCGCGCGTGATGCGGTGCATTTCCGCGCGGATGGTGGGCAGCACGTCGGCGCCGGTGGCCGGGTCGGTGAAACGGACGGCGGCGTGGCCGGGCTGCACCGTGCCGCCGAACCCTTCGGCCTCGATGGCGAGCTGGTCAGCCAGTGCCCGGTCGGTGTGCTCCCAGCGGTAGGCGAATAGCGGCGAGCCCGCCGTGCCCGGCCCCCCCGTGCTCGCGGCGACCGGGCGCAGCCCAGGGTGGCCCCACAGCCGCTCGGACCTGGACCTGTCCGGTGTGGCGTGCTCGGCGTCGCTGAGCCGGTCTCGTCCCTGCTGGAAGAACTGCGTGTCGGTGACGTACTGGAACGGGATGTCCAGCCCGTCGATCCACGCCATCGGCTTCGCGGTCGCGTTGTGGTGGGCGTGCCAGTTCCAGCCCGCCTGCGGCAGGAAATCGCCGCGCCGCATCGCGATGGGATCGCCGTCCACGACCGTCCAGACGCCCTCGCCCTCGACCACGAACCGGAAGGCGTGCTGGGTGTGCCGGTGCTCCGGGGCGTCCTCGCCTGGCATCAGGTACTGGATCGCCGCCCACAGCGTCGGCGTGGCGAACGGCCGGCCGCCGAGCCCCGGGTTGGCCAGCGCGATCGCGCGCCGCTCGCCGCCACGACCCACCGGCACGAGCTCGCCCGCCCGGGCCGCGAGCTCGCGCAACCGCTGCCACCGCCACAGGTGCGGCACCGCCCGCGACCGGGGGTGGGCGGGCATCAGATCGCCGATCTCGGTCCACAGCGGGACAAGCAGTTCCCGCTCAAAGCCGCGGTACAGGTCCTCAAGCTCCGGCGTCACGTCAGCAGAAGAGGTCATAGCCCTAGCCTGCGGGCGGCCGGCTCGGTGTCAAGCGCGGAAACGATGTGCTCCGCGATCGCGAGGCTGGAGGTCGCGGCCGGGGACGGGGCGTTGCGGACGAGCAAAACGCGGTCCGTCGACTGCAACACGAAGTCGTCGACCAGGCTGCCATCCCGGCGCACCGCCTGCGCCCGGACGCCGGCCGTCGACCGGACCATATCGCCGGACCGCATATCGGGCAGGTACCGGCGAACGTTGGCGACGTACCGGCGCTTGACCAGCGAATCGGTCATCTCCTTGAGCCCGTATCGCCAGTGCTGGCGGATCAGGCGCGCCGTTCCCGGCCAGCGGGCCACATCGCGCAGGTCCGCCACGTCGATGTCGCGCCAGCGATACCCCTCAAAGGCGAGGGCGAGCACCGCGTTGGGGCCCACGTGCACACCGTCGTTGACATCGCGCGTGAGGTGGACGCCGAGGAACGGATACCTCGGGTCGGGAACCGGGTAGACCATCCCCCGCACGCGATCGCGCGCCGCCGGGCGCAGCTCGTAGTACTCCCCGCGGAAGGGGACGATCCGCATGTCGGCCAGCCCGCCGACCTGTGCGGCCAGGCTGTCCCCCGTCAGGCCAGCGCAAACGATCAGCTGGTCGAAGGTCCACTCACCGCCGTCCGACCTGATCGTGACGCCCGACGCGCCCTCGGACACCGAACGCACCCGGGTGCCAAGCCGGATCGTCCCGCCCGCCGAGGTAATCTGCGTCGCCAGGGCCTGGCACATGCCCACGAAGTCCACTGAGGCGGTATGCGGCGAGTGCAGCGCCGCCGCGCCGCGCACGTGCGGCTCGATCTGGCCTATCTCCGCCTTCGAGACGCGCCGGATGCCGGGCACCCCGTTCGCCAGCGCGCGGCGCTCGATCTCGGCGAGCCCGTCAAGCTCGGCGTGGGAGCTGGCCACCACCAGCTTGCCCAGCTCACGCAGCCGGATCCCGTGCTCGGCGCAGAACTCGCGCAGCAGGGTCCCGCCGCGTAGGCACAGCTTCGCCTTCAGGCTGCCGGGGGTGTAATAGATGCCCGCGTGCACGACGCCGCTGTTGTGCCCGCTCTGGTGGGCCGCGACGCGGGCTTCCTTGTCGAAGACGGTGACTTCGATGCCCGGGAAGCGTCGGGTGAGTTCCCTGGCGACCGCAAGCCCGACAATGCCGCCGCCGATCACCGCGGCTGTCCGCGCCCTCATCGTCATCCCGCCACCCTATGCCTCGTCGCGGTAAGCGGTCAGCGACCTCGATCCGCTCGCCAGCACGGTCGAGATAAGGGCCCGCACCGCCGGCCGCCTGGCCGTCCTCGGGTTGGTCTCAAGCACCAGGTCGATCGTTCCCAGTTCGGGCAGCCGGTGCCCAGGCCCTAGGGTGGTGAGCTGGGTCGGTACGAGGCTGGCGGCGAGAGCGGATACGCCGATGCCGGCGGCGACGGCCGCGATGAGACCGTTGACACCGCGGCAGACGCAGGCGCTGCGGAACGGCAAGCCCGCGCGCTGCAGGGCGCGGCGTATCTCGGTCCGCGAGATGCTCGGCGCCGCGTAAACGACCAGCGGCAGGGGCCTGGTCAGGTCGAGTTTCGTCGACGGTGTACCCACCCAGACGAGGCGTTCTCGCTTTACAAGCTGACCCCGCTGCTCGCCGCTCGGCCGCTTGCCGATGAACACGTCCAGCTTGTCCCCCTCGAGTCGCTGGTGCAGCAGGCCGCTTTGATCGACCGTGAGGTCGAAGTCGACGAGCGGGTTGTCCCGCCGGAAGTCGCGCAGGATCTGCGGCAGCCGCGTGAGGGCGAGGTCGTCAGCGATGCCGATGCGCAGCCGTCCGCGTGGCCGCGATCCGCTGAAATATGCCGCCGCCTGTTCACTCGCGGCGAGGATGTTGCGCGCGAACCCGATCATCGCCTCGCCGTCGGCGGTGAGTGAGACCGAATGCGTGTCCCGCAGCACGAGCGTCCGGCCGACCTGCTGCTCGAGACGGCGTATGTGCTGGCTGACGGTCGGTTGCTGGAGTCCGAGCCGGGCCGCGGCACGGGTGAAACTGCCGGTCTGCTCGACGGCCAGAAAGGTCGTGAGAAGCTGCGGGTCGTAGCCAGTCATAAAGATTCATAATAACTGTTAGGTAGGTAATTGCACTTCAATATAAATCGCAGGTAGCCGAGAATGTTGGAGGACAACAGGAGACAGGCAACAGGCAGGAAGGCCCTTCCAGTGACGACCGCCGAGGCGATTCGGCAACCGAGAGGCGCCTTCGCCGCCCTCTCCTCACGCAGCTACCGGATCTACCTCGCGGGCCAGAGCCTGGCCAATACCGGCACCTGGATGCAGAGCATCGCGCAGGACTGGCTGATATTCGACCTGACGCACAGTTCGACCGCCGTCGGCGTGACGATGGCGCTGCAGTTCCTGCCGATGCTCACGCTCGGCCTGCACACCGGTGCGGTGGCCGACCGAGTGTCGAAGCGGCGCATCCTGCTGACCACGCAGTCGCTCAACGCGACCGTGACAGGAGCGTTGGCCGCTATCACGATCGCCGGCGCGGTACACCCTGCCGATGTCTACGTCTTCGCGTTCCTCAGCGGCTTGATCTATGCGTTTGACGGCCCGGCCAGGCAGGCGTTCGTCACCGAGGTCGTGATGGACAACCGGCTTCGCGCCGCGATCGCGCTGAACGCCGCGGTGTTCCAGGCGACCAGGCTGATCGGGCCCGCCATCGCGAGCCTGCTCATCGTCAGCGTCGGGACGGGATGGGTGTTCGCGGTCAACGCGGCCTGCTACATCGGCCCGACGATCGGCCTGCTGCGACTGCGGCCAGCCGATCTGGCGCCAGCCCCGGCCTCCCGGGCCACCCGCGAGGCCGGAACGCTGAAGACCACCATGCGGTACCTGCGGCGGCGCCCGCACGTCCTGTGGACGATCTTCCTCGTCGGGATGCTCGGTACGTTCGGGCTGAACTTCCCGATCGTGCTCACCGCGATGGCGAAGTCAACGTTCCACGGCAACGCCAGCACCTACGGCCTGTTCAACATCGTGCTCGCGCTCGGATCCGCCGCCGGCGCGCTAAGGGCCGGGGCCGCCCTGCACCCGAGGCCTCGCGTTATCGCGGTCGCGGCGGCGGCATTCGGGCTGCTGGAGGCGACCGCCGCGATCGCGCCTGACATGGCCGTCTTCCTGACCCTGCTGGCCGCCATGGGATTCGTCAACCTGGCGTTCCAGTCGATGGCGAACGCCTCGGTCCAGCTCGCCGTCGAGCCCGAACTACGCGGCCGCGTCATGGGCCTGTACATGCTGGTTTTCATCGGTGGCACGCCTATCGGGGCCCCGATCATCGGCGCGCTCACGAACCACTTCGGCCCGCGGGTCGGCATGGCCGTGTGCGGCGTCGTACCGGCGCTGGCAGCGATCGTGGCGGTGGCCGCCGCGGGCAACAGATTCGGACGACGGTCCGCGGTCGCCACCAATCGTTCCGATAATTGACTGTCAAAATCCGCCGCCCGTGAGAGCCAGCAGACGCGGGCGGGCAACCGTCCGCCCGTCCGCGCGCATCAGGTGAGTATGAAACAGCTGACGACAGGGTCCGGCACCGTGGCGAGTCGTCGGTGAGATCGTCGCGGGACGCCGAATTCACCGACTACGTCCAGGCGCGGCTGCCGTGGCTGCGCCGCGTCGCGTACCTGCTCTGCCAGGACTGGCAAAGCGCGGACGACCTCGTGCAGGCGGGCATCACCAGGCTGTACATCAACTGGGGCCGGGCACGCGGCGCCGCGAGCATCGACGCCTACGCTCGCACGGTGCTGGTGCGCACCTTCCTCGCCGAACGCCGGTCCGCCTGGGCCCGGCGAGTCACCCTATCCGGCGGTTACCCGGACCGGGCCGCCGCCGCCACCGACCACGACATCCGGCTCGATGTCCGCGCCGCGCTGGTGGGCCTGCCGCCCAGGCAGCGCGCCACGCTGGTGCTCCGCTTCTACTGCGACCTGCCCGTCGACGAGACCGCGAAAGAACTCGGATGCACGCCGGGCACCGTGAAGAGCCAGACCGCCAAGGGGCTGAGCGCGCTGCGCCGCGTGCTCGCGCCGGTACCGGCCGAGGAGGCCTGACCATGGACGAGAACACCGTCCGCACCCTGCTGCGCGCGATCGCCGACACCCCGGAGCCCCCGCCCGCGGTCGACCTGGACCGGGCCCGCCGCCGCGGCCTGCGCAAGCTCTGGATCCGCCGCTGCGTCGCCCCCGCACTCGCCGTGGTCGCTGTCGCGGCGGCAGTGACGGTCCCGAACGAGCTTCAAATCGATCATCCAGAACGGACCGTGGCGACTGCCAAACACCCCGCTGCTCCGGCCGTGACCGCGCCTGCGCGGTTCAATCCGCTGGTGCCGTATGCCTCCTTCGGCTGGCTGCCGGCCGGGTTCTCTGAGAGCGCCGCGGACAGCATCGACCTCGGCAACGGGGTCGCGTCGGCGGCGGACTTCGTGAGCCGCGAGGCCGCCGCGCCCGCCGCGGGGCACCTGCTGTACCTGACGGTGAGCGCTCGCGGCGCGTGTCAGGCGGACGCCGCTAGTCTCCTGCGGCAGGTGCGCGCCGGAAAGCTCGTGCCGGTCACCTGCGACGACGACAGCTTCACCGCCACCGACGTCGCACCGGACGTGGCCGGGCGCCCCGCGGTGTGGATCAATAACGACGGCGGCATCGCCTGGGAGTACGCCTCGGGCGCGTGGGCCTCGCTGGGGACCAGCATCACGCCGGCCGCCGACCAGCCCCACTCGCGTCGCGCGGCCGCCGAGCGCGGCTGGGTAGTGACGCCGCGCACCACCGCCGACAGAAAGCGCGGTATGACCCTCTCGCAGATGCGTGCCGCGATCAGTAAGGGAGGCCTCATCCCGCCGTCGGCGGCGACGCTGGCGCTGCTCGTGCGCGTCGCCAGCCACGTGCGGTACGGCCAGACGACGCCGCTCGAGTTCCCGTTCCGGCTCGCGGGCGGACTGCCGAACGGGTGGGGGATGACCCAGGTGTCGTTCGGCGTCTCCGATGGCCGGATGATCGGCAACGGCGTTGAGGCGGGCCCCGGGGTCGACCCGACTGCGCTGAGCATCGGCGGCTCGACGACGCCGGATCCCTTCGGCTGCAACTTCGTGAGCGGCCAGTCGTCGTATGTCGGCCGCCTCGGCATCCAGTGGGTGTACCGCGTGCTCGACGAGCCCGACAAGCAGTGGCAGAGCCTGTGCGCCGACGGGCTGGTCAACGGAGTGGCGGGAGTCTTGGTGACGATGGACATGAACACCCCGGGCTCGAACGCGGCGCTGCCAGGCAGCTCCGAACTCGGCGGCGTTCTGGCCGTCCTCACCCGCCTCCATTTCCTGGGCCAGCACTCCGCGGCCTGGACCACGACCCCGCTCGGCTAACCTCCCCCGCCCGCGTCAGCCACCGCCCCCCGTCTGCTTCAGCCGCCGCCCCAGCCCGCGTCAGCCAGAGCCCTCCCGCGTCAGCCGCCGCCCTCCCGCCCGCGTCAGCCGCCGCCCTCCCTCCCGCGTCAGCCGCCGCCCTCCCGCGTCAGCCGGATGAATGGCCCGTTCAGCTTGCTATTACCAGCTCAATGGGCCATTCATATGCCTCGAGCAGACCTGACTCGCGCGAGGGACAGAACGCCTGCGGCACCGGGGCAACAGTTTGAAATTAATTAACATGCGTAACGGCATGGGTTGCCTTCCGACCGGGAAAGTTCAGCCTTAGTCGGCGCGGGTCGAGCCTCGAACGGTGTGATGTCGCATGGACAGTGGGGATCGGCCGCTGGAGGAACTGTCAGCGGGGGATCCCTCCCCGGAGGAGCCGTCGCCGGAGGATCCGGGCGGGGAACACCCGCCTGGCGAGGTCCCCCCTGCGGAAACCAGCCCCGAGCACGAAGGCGCGGCGGGCGCCAGTCCGCCGCCTGACCCCGCGGCGCGGGCCGTTCGCCGCCGGCGGCGGCGCCGGCGGATTCTCATCTGGGGGTCGGCGAGCCTGGTGCTGCT
Source organism: Trebonia sp. (assembly GCA_035571275.1). Classification (GTDB taxonomy): domain Bacteria; phylum Actinomycetota; class Actinomycetes; order Streptosporangiales; family Streptosporangiaceae; genus Trebonia. The sequence goes on from DATMKQ010000089.1 coordinate 15,874, forward strand.
GATGGTGCTGGTCGCCGGGGCCGGGTACGCGCTGCTCCAGCACTTCAACGGGAACATCCAGCAGGATGACCTCACCGGCCTGCTCGGCCGGCAGCCGGTCGACCTGCGCCCGCAGGCGGAGAACATACTGGTCATCGGGTCGGACACGCGGTATGGCCAGGGCTCGGGGTATGGCAGCGGCCTGGTCACCGATCAGTCCGACACGCTGATGATCATCCACATCCCGGCGGATAGGCAGTGGGCTGAGGTCATGTCCATCCCGCGCGACTCGTGGGTGAACATCCCGGCCTGCGAGATGGGCGACGGCAAGATGTCCGCGCCGACCCAATTCAAGATCAACGAGGCCTTCGCGATTGGCAACCTGGACGGCAACCACGCGGCGCTCGGCGTCGCGTGCACGATCAAGACCGTCGAGCAGGACACCGGGATCTACATCGATCACTTCGTCGTGGTCAACTTCGACGGGTTCAAAGACATGGTGGCGGCGCTCGGCGGAGTGGAGGAGTGCAACCCAACGCCGATCGACGACCCGTTGTCTCACCTGTACCTGCCGGCCGGGTACCACATGCTGACCCCGACGCAGGCGCTCGGGTACGTGCGGGCCAGGTACACGCTGGGCGACGGCAGCGACCTGGAACGGATCGGCCGCCAGCAGGCGTTCATGTCGTCCCTGATCAGCCGGGTGAAGAGCCAGCTGCTCAACCCGCTCGCGATCTACCGGTTCCTGGACGCCGCCACCCGGTCGCTGACGATCGACACCCGGCTTGGCGGCATCGCAGGGTTGTACGACCTCGGGCAGTCCCTGCGAGATCTCCCGTCAGACAAGATCGCGTTCTTCACGCTGCCGAACTTCCCGCGCGGCGAGGTCGTACCCGGCGACGACGCCAACGTGCTGTGGACCCAGCCGGAAGATAACGCGATCTTCGCCTCCTTCCGCGACGATGTGCCCGCGAGCACCTCCTTGTTCGGCGCTGCCGCGCACAAACAGAGCGTGGCGGCGGGGCTGTCCGTCGGCGCCCCGCGCCGGGTCGCCGCCCACTCCGCGAGCGGGTCGGCCACGGTCGCCAGCCCGGCCGCCAGCACCGCCAGCACTGCGAGCACCGGCAGCACAGCCAGCACAGGCAGCACAGGCAGCACAGCCAGCACAGGCAGCACAGGCAGCACCGGCCCTACCGGCGGGACCCAGCCAAGTCTCCAGGCGCGGACCGCCAACCAGAACATCTGCGACGGCTAACCAGGCGGCGTCCTGGCACGTGAGGCCGGGTGCAGCGGGACAGGCCGACTGGGTACGCGGGCACCTGATCGGCGGATACCGTTAACCGCGTGAACAGGGCATGGCGATGGGGGTGGCGGGCGGCCGTGAGCGCCGTGCTGTGCGCCGTCCTCGCGCCCGTGGTGCTCGCTTCGCCCGCGTCCGCCGCGTCCGCCGCGCGCGCCGCCCCGCTGCCGGCCAGCGCCGGCAGAGCCGGCCGCCCGGTCGGCCAGGCCGGGCGGGTCGCGCACGTCGTGATCGTCGGAGTATCCGGGCTCCGCTGGACCTTCGCCGACGCGGCCAGCACGCCAACCCTGTGGCGGCTCGCCGGCCAAGGATCGGTTGGCGCCCTCGTCGACTACGCCGAACAGCCGCTCGCCTGCCCCGACGACGGCTGGCTCACCCTCAACGGCGGCGCGCGAGCGCAGGGACCGCGCCCGTGCGCGGCACTGCCCGCGGTCGTCCCCGCCGGCGCTGGCGCCCGGATACCCGCCATGGCGCAGATCGTCGGCTACAACCAGCAGTTCCACGAAAGCCCCGACTGGGGACTGCTGACCAGCCTGGCCGCTTGCGCGACCGCCGTGGGTCCCGGCGCCGCGCTCGCGCTGGCCACTCCGTCCGGCGCGGTCGCCTCTTACCTGCCGTCACCATCGGAACTCACCGCGCCGGTGCTGGCCCGCTGTCCGCTGACCGTCATCGATCTCGGCGCTCTCAGCTTTCCAGAACGGACCGCGGCGACTGCCGCGGATCACGTCCTCGCGCGGATCGTGGCCGACCTCCCGGCCAGCACCATGCTGCTCGTCACCGCGCCGGGAGCGGCCCTTGGCGGCCGCCCGCACCTGCGCGCCGTCGTGATCACCGGGCCCGGCTTCGGTCACGGCCTGCTGCGTTCAGCGTCCACCAGGCAGCCGGGGATCGTGACGCTCACCGACCTGACGCCAACGGTCGCCGGCTGGCTCGGCCGCACCGTACCCGCGCAGATCACCGGCGCCAGGCTGACCAGCGGCCCACGGGGGTCGCTCGCCGCGGCCGTACGCGTGCTGATCGGCCGGGATACCGCTGAACAGGTGTGGATAAGCACCCACGGCTGGTTCTTCATCGGCTACGCGCTGGCGGACCTGCTGCTGCTTGGCGTTCCCGTCCTGGTGGCGCGCGGTAGCGACGACGGGCAAGCTCGGCGCCGCGCGCGCTGGTGGCGGACCGGCGGTGTCGTCGCCGCCGCCGTTCCGGTCGGCACCTTCCTGGCCGCCCTGGTGCCGTGGTGGCTGCACGTTCACCCGGCCGCATGGCTGTACGGCATGTCCATCGCGTGGGCGCTGTTGGTCGCCGCGGCCGCCCTGGCCGGGCCGTGGCGGCGAGACTCGCTCGGGCCGTTCGGCATGATCTGCCTGTTCACCCTGGCCGTGCTCGGTGTGGACGTGATGACAGGGTCCCGGCTGCAGCTCGAGACGCCCTTCGGGCTGTCGCTCATCGAGGGCGGGCGGTTCTACGGGATCGGGAACGAGGCGCTCGGCGTCTACTGCGTCTGCGCGCTTGTCGGGGCCGCCTGGCTGGGCAGGCTCGCCTCCCGGCGCTTCCCTGGGGACGCCCGGCCCGCGATGCTGGCGGCGGCCGCCGTCGGGCTGTTCGCGGTCGTGGCGTCCGGCTGGCCCGGGTTCGGGGCCAAGGTCGGCGGGACGATCGCGCTGGCGCCCTGCCTGATCGTGCTCGTGCTGCGGCTGGGAGGCATCCGGATCGGCTGGCTGCGGGCGGCGCCGGTCGCGGTCAGCGGCCTCGCGCTGTTCGCCGTCTTCGCGATGGTCAGCTACTTCCTGCCCGCTGCCGGGATATCCGACATGGGGACGTTCGCCGGGAACCTGCTGCACGGCCAGGGCGGTGCGCTGCTCGAACGCAAGGTCAGTTCGAATGTCGACACGCTCACGGTCAGCGTGTTCAGCTGGTTGATCCCGGTCGTGGCCGTGGCGGCCTGGGCCGCGTTGTGGCGGCCGGCCGCGCTGCGGCTGCGGACGCTGGAGCGGGCTTTCGCGGCCGAGCCGCTGCTGCCCACCGTCACGTGGCTGATCTGGGTGGTGCTCGTTATCGGCTGGTTCGCCGATGACTCGGGAGTGATCGTGCCGGCGACCGCCCTCCCGTTCGTGCTACCGCTCGTGATCGCGATGGCGGCGTCCGTTTCGTGGGCGTTTGCCGGGGCACGCTATCTTGGTACCGCCTTCGCCGGGTCTTCCGTCGCAGGCCAAGCCCCAACTAGGTAAGGCAGAGGACGCCGGAGTGCAGTACCAGCTTTCGCGTGTGGTGATAGGACCGGTTCTGCACGCGATCGGGCGGCCCAGGGTCGTCGGCATGGAGAACGTTCCCCTGACCGGGGCCGCGATCCTCGCGTCCAACCACCTGTCGTTCATCGACTCGATGTACCTGCCGCTGGTGATCGACCGGCCCGTCGTGTTCCCCGCTAAGGCCGAGTACTTCGCGGCGAAGGGGCCGCTCGGGCGCCTGTGGGCGGCCTACCTGCGCTCCACCAACCAGCTGATGATCGACAGGGACGGTGCGCGCGCCGCACAGGCGACGCTGGAAGCCGCCCTCGACATTCTTCGCGCGGGGGACCTTTTCGGGTTCTACCCGGAGGGCACCCGGTCGCCCGACGGCAGGCTTTACCGCGGCCGTTCGGGCATCGGCTACCTGGCGATGAACTCCGGCGCCCCGGTGATCCCTATCGCGATGATGGGCACCAGGAAGATGCTGCCCCCCGGCGCGCCGCTGCCCAGGCCGACACGGGTCGAGATAAGGATCGGCAAGCCGAAGGAGTTCGGCCACCTCGCCGACGAGCCCCCTGGTAAGGCCAGGCGCATCGTCGCCGACGAGGTAATGCAGGCGATCAGGGAACTGTCCGGCCAGGAATACATCCACGAATACGCGTCCGACGTAAAGGCGAAACTCGCCGACGCGGACTGACGCGGATTTATTTGCGGTTTCCGGTGTCCTGGCACCGCAAATCGCAAATAGATAACCCGGGCGGAACGCTAATCGTCCGCGGGCTCGTCCGGGGGAATCGCGGGCTGGGGGGAGGTACCCGAGTTGGGGTTCCACAGGTACATGGGGCCGCTGTTGGTGGAGGGCCAGTCGGGGATGTCGCCTGGAACCGGGGCGGCGGCGAACTCGTCCGGCGACCGCTCCCAGGGGGCCAGCGACGGTTGCTGTCCGGCGACCGGGGGGCGCCCGGCGACCGCCGGGCCCGTGACCTGGTAGCCCCCGGTGCCCGGGCGTCCGGTGCCTGGGCGTGCTGGGCCTGGGCCTCCGGTGCCCAGGCTGTCTCCGGTGCCCGGGCCTCCCGTGCCCAGGCTGCCTCCGGTGCCTAGGCTGCCTCCGGTGCCCAGGCCTCCGGTGCCCGGGCTGCTTCCGGTGCGTAGGCCTCCGGTGCCCAGGTTTCCGGTTGCCGGGAGCGAGGGCAGTGCGCGCGGCATCGGGAGCGGCGCCTGCGGTGTCTGGGGTGCCTGCGGCGGGGCCGCGGGGTCCCAGGGCGGCTTGTCGGTTGTCTTTTTCTTGCGGCGTCCGTGGCCGGACATGCTGAGGGCGCCTGCGACCTGGACCGGGACGACGCGAGGCGTGCTCCCGGAGCCTAGGGCGCGCGGCTGACGCCCGGCGTCGAGGGGCACGGGTTGCTGCCGCCAAGCATTGGACCGCGACTGGGCGGTCGGCTGCGGCTGGCCAGGGATCGGGCGCGGCCGCCGCGCGTGGCTGCCGCCCTGCCCGGACCGCGGCGGTCCCTGGCGCGCGAACCGGATGCGGCGGCGCCTGACCACGAGCGCGAGCGCGCAGGCCAGCGCGACGATCAGTACGCCGGCCCCGATCACCAGGTCGCGTACCAGCGTTCCGGCGAGCGTGCTGGCGCCCGCCGGGCGGGAGACAGCGCGGGTGGCGGCGGGCTGGGCCGCCGGGGGCGGCGCCGTGGTCGGCGCGGCGGTCGGCGGCCGCGTCGGGCGGGCGGCGGCCAGGGTGGCGGCCGCCGCGAGCGCGCCGGCGGCGTCGAGGGTGCCGCGGCCGACGCCTGCAGCCTTGGGGCCGTTCGCGGGGCTGGCGCCGGCTTCCAGCGCCCTGGTCACTTCGGCCGCGGTGAGCAGCGGGAACCGGGACCGGATCAACGCCGCGACCCCAGCGGTCAGCGCCGCGGACAGGTCCGTGGTCGCCAGCGTCTGATAGCCGCCGTGGGGATCGGCCACGGTCAGGCCGGAACCTGGCGCGGTCAGCGCCACGTAGGAGAGCCTGCTGGTGAACGGCGCTAGTCGGCCGCCGCGGTCGGTCGCGCCCACGGCTACGACGCCAGGGTAGGCGGCCGGGTAGTTGACCGATCCTGTCGCCGCGCCGTTGTCCCCGGCGGGGGCGATCAGCACGACGTTGTGGGCAAGCGCGTAGCCGACCGCCGCCCGCTCAGCAGTGCTGCCGCCGGTGATCGAGGGATCCCCTGAGGCGGCCGGTCCCAGGGTCGCCGGGTCGAGCGGTAGCGCGATCACGTCGGCGCCGTGGCTGACCGCGTACCTGATCCCGCTCGCGATGGCGTTCGTGAGCCTCTTGGTGATCGCGGAGTCGGCGTTCAGTGGGTCGTTGTATTCCAGCGTGACCTGGATGGCGAGAACACGGGCGCGCGGCGCGACCCCGGTGATGCCGTCGGTACCGCCGGCCCCATGCCCGTGCCCGGCGATCAGGCTGGCGACGGCGGTGCCCTCGTAGCCCCAGAACGGGCCCGCCGCCGTGCGGCCGGAACCGGCGTAATCCGGTCCGATCGTCACCGCTCCGGTCAGGTCCTGGCTGGCCGCGTCGACCCCGGTGGACAGCACCGCGACGGTCACGCTGTTGCCTTCAGCGCGGGCGGCCCGCCAGGCGGCGGGCACTCGCAGCGCCGTCAGCCACCATTCGGCGCCGCGGGTCACGTCCACGGCTGGCACCGTCTGCCCGCCGCCAGTGAGCTGCTGGGCGTTCGCGGGCAGCACGAAGCCCATGGTGACGGCAAATGCGACCAGGCACGGCAGCGTGCCGCGTAGCAGACGGGACGCGTCGGACACGCCATCCCCTCCAGGCCAGGGCGAAGGGGCAGTTTTCTGGAGAATTCAGTGCACCATCGTGTCACGCGGACGCCGGAAACGGAACGCTGGGCCGGAGAATAATGCCGGAGAATAATTCTGTGACGGTGAGCGTCACGGATGTCCCCGGGCGCAGCGCGAGCCGCCGCGCGGCGTCGCCGCCGTTGACCGCGATCGAGACGAACCCCGCGCTGTCGGTGTAGCCGACAAGCTCACCGGGCGCGACGTCGCCAAACGTCATGCGGAACGGTACCGTCACGCGCTGGCCGCCGAATTCGAGCCAGGCGACCGCGCCGGGCGCCAGCCCCGACCGCGCCGCGTCCTGCCCGGTCAGCGACAGCTGCGCGTTGCCGAACCTGTCCACGGTCAGGACCTCGGCGTCGGCCGCGCCGTCGCGGACCCGGCTGACCGGCCGGGGCAGCGCTACCAGCCCCGCCGGGTCCACCACCTCGCCTGCTTCGGCGAGGGTCGTGCCGGCCGCGAAGTGCGCCGCGACCGGCATGAAGATGTCCCGCCCGTGGAACGTTGGCGTCACCGCGTCCAGCCACAGCGCCTTGTTGGTCAGGCTGACCGCCGCGGCCGCGCCGCCCGCCGCGGCGACCGCCCATGACAGCAGGCCGTTGTCCGGCCCGACGAAGACCGAACCGCCCGCCGCGACCGCGATCGCGCGCCGCGCCGTTCCCACGCCGGGGTCGACGACGGCCACGTGCACCGCGGGAGGGAAGTACGGCACGGTCTGCGCGAGCACGGCAGCGCCCCGCCGGATGTCACCAGGGGGCACGAGGTGCGTAATGTCGATGATGCGCGCGTTTGGCGCGATCTGGGAACTGACTCCATGGCAGGCGGCGACGAAACCGTCGTCCAGCCCGTAGTCGGTCAGAAACGTGAGACAGTAAAACGAAGCCACGCTCTGCGAGCGTAGTGAAGGGAGCGGCGGATGCCCGCGTTGTCCGAGCGCGACATGCGCGTGCTCGCCTTCGAGCGCGGCACCTGGCGCACCCCCGGCGCCAAGGAGCAGGACATCGCCGAGGTGCTCGGCATCTCCTCGACCAGGTACTACCAGCTGCTGAACGAGCTGATCGACAGCCCGGAGGCCCTCAAGTTCGACCCGGTGCTCGTCAAGCGACTGCGGGCGCAGCGGGCGCGGCGCCAGCGCATGCGCTCGCCGCAGCCGGGTACCAGATAACGGTGACCTTGCCGCGGGCCGGCACCGATGAGGGCCAAGCCGGACTCGACGCGATCCTGGCCGACCCGGCGCGTGCCCTCATCGCCAGTGACTTCGACGGGACGCTGTCCCCGATCGTCGCCGACCCGGCGCTGGCGTCGGCGGCGCCCGGCACCGCCGACGCGCTCACGCGGCTGGCCGCGTCGGTGGGCACCGTGGCGATCATCACCGGCCGCCCCGCCGTCCAGGCGGTCGCGCTCGGGGGGCTCACGAACGTCGACGGGCTGGTCGTCCTCGGGCACTACGGCGCGGAACGCTGGGAGTCGGGGGTGCTGGAGGCCTCTCCGGCGCCGGACGGCGTCGAGATCGCCCGCGGCGCCTTGCCCGGCCTGCTCACGGCGAACCATGCCGCCGACGGCACCAAGGTCGAGGACAAGGGCACCGCGCTCGCGGTGCATACCAGGCAGGCGGCCGATCCCGAGGCGGCGCTCGCCCGCTTGCGGGAGCCGCTCACCGCGCTCGCCGCCGAGGCTGACCTGACTCTCGAACCCGGCCGTTTCGTGCTCGAAATGCGACCGCGGGGCGCCGACAAGGGCGCCACGCTGCGGGCGCTCGCCATCGAGCGGTCGGCGCGCTCGGTGCTGTTCTGCGGTGACGATCTCGGGGACCTCGCGGCCTTCGCCGCGGTTGCCGCGCTGCGCGCGGACGGCGTGCCTGGCTGCACCGTGTGCAGCTTCAGCCCGGAGGTGCCTGAGGTCGCGGCGGCGGCCGACTTGGTCGTGGCCGGTCCGTCGGGCGTGGTGCGCCTGCTGAGCGCGCTTGGCGATGTGCTGACGAAGTGACGAAAAGCGTATCGGCCTGGCTCCCGCGCATGCGGAAGCCAGGCCGATCTCGTCGGCGCTAGGCCTGGTGGAATTTAGGTGACTACGATGACCTTCTCGGCCTGCTGTCCCCTATCGCTCTGCGTGATCTCGAACTCGACCCGCTGGCCCTCTTCGAGGGTGCGGTACCCGTCCGACTGGATCGCAGAGAAGTGGACGAAGACGTCCTTGCCACCGTCGACGGCGATAAAGCCGTAGCCCTTGTCCGGGTTGAACCACTTGACGGTGCCCTGAGCCATTCCAAACAACTCCCTAACTGCTGCTCGGGCTTCGAGCCCCGCCCTTTCAACCGCGGAACCC
>DATMKQ010000090.1:0-7662 GCA_035571275.1 Trebonia sp.
AGCTGGCCCGCCGCGGGAGAGGCTCTTGCCACGGTATCCGGCACCGGCGGCGCTAAGCCCGTCAGGCTCGGTAACGCGATTATGGCCGCACCGTCGACGGGATCGCGACGAGCGGGATCGCTGCCGGTATGGGTCGGCCCGGCTGCGGTTCGCGCGGTTAGCGAGAAGGCGCCGGCGCAGGTCCGGGTGGTCATGGCGTCGCGCAGGGCCGCCGCGGCGGCAGGGGTCAGCGGCGTGATCTTCGCCGTCTCGGACGCTAGCGGTATCGGGGCCGGGTCGGCTGTGCACGTGAGCCTGGATTACTCCTCGTTCGCGTTCGCCGATGGCGGCGGGTACGCGGACCGGCTGCATCTGGTGGAGCTTCCGGCGTGCGCGCTGACCACGCCGGGAGTGGCGGGGTGCCGTCGGCAGATGCCGCTGAACTCGGGCAACGACGTGACCGATAACCGGCTCGGCGCGGACGTCACGCTGCGGTCGGCCGCGGTGGTGCTCGCCGCGACGACGTCCCCGTCGGGGTCGGCGGGTGACTACACCGCGACGCAGCTGTCGGAGGCGGGCACCTGGGCCGCGGGGGACTCGTCCGGCGCATTCACGTACTCCTACCCGATCGATGTGCCCCCGGTGCCGGGCGGGCTGGCGCCGCAGGTCAGTCTGGGCTACAACTCACAGGCGACAGACGGCCTTACCTCCTCCACGAACGACCAGGCGTCGTGGATCGGCGACGGCTGGGATTACCAGCCGGGCTACATCGAGCGGGACTACCAGTCGTGCGAGCAAGACGCGGCCGGGCCGACCAAGACTGGGGACTTGTGCTGGTCCAGCAACGATGTGACCACGCTGTCGCTGGGCGGCCAGACCACCACGCTGGTCGACGACCCGGTGAACGGCTGGCATGGCGAGGCCGACGACGGAGACAAGATCACCTACGAGACCGGGTCCGGAAGCAACGGGACCTACGACGATGACTACTGGGTGGTCACCGACCCGGACGGGACCAGTTACTACTTCGGGCTGAACGAGCTGCCCAAGTACGCCTCGCCAGATGCCACGACGAACAGCGCGTGGACGGTGCCGGTGTACGCGACCGCCTCCGGTCAGCCGTGTTACAAGGCGACCTTCGCGGCCTCGAGCTGTCCGCAGGCGTGGCGGTGGAACCTGGATTACGTCACCGACTCGCACGGTGATGCGATCGCCTATTTCTACAACACCGAAACCAACTACTACGCGGCCGACAACGGCACCACGGCGACCTCCTCCTACATTCAGGGCGGTGCCTTGTCCTCGATCGAGTACGGGCTGCGGGCCGGCGCCGTGTACGGGGTGACCCCGGCGGCGGAGGTCACATTTACCACGTCGACGTCCAGGACCGACGTGCCGACCAGCGGCAGCACCGGTGACCTGGCCTGCTCGTCGGGCGCGGCGTGTGACGTGGTGTCGCCCACATTCTGGACCCGGTACCAGCTGACCACGATCGCGACGAGCACGCTGGAGGGTTCGTCGCTGGTGCCGGTGGACTCCTGGGCGCTGGGCCAGGATTTCCCGGTGACCGGGGACGGGTCGGCGGAGCCGCCGATGTGGCTGGAGTCGATCACCCGCACCGGCGAGGACGGCAGCAGCCCGCCGCTGCCGCCGGTGACGTTCAAGGGGATCTCGCTGCCGAACCGGGTGGAGACCGCGGCGGACCTGAGCGACGGGTACTCGATCATCGACCGGTTCCGGCTGTCGTCGGTGACCAGCGAGACCGGCGGGGTGACGACCGTCAGCTACGACACACCGCCGTCCTCGTGCACGGCCGGGAACTTCCCCGCCCCGGACGCCGACAGGACCCTGTGCTACCCGGACTACTGGACGCCACCGGGGGCTACCAGCCCGGTGCTTGACTGGTTCAACAAGTACGTGGTGACCGCGGTCACGCAGTCCAACACCGCAGGCGGGACCACGCCGGTGGTGACGTCATACTGCTACGGCTCTTCGCCTGGCTGTCTGGGCAGCGGGGCGTGGCATTACGACGATGACTCGCTGACCCGTTCCGATGAGCGGACCTGGGATCAGTGGCGCGGGTTCGGCACGGTGATCACCGAAACGGGCACCGCGCCGGACCCGGTCACCGAGATGGCCGACAACTACTTCCAGGGCATGAACGGGGACTATCAGTCCGGCGGCGGCACCTCCTCGGTAGCGCTAACCAGCTCGCTGGGCAGCGAGACCGTCACCGACTCCGATCAGTTCGCCGGGATGGACTTCGAGCACACCGTCTACGACGGCGCGGGTGGGGCAGTGGTGACCAACGCGGTGACGGTGCCGTGGACCAGCGCGGCGACAGCCACCCAGTCCCAGCCGTCGTCACTGCCCGCGCTGACCGCGTACATGACCGGGACGGCGGAGACCAAGACGTTCACCGCGCTGGCCGCCGGCGGCTACCGGGAAGCCGACGACAGCTACACCCACGACTCCTACGGCCGCGTCACCGTGCAGACGAGCGTCAGGGACACCTCCGATGCGTCTGAAGACACCTGCACCCAGTCCAGCTACGCGACCAACGCCTCGACCTGGCTGCTTGACCTGCCCGCCGAGGTGACCGTGACCTCGGTTCCGCCCGCGGACTGCCCTGTGTCGGGGACCCCGACCCAGGCCGAGCTGGTCTCGGACACCCAGACCTACTACGACGGCTCCACCACGCTGGGCGCGGCACCATCGGCCGGGAACGTCACGATGACCAAACAGGCCACCTCCTACAGCGGAAGCTCGGAGGTGTTCACCACCGAGTCGACGGCCACATACGACGAATACGGCCGGGTGCTGACCTCCACCGACGCCGACGGGAACACCGCCACCACCGCGTACTCGCCGCCCACCGGCGCCGAGCCCACCTCGCAGGCCGTTACCGACCCGATGGGCCTGGTCACCACCACTACCTACGACCCGGCCCGCGATCTGCCGCTGACCGTCACCAACCCGGCGGGCTGGACGACGAGCGAGACCTACGACGCGCTCGGCCGGCTCACCGCGGTCTGGACACCCGGGCATCCCACCTCGGGCCCGGCGGACAAGACGTTCAGCTACGACGTGTCCGATACTGGCCCGACGATCGTGACCACCAACACGATCAACACCGTCGGCACCTACCTGCCGTCCGAGACGTTCTACGACTCGCTCGGCCGGCAGGTCGAGACCCAGACCCAGACGCCCGACGGCGGCCGGGACATCACCGACGCCTACTACAACTCCGACGGCTGGAAACTGGTCTCCTCCAGCCCCTACTACGCGACCGGCGCACCGTCGGCCACGCTGGTCGCCGCGCCTGACGACCAGGTGCCCTCGCAGACCGGCTATTTCTACGACGGGGACGGCCGGGTCATCCGCCAGGTCCTGTACAGCCTGGGCGGCGAGCAGTTCGAGACCGACACCGCCTACGGCGGCGACTACACCACCGTTACCCCGCCCGCTGGCGGCACGGCGCAGACCATCTACACCAACGGCATCGGCAAGACCAGCTATATCTACCAATACCACTCGGCCACCCCGCCAGCCAGCCCGCCCGCACCCGGCTCCGGATCGCAAAGCGGCGCCTCCGGCTGGGACCAGACCGCCTACACCTACACCCCCGCCGGGCAGCTGGCCACTATCACCGACGACGCGGGCAACCACTGGTCCTATGGCTACGACCTGGCCGGCGACCAGACCAGTGCGACCGACCCCGACGCCGGCGCCACCACCAGCAGCTACGACCCTGACGGGAACGTGCTGTCGACGACCGACGCGCGCGGCAAGACGATCAGCTACACCTACGACGCGGACGGACGCAAGACCGCCGAGTACGACACCACCGGGAGCGCGCCGGAGGCCGGAGCCGACGAGCTGGCTTCCTGGGCCTACGACACCCTGGCCAAGGGCCAGCCCACCTCCTCTACCGCCTACGGGGCGGGCGGAACGAGCGGCACCACGTACACCGAGTCCGTCGCCGGTTACAACAGCGACGGCCTGCCATCCGGCAGCACCGCGAAGGTCTCCGCCGGCCCGCTAGCGGGCACCTACACACAGTCAGTCGGATACAGCACCTACGGAAACGTGGAGACTGCCTACGAGGACAGCGCCGCAGGCGGGCTGCCCGGCACCGAGAAGGTTTACATCGGCTACGACACCGCCGACGACCCGACCAGCCTGACCTCCTCGCTGTGGGACTACGTGCCCACGCTGTCGTACACCGAGCTGGGCCAGCCGCTGGAGTACACGTTCGGCACTACCACAGAACCGGCCTCGCTACTCAACAGCTATGACCCGGCGACGAACCGGCTGACCCGGTCCGTGGTAACGGCCAGCAGCAACTCGACGATCGTCGACGACACTACGTACAGCTATGACAACGCCGGGCTGATCACATCCGAGGCCGACACCCCGGCCGGCGGCCCGGCCCAGGTGCAGTGCTTCTCCTACGACTACCTTGGCCGGCTCACCACGGGCTGGTCGCAGGGCGCCTCCAGTTGCCCGGCCGGGCCGTCCCAGTCCGCCGAATCCGGCGCCGCCGCCCCGTACTGGGAGCAGTACACCTACAACAACGAGAACGACCTCACCTCCGAGGTCTCCACGCCCGCCACGGGGTTGGCCACGACCACCACGTTCGGCTATCCGGCCGCGGGATCGGCGCAGCCGCACGCGGTGACCTCGGCGCAGGTCGCCGCCCCCGCCGGCACCACGACAAGCAGTTACGCATACAACGCGGCCGGCGACGCGACGAGCGTCACCGCGCCGTCCGACACGCAGACGCTGACCTGGAACGACGCCGGTCAGCTCGGCTCGGTCACCGGCACTGGCGGTCTCGACCCCGGCACCACGTCGTACGTCTACGACGCCAGCGGGAACCTGCTGCTGCAATCCGACCCCGGCAACGTCACTTTGTACCTGCCCGACGAGCAGCTAGCGGAGAAAACCGCCACCGGCGCGGTCACCGCCACCCGCTATTACTCCATCGGCGGCGTCACCGTCGCCGCCCGCGCCACCGGTGGCGACGTCCAGTACCTCACCGGTGACCAGCAGGGCACCGATACTCTAGCCATCGACGCTGGCACCCTGGCCGTCACCCGCCGCTATTACGACCCCTACGGCAGCCCCATCGGCACCCCACTCACCACCTGGCCCGGTACCAAGGGCTTCGTCGGCGGCACCACCGACCCCGACACCGGCCTGGTCAATCTCGGCGCCCGCGAATACGACTCGGCCACGGGCTCGTTCATCTCCCCCGACCCGTTGCTCGCCCCGACCGACCCGCAAGACCTGAACGCCTACGCCTACGCGGCCGACGACCCGGCGACGAACTCCGACCCATCCGGTGCCATGTACGTCGCCGACGGCAGCAGCGGGGCCCCGGCCACCAGCAACTCCAGCGGCCCGACCCCGGGCGATTGCGCGCTGAACATCAGCGCCTGCATCAACTGGACTCTTGGCGGAGGCGGCGAATCCGGTGGCGGCGGCAGAACCAGTGGTGGTGGAGGCCCCAGCCTAGGACCGACCGTCGGAGGGGGATGCAATCCCTTCTTCAATCCGTGCGCCGGAGGCTCAACCGGGCACGCGCCAACCCCGACGGTCAAACGCTCTCCGCGCGCCGTCACTCCCCCCCAGCAGTCCACCGGCGAGAACTACTGCACCGTGGCTGACGGCCGCTTCGGCCTCGACCCCACCTGCAAACCGTGGGAGCCCAAGTCCACCGGGCATCTCCCGTCGGGAACGGTGGGAGTGTGTGCGGGCTGGTTGGCCGGCGCTTTCGCGGCTATTTCGTACGCGTCGAACTGCGCCCTGATGTCCTTCAATGGTTCCAGCGACAACCTGCAGGTCGGAGTGACGAAGACAACGGTGCGCAACGGTGTCACGTGGCCGTCGGTCGGAGCGTCGATCGGCCTTTATGAGTCGGATGCACCCAACATCTCGGATAACGGCGGTCCCTTCGACGATGTTGGAGGCGGGGCGAGCCTTCCGAGTTCTGATTTTGGTGCCGCAAGGGACGTTTTCTGGGGTCAAAGCCCGGACGGGCTGATTATCGGCCAGCAGCAAAGTCTCACCGTGGGAGAATCGTATTTGAATATAGACGGGCACGTAATGCGCACGTACACAACACATAGGACCCTGGGGAGCTGGCACTTGTAGCGAGGACCGCGCACGGTCACGGGCCAGGAAAATCGCGTTGCCCTCCGACACTCGCTCCGGGTACCGTCCGCGAGTGGGGTCCATCGAAGTGGCGCATGTCAGCCACGTGCTGCCGGACGGGCGGATGCTGCTCGACGACGTCAGCTTCAAGATCCCCGACGGCATCACCGCCGCCCTAGTCGGCCCGAACGGCGCGGGCAAGACTACCCTTCTCAAGCTAGTCGGCGGCGACCTACAACCCCAGACCGGGGTGATAACAGCAACAGGCGGCCTCGCCGTCATGCGGCAGTTCATCGGCGGTCCGGCCGCCAAGGACTTCACTGTGCGTGACCTGCTCCTGTCGGTGGCCCCAACACGAATACAGCAAGCCGCCCGGAGCCTCGACGACGCCGAGCTCGCCATGATGGAGCGCGACGACGAGCCGACCCAGCTCGACTACGCCCGCGCGCTCAACGACTACAGCGAGGCCGGCGGCTACGAGGCCGAGGTGCACTGGGACGAATGTTGCGTCGCAGCCCTCGGCAAGCCTTACGACGAGGGCAAGTACCGCGAGATCAACACGCTGTCGGGTGGCCAGCAAAAACGCCTGGTCCTCGAGTCGCTGCTGCGCGGCGCCGACCCCGTGCTGCTGCTCGACGAACCGGACAACTACCTCGACGTCCCTGCCAAGCGGTGGCTCGAGAACCAACTCAAAGCCACCAGCAAGACCGTGCTGCTCGTCAGCCACGACCGCGAGCTGCTCAACGCTTGCGCGCAGCGCATCGTCACGGTCGAAGACAGGCACGCCTGGGTGCACGGGGGCGGCTTCGCCACGTATGCCCAGGCCAGAGAGGAGCGCATCGACCGCCTCGAGGAACTGCGCCGTCGCTGGGACGAAGAGCACGAGAAGCTCAAACAGCTCGTCCGCATGTACCGGCAGAAGGCGAGCTATAACTCCGACATGGCCTCCCGGCTGCAGGCGGCGGTGACGCGCCTGGAGAGGTTCGAGGACGCGGGCCCGCCGGAGATCCCGCCCCGTGAGCAGCACATCCGGGTGCGCCTGAAGGGCGGCAGGACAGGCAAGCGCGCGCTGGTGTGCGAGCAGCTCGCTGTGGCAGGAACCACGTCTCCGTTCGGAATGGAAATCTGGTACGGAGACCGGGTCGCGGTGCTCGGCGGGAACGGGAGCGGGAAGTCGAGTTTCCTCAGACTGCTCGCGGGGGAGTCGCTGGCGCACGAGGGCAGCGCCAGGCTCGGCGCCAGGGTCGTGCCCGGGATGTTCGCGCAGACCCACGCGCGTCCCGATCTGGAGGGCCGCACCCCCCTGGAAATCTTGATGACCGAGCACGCGCTGCTCATCAACGAGGCGATGTCCGCGCTCGCGCGATACGAGCTGCAGGTGTGCGCGCGGCAGCCGTTCGGCACGCTGTCCGGCGGTCAGCAGGCCCGGCTGCAGATCCTGCTGCTCGAGCTCGGCGGCGCGACGATGCTGCTGCTCGACGAGCCGACCGACAACCTGGACCTGCCAAGCGCCGACGCGCTGCA
>DATMKQ010000091.1:0-27704 GCA_035571275.1 Trebonia sp.
ACCGAGATCCGCCGGTTCCGTTCCGACCAGGGCCTGCGTCCAGGGCAGCGGGTCCAGGCCCGGCTCGCCGGGATCGAGTCCACCCCGCTGGCCGTCCACGAGCAGGCGATCCGCGCGCTGCTGCGACTGGTGGCGCCCGAGGACGGCTTCTCGGTCTCGGCGGCTCTCGCCGCCGAAGGCGTCACGGTCGAACTCGACCTCGCGGGCACGGTGGACGTGGACGCCGAGCGCAAGCGCCTGGAGAAGGACCTCGCCGCGGCCCGCAAGGAGGCGGGGCAGATGACGGCCAAGCTCGGCAACGCCGCCTTCACCGACAAGGCGCCCGCCGACGTGGTCCAGAAGTCCCGGCAGCGCCTTGCGGTCGCCGAGGCAGACATCGCTCGCCTCGAGAGCCGTCTGGCGGCCCTCGCCTAACCCCTCCCGGGGAGGCTGGCGGCGGCGCCGAGACCTGGGCAGTAGGCTGGCTGGGTGGATATTGACGACCGGCTGCGCGAGGTCGAGCGTGAGATTTTCGCGCGTAGTCCTGAGCACCAGATCGACCCGACGCTGGACCGGATCGCGATGCTCACCAGCCTGCTCGGCGACCCGCAACGAAGCTTTCCGATCATCCATGTGACGGGCACCAACGGCAAGACGTCGATGACGCGGATGATCGACGGGCTGCTGCGCGAGCGCGGGCTGCGCACCGGGCGGTTCACCAGCCCGCACCTGGCGTCCATCAGGGAGCGGATCGTCGTGGACGGGGTGCCGTTGCCAGCGGAGCGTTTCGTCGAGCTTTACGACGAGATACTGCCGTACGTCGAGCTCGTCGACGAGCGGCAGCCGGCTCACCTGAGTTTCTTCGAGGTGCTCGCCGGCATGATGTTCGCCGCGTTCGCCGATGCCCCTGTCGACGTCGGGGTGATCGAGGTCGGCCTCGGTGGCAGGTGGGACGCGACCAACGTCGCGGACGGCGCGGTCGCCGTGATCGGCCCGGTCGCCATGGACCACATGCAGTACCTGGGCGACACGATCGAGCAGATAGCCGGCGAGAAGGCCGGCATTATCAAGCCGGGCGCGACCGCCATCATCGCCCAGCAGCAGCTAGCGGCAGCCGAAGTGCTGCTCGCGCAGGCGGCCTCGGTCGGTGCGAGCGTGGCGCGAGAGGGCATCGAGTTCGGCGTTGTCGCCCGCGAGATGGCCGTCGGCGGGCAGCAACTGGTGCTGCAGGGGCTGCGGGGTACGTACGAGGACATCTACCTGCCGCTGTTCGGCGCGCATCAGGCGGGCAACGCGGCCTGCTCGCTCGCCGCTGTGGAGGCGTTCGCCGGCGTTTCTGACTCCGGTCTGGTCCTTGACCCGGTCCTGGTCAGGGACGGATTCGCCAAGGTCAGCTCGCCGGGCCGGCTGGAGATCCTGCGGCGCAGCCCGACAGTGCTCGCGGACGCCGCGCACAACCCGGCTGGCATAGCGGCGACCCTGGAGGCGCTGACCGAGACGTTCGGTTTCGCGCGGGTCATCGGGGTGGTCGCGATCTACCAGGACAAGGACGTGGCCGGGTTCCTCGAGGAGCTTGAGCCCGTGCTCAGCGACATCGTCGTGACGGCGAACTCCTCGCCGCGGTCGATGTCGGCGGGAGAGCTCGCGGTGATCGCGCGCGAGGTGTTCGGCGAGGACCGCGTGCTGGTCAGGGACCGTATCGACGACGCGATCGAGGAGGCGGTCAGCCTGGCCGACGAGCCGGCCGGCGACGACCTGCCGGGTAGCACCGCCGTTCTCATCACCGGTTCGGTCGCCACCGCGGGCGACGCCAGGCTGCTGCTCGCCCCCGGCGACCCCGTCGACGCGCCGCCGCCCCCGGGAATGCCGGCCAGGCACTCGTTTACGGCAGGGGACCTCTCGTGAGGCAGTTGTGCGGCACCGTCCTCGGCATGGAAGCCGTGATCGTTCTGCTGGCGATCGTGCCGATGAAGGTGCTCGAGCACGTGCCTGGCGGCACCGCGGCCGCCGTCGGCTTCGGTATAGCGGTCCTGGCGATCCTGATCGCGGGCCTGATCGGCCGCCCGCACACGGGGTGGGCGCTGTACGCGGGCTCGGTGCTGCAGGTGCTTGTGATCGTCTCGGGCGTCCTGATACCCGCGATGTACATCCTCGGCGTGATCTTCGCCGCGCTATGGTTCACGGGCATCTGGCTGGCCCGCCGCGTAGAACGCCGCACCCCTCCGCCCAGCCCGGCCGCCTAGCGTCCCCGGCCCGCCTAGCGTCCCGGCCCGCCTAGCGTCCCGGCCCGCTTGGCGTCCCCAGTCCAACCAGATGAATGGGCCGTTCATCTGGTCAGGGAAAGCTGAAAGGGCCATTCATCTGGCAGGTCCGTGCTCAGATTCTCCGCATTTTGGGGCGCACAGTGGCTTAGCTGACCAATGGGAATTCCTAGGGCATAGGTGACCGTCTATCAGAACTACCCGCGCGCGTCGCGGTGGCCGGGTTAGGCTCAGACCGTCTCGCAAAGTTACCAGAAGTGAGCGGTAAGTGACTGAAGTCATGAGACCTGCCGAGCCGGAGACCTCGAGTCTGCCTTGGCCGGAAGACAGTGGTGACGAACGTGAACCCGCCGGCGAGCCGGAGGTGGCAAAGACCTCCCTCGACTTGATCCCTGTGCAGGACATGCCGCCGTTGGACCGGCCCGAGGCCCGGACGCCCGGCGTGGCGGACACGGCGATTGACCTGGCTCCGGTACGCGACGACCCGCCCCCGCCTGTTAGCAAGGACCTGACGCAGACGGCGGTCGACCTGGTCGCGATCCGCGATCTGCCCGAGGATGCCGTGGTCCCCGCGGCCAGGCCCGCTCCCGATCCGGCTCCAGCCGCCCCTGTGCCCGCTCCCGCTCCCGCGCCCGCCCCCGGGCCAGCCGGTCGCCCGAGCCTGAGGCCGGTCCCGAGCCCGAGCACTCCGCGCGAGCGGCGCGAGCGCCGCGGTCGCGGCGTGCATGCCGGCCGCGTGGCCGGCGGCCCCTGGGAGACAGACGACCGGCCGCCGCTGTCCCGCAGGCTGCCTTTCCGTCGCAGCCACGCTTCCCATCAGCTCTCCGCTCCCAGAAAGCTTTCCGTTTCGCGGCGGCTAGCCGATCCCCGTCGGCTAACCGCCCCCCGGAGGCTCGCGGGCTGGGGATCCGCGCGGCGCCCTGTCGCAGGCGATTGCGTGGCTGGCAGCCTGCTAGCCACGGTGGTACCCCTGTGCCTGCTGCAGGTCCCGTACGCCGCGCTGCCCCAGCTCGCGAGCACAGCAGAGCCGTCGGCCCCGGCCGGCGGCTCGGCGGCCGTGCTGCGCGCGGCGAGCCTGGCGCTGCCGTTCGCGGTCGCGTTCGCTCCGCTCGCCGCGCTGGCCGTCCGCCGTTTCCTGGCCCTGCCCGTGCTGTTCGCCGGGCTGATCGCGACGGTGGCCGGTGACGTGCTGACCGGCGCAGGGACCGCGACAGGGACGCACGCCGCCGTCGGCGGCGCGCTGCACGGGGTAGCTGCCGGGCTGACGATCGTCGCGTCGGTGGCCCTGGTGACCGAGCATGCCGGGTTGTCGCGGAGACTGCTCGCTGCCTGGTGGGCGGCCGTCGTCGTCGCCGCGCTCGCTGTGCTGCCCGGGCTCACGCTCAGCCAGCAGCCGGCCAGCGGCTGGGGCAGGGCCCTCGGGCCTGTCCCGTGGCTGACCCTCGCCGCGGTCGCCGCCTTCGCCGCATACGCGCTGCTAGCCAGTCGGCCGCTGCCGGTCAGCCCGCGCATTGAAGATTCCGACGCCCCCGCCGACGCCCCCGCCCGCGCCGACGCCCCCGCCGACGCTCCCACCAGGCCGCGCCCGGACGGACTGCTCGTCATAATCGCCGACACCGCTGCCCCGCCGCGGCGGGCGAAAGGGCGCCGGGACAGCGCGGAACGCATCGCCCGGCCAGACGTCGCGGCGGCCGACCCGACCGAGGGACGGCTCGGCCTGCTCGTGCCGCCCGCCCTCGCGCTCGGCGTTGTCGCCGTGGCGGCCACGTACCGGCCGAGCGACACGATCGTCGTGGCAGCGGTGTGCGGTGTCGCGGCGCTGCTCGTCATGGCGGTCTTGGCGGTTCGCGCCGTCGCCGGATCCGCCCGCGCCGCCCGCGTCGTCGGCTCCGGCGCCGGCGGCGCCGGGTTCGTCGTCGCGTGTGCGGTAACCGGCTTGGCCCTCGGGCCCGCGTCGGCCGGGTTGGTCGGCTTGCGTGCCTTGGCGGCCGCCGGCATGACGCACGGCACAGACGGCACCGCGCTCGCGCTGGCAGCCCTCGCGGGCGCGATCGTCGGTGCGGGTGCCGGGCTCGCCGCCAGCCGGACGACCCCGGCCGCGCGCACCTTCCCGGTCAGCCTCCTCCCCGCCGCGGGTCTGCTGCTCGCCGCCGCGGGGCTGGTGGCCGCGTGCATCGCCGGGCCGTTCACCGGCCCCGCCCTGCTCGGCGTTCTCGCGGCCGCCGTGACCGGCGGGCTGACGGCGGCGCTCGCCCGCGCGGCGAGCCGGACCACGGTGACGAGCGCGATGGCAGGCGTCATCGTCCTCACCGGCGCGACGCTCGCCGGGTACCTAGCCGCAGAAGCGATCAGGGCCCAGCTAGCCGGAGTGACCGCGTCGGCCGGAAATCCGGTGCCGCACGGCCTCGTGGCCGCGAACGGCTGGTGGGAACTACTCGCCGCCGCGGCCGCCGTAGCGGTGGCCCTGTCGGCGTGCGCCCGGCACACCCGGCACACCCGCCGCGCCCGCCGCTCGCGTCACGAGCACGTGCGCGGGACGGAGCGAAGCGAGTGCGTCACGCAGTGACGGAGGCGGCGGGCAGGTCCGTCAGTTGCATGGGTAAGCTCTTGCGCAGAGGCTAGTCTTCCAGGCGCGACAGCCGGCGAAATAGCGTGCGCTGCTCGCGTAATATGTGTCTGCGTAAACATTGCAAGGAGCAGTAGTGCCTGAGCGCACCCTTATTTTGGTCAAACCTGACGCGGTTCAGCGCAACCTCATAGGCGAGGTAATCTCCCGAATTGAGCGTAAGGGGCTCCGGGTGATCGCCATGGACTTGCGCACAATCGACCGTGAGACCGCCGAGACGCACTACGCCGAGCACACGGGAAAACCGTTCTTCGGCCCCGTTGTCGAGTTCATCACGTCCGGCCCCGCGGTGGCGATCGTCGCCGAGGGTGAACGGGCGATCGAGGCGTTCCGGGCGCTGGCAGGCGCGACCGACCCGGTGAAGGCCCTGCCAGGCACCATCCGCGGTGACTACGCTCTACGGGCCGCCCAGAACATGGTGCACGGCTCCGACTCCCCGGAGTCGGCGGAACGGGAAATCAAGATCTTCTTCCCGGAACTCGTTTAACGGCTGGCTCGTCAGCCAAGGTAGATAGTAGCTAGGCCGTGCTACCGGATGGTGCGAAGCGGGCAAAAGCCGCGCGACGCTGCGTCAAGTGATGCGAAGCGCGCGAACGGACTTGCATACGCACGTGCAAAGCGGCGCTCCAGAAGGTGCGCGGTCCTGGTTAGGCATTTGCTACGAATTGTCTAGGCGTTTCCCGCGCCAGGACCGGCTCTGATCGGAAGGTGGCCCGTACCCGATGAGTGCGCTGACGTTTCTCGGCCGCGACATGGCGGTGGACCTCGGAACCGCCAACACGCTGGTGTACGTCCGGGGCCGGGGGATCGTGCTCAACGAACCGTCAGTGGTAGCGCTCAACGCCAACAACGGCCAGATCGTGGCCGTCGGAGTCGAGGCTAAACGGATGATCGGCCGCACCCCGGGAAACATCGTGGCGGTGCGGCCACTCAAGGACGGCGTGATCGCGGACTTCGACGTCACCGAGCGCATGCTCAGGTACTTCATCCAGAAGGTTCACCGGCGCACCAGAATGGCCAAGCCACGGATCGTGGTGGCGGTGCCGAGCGGGATCACCGGTGTCGAGCAGAGCGCCGTCAAAGAGGCGGGCCATCAGGCCGGGGCGCGCCGGGTGTACATCATCGAGGAGCCGATGGCCGCGGCGATCGGCGCCGGCCTGCCGGTCAACGAGCCGACGGGGAACATGGTCGTGGACATCGGCGGCGGCACCACCGAGGTCGCGGTGATCTCCCTTGGCGGCATCGTCACTAGCCAGTCGATCCGCATCGGCGGCGACGAACTCGACCAGGCGATCATGACGTTCGGCAAGAAGGAGCACTCGCTGATGCTCGGCGAGCGGACCGCCGAGGAGATCAAGGTCGCGCTGGGCTCGGCGTTCCCGGCCGCCGACGAGCCGCACGCCGAGATAAGAGGCAGAGACCTCGTCACCGGGCTGCCGAAGACCGTGGTCATCTCCGCGGCGGAGGTCAGGCGGGCGATCGAGGAGCCGCTGAACCTGATCGTCGACGCCGTGAAGTCCACGCTGGACAAGTGCCCGCCCGAGCTGGCCGGTGACGTGATGGACAGGGGGATCGCGCTCACCGGCGGCGGCGCGCTGCTACGAGGCCTTGACCAGCGCATCCGCGAAGAGACGGGCATGCCGGTCCACCTGGCGGACAGCCCGCTCGAGTCCGTGGTCATGGGCACAGGCAAGTGCGTGGAGGACTTCGATACGCTACAGCAGGTCCTGCTTCCTGAACGCCGACGCTGAAACCCAGTGACGGGAGCTCCGCTTTGCCAGTAGCGAGATGGACACGCCCGGTTCTCATCATGCTGCTTGTCGTGGCGATCGCGCTGATCACGCTCGATTTCCGCGATGGCGGCGGGTCGCCGGTGCACACGGTCGGGGCGGACGTCTTCGGGCCGGTCGAGCGCGTGGCGGGCGACGCGGCCAGCCCGTTCGTCGGCTTCTTCCACGCCGCGAGCGGCAACGACAGCTCCGAGATAGCCGCCCTGCAAAAACAGAACGATCAGCTGCGCGCGGAGCTGGCGCAGAACCAGGTCAGCAACGCTGACGCGGCGCAGCTCGCCAGCCTGCTGCGGCTCAGCGGTAAGCACGGGTACCGGGTGGTCGCCGGGACCATCATCGCGGCGGGCGGCGAGTACTCCGACACGGTGACAATCAACGCGGGCAGCGCGGATGGAGTCGCCCCGGACGAGACCGTGCTCAACGGCGACGGGCTCGTCGGCACCGTTACGGCGGTGACCTCGGGCACCGCGACCGTGCAGCTGGCCACCGACGCCGACGCGACGGTGGGCGTCAGGACGACCGACACGAACCAGATCGGCGCGCTCAGCGGCACCGGCCAGACGATGGCCGGCACCGACGAGCTGCGCCTGACGCTGTTCAGCGCGACCGCGGTGCTGCACCCAGGGGAAACGCTCGTCACGTTCGGCTCGGTCGGCGGCCGCCCGTACGTGGCCGGCGTTCCCGTCGGCGCTGTCGTCTCGGTGACCAGCCAGCCAGGTTCGCTGACGCAGACCGCGCTCGTGCGTCCGTTCGCCGACTTCAGCGGCCTCGGCGTCCTCGGCGTGGTCGTCCCGCCGCCTGCCGCGAAGCCCGCCAAGGCGGCGAAGGCAAAGAAATGATCATCCGCCGCATCCTGCTCAGCCCGCTGCTGCTGATCGTCGCGGTGCTTGGCCAGCTCGTGCTGGTCAACCGGCTGCCGCTGCCCGGCGGCGGCGGCTTGCCCGACGTGGTGCTGCTCGTGGTGGCCGCGCTCGGCGTCAGCGCCGGGCCGGTGACAGGCCTGCTGGCCGGCTTCGCTGGCGGCCTCGCGATCGACGTCGCCCCACCCGGCGGGCACTTTGCGGGGGAGTACGCGCTGGTCTACTGCCTGGTCGGGTACGCCTGCGGCCGGACCCGCGACCTGGTCCAGGGCTCGTCGGCCGACCGGTCAGCGACGGCGTCGCTTACCGTGATGGCGGTCGGCGTGGTGGCCGGTGAGGCGGGTAAGGCGGCGCTTGGCCTGATGCTCAGCGACCCCAACATGACCGGCCCGGCGCTCAGGCACGTGCTGCCCGCCGCGGTCATCTACGACCTGCTGCTGTGCCCGTTCGTGCTGTGGCTCGTGTCGGTGGTGGTCGGCCGCCCGGCCGCCGAGCGCGCCCCGGCGCCGCAGTTCCCTCAGGCTTTCAGGTTCGCTCCCGCGTTCCGGCTGGCGTCGGCGGGCGCCGCGCCGGGGCTGCGGCTCGCGGGCAGCTCACCGGCCCTGGTCCCGCAGCCCATCCGCTCGGAGCCACGGCTGCGGCTCGCGGGCGGTCGCTCTTCATCGCTATCCCGAACGAGTGCTGCTTTCTCTTCGACGGGTACGGTTGCCCTCAATGGCCGGCCGGCGAAGGTGAACTTCTCCTCGACCGGACGCGGTAACCAGCTCGCGGGCGCCTCCGCGCTGCGCGCCGCGCGGGTCGCGAATTTCCAGGGCAAGTCGCCCGCCAAGGGCTGGCTGCGGCCAGGTAAGCCGACCGGAACGGCCGGGGCGCCCCGTCGGCCGAACTCGCCTGGCAAGGGCTGGGCCCGCGGCGACTTGTCGGCCAGCTCGCCCGCCGGGCCTATCCGGCGGCCGGCCTCTCCCGGCAAGGGGTGGGTCCGCGCCGCCGCGCCGATCGGAGTGCCCGCGTGGCGTCGCCGCTCGCCCGGTAAGGGCTGGCTGCGACCGGTCAAGCCCGCGGCGCCGCCGCGGCGCACGTCGCCTGGCAAGGGCTGGGCGCGCGGCGACCTGCGTAGCACGCCGGTCCGCCGCCCGGGTTCGGCCAGCAGTCTTTCGTCGCCTGGCCGGGGCTGGCTGCGAATGAGCCCCCCGGTCGTGCCGCCGAGCTGGCGTCGCCAGTCGCCAGGCAAGGGGTGGCTGCGGACGGTTAAGCCGCCGCCAGCGCCGCGGCTCAAGTCCCCGGGCAAGGGCTGGATCCGCCCCGCCAAGCCGCTGTCGGCGCCGCACCGTAAGTCGCCAGGCAGGGGCTGGCTTCGCCCGTCCAAGCCGCCGAAGCAGAATTGGTATACCCAGTCTCCAAGCACCCGGTGGCTCAAGCGCAGCCGCCGCCGGCGGCGGTTGTTGTTGGGAGGGCGCAGATGATCCCGGCGTCACGCCGGCGGCTCGCCGTGCTGTATGTGCTCGTGGCGGCGGCGCTGGTCGCCCTCGGCGGGCGGCTGTACTACGTGCAGGTGCTGAACACCGCCCAGTACAAGGCGCTGGCCGCGGCGAACCAGACCCGCCAGGTGGTGGTGCCCGCGGTACGCGGCGGGATCGTCGATGACCTGGGCCAGCCGCTGGTGCGCAACCAGACGTCCATGGTGGTCTCCGTCAACATGAGCACGCTGTCGCAGACCACCTCCGACGACGGGCAAAGCGTGCTGCGCCGGCTCGCGCCGCTGCTCGGCATGTCCTACAAGGACCTCAGCGAGAAGACCCGGCTGTGCACCAAGGGCGTTTCCGCGCCATGCTGGACGGGCTCGCCGTACCAGCCGGTCCCTGTCGACCAGCGGGTGAGCATGCGTACGGCGCTGCAGATCATGGAGGAGCCGAACCAGTTCCCCGGCGTCACCGCCGGGGTCCAGCCGGTGGTGGACTACCCGATGCCGGACGGCGCCAACCCGGCGCAGGTGCTCGGCTACCTGCAGCCGATCACCCAGCAGGAGATGGCCAAGGAGCACTTGCCGGAGACCGGCTTCGCCGGGGACGACCTGGTGGGCCAGGCGGGCCTGGAGGCGCAGTACAACAGCGCGCTGACCGGCAAGCCAGGTACCCAGACCGTCTCCGTGAACGCCGCGGGCGATGTCAGGGGGGCCGTCTCCGAGGTCCAGCCGCGGAACGGCGACACGCTGGTGACCAGCCTGAACTCGAAGGTGCAAGCGGTCGCGCAGGACGCGCTCAACAGCGCGATCGCCCGGTCGAGGGGGCAGGGCAACGATGTGAACCAGGGCGCGGCGGTGGTGGAGACCACCACCGGGCGGATCGTCGCCATGGCGAGCTACCCCGACTACAACCCGTCGGTATGGACCGCCGGCATCTCGCAGCAGGAGTTCAACTACCTGTTCGGCACCGCGTCCGGTGAGCCGATCATGAACTGGGCCACCCAGGGGCAGTACGCGCCAGGATCGACGTTCAAGGTCACGTCCACCGCGGCGGCCGTAGCCGATGGGTTCAGCCTGTACGGCCTGTACAACTGCCCCGCGTCGGTGAGTATCGACGGCCAGACCTTCATCAACGACGGCAACCCTGGCGAAGGCGACATGACGTTCCAGACGGCGCTGATCCAGTCGTGTGACAGCGTCTATTACGACCTCGCGTACCAGATGTGGCAGAGCGACGACAACGCGGCCGACTTCCAGGCGAACCCGAACGCGCCTGTCCAGAAGATGCAAGCGATGGAGCTGGCCTGGGGGTTCGGCAAGTACACGGGCATCGACCTGCCCGAGGAGGCGACTGGGACGATCCCGACCAGGCAATGGCTGTACTACATGTGGAAGGACAACGCCCACGCCGGCCAGAACTGGTGCAAGTACGGCAAGGCCAACGGGTCCTACGTGCAGCAGATCGAGTACCAGGATTGCCAGGACGGGTACACATGGGAACCGGGACAGGCGGCGATCGCGGCGATCGGCCAGGGCTACGTGACCGCCACGCCGCTGCAGCTGACCAACGCCTACGTGGCGCTCGCCGACGGCGGCACGCTGTACGCCCCCAAGATCGGCGAGGCGCTGATCTCGCCCGCGGGCAAGGTGGTGCAGCGGATCACCCCGACCGTGACGCGCAAGCTGCCCGCGTCGTCCACCACGCTGGCCTACATCAGGAACGCGCTGCAAGGTGTGGTCACCCAGGGCACCGCGGCCGGCGCGTTCGCCGGGTTCCCGCTGAACAAGGTTTGTGTCGCGGGCAAGACCGGTACCGCGGAGATCATGGGCAAGGTGGCCACATCGGTGTTCGCGTCGTTCGCGCCCTGCCAGAATCCGCAGTATGTGGTCGTCGTGATGCTGCCCGACTCCGGGTACGGCGCGGACGCGGCGGCCCCCGCGGTCCGGCAGATATGGGACGGAATTTACGGCCTGGAAGGGCACAAGGCCGCGGTGCCCGGCGGGGTGCTGCCCACGACGATTCCGAGGCTGAGCCGGTGAGCGGCGTCGGGATCCCGTCCCGCAGGTACGCCGGCCCGCGGTGGGGCACCTTCGCGCCCAAGCGGCGGTCGCTGCTCGTCCGCGGGTTCGCGAAGGGCGGGCTGGCGCGCTCGTGGGACTGGCTGCTGATCCTTGTCGCGTCCGGGCTGACCGGTCTCGGCGCGCTGCTCGTCTGGGCCGCGACCGAGCCCGAACTGCGCGCCGCGGGCGAAGACCCGCACACCTACCTGAAGAAGCAGATCCTGTGGGGAGCGCTCGGGCTCATCTTGATGTTCACGGTGGCCAGCATCGACTACCGCAAGTACCGCAGGTGGACACCGCTGATCTACGCGGGAGCGCTGCTGTTGCTGCTCGCCGTGCTCAGCCCGGCGGGACAGAGCGTGAACGGCGCGAAGGCCTGGATCGCGCTGCCCGGCGGCTTCCAGATCGAGCCGTCGGAGTTCGCCAAGCTCGGGCTGATCCTGTCCACCGCCTACATGCTCACCAGGCGCGGCACCAAGCAGCAGCAGCAAATGCCCGAGGAGAAGGCGGGCCGGCCTGGCATGCTCGACGTGTTCCTCGCGATCGTGGCGGCGGCGCCGCTGATCATCTTGGTTGAGCGCGAGCCAGCGCTCGGCGTCATGTTCGTGCTCGTCGTCGTGCTCGCGGTCATGATCCTCGTTTCGCCCATCCGGCTGTACTGGACCGGCGGCCTGATCGTGGCCGCCGCCGCGCTCATCTACGGCGTCGCCCGCTCGCACCTGCTGAAGGGGTACCAGCTCACCCGCCTGACCTCGTTCCTGCATCCGAACCAGGACATCGCGGGCACCGGCTATAACGCCTTGCAGGCGAAGATCGCCGTCGGCTCGGGCGGGCTGCACGGCGTGGGCCTGTTCCACGGCACGTTCACCGGCGGCAACTTCGTCCCGTCCGTGCAGACCGACTTCATCTTCACCGTCGCCGGGGAGGAACTCGGATTCGTCGGCTGCGCGGTGATCGTCGCGCTGCTCGGTTTCGTGGTCTTCCGCGCCATCCGGATCGCGCAGCGGGCCGACGACTTGTTCGGCATGCTGGTGGCCGCGGGGATAGCGGTCTGGTTCCTGTTCCAGACGTTCGTCAACGTGGGCATGACGATCGGCATCACGCCGATCACCGGCCTCCCGCTTCCGTTCGTCTCCTACGGCGGCTCCGCCATCTTCGCCGACATGATCGCGATCGGCCTGCTGCAATCGGTAAGACGCCACCGCTCCCTGTTCGGCTAGCCCCCGCGCGCCTAGCCCAGCAGCGCGACATGGTTCACGCCGCGGGAAGCGGGCGTCAGCATCCGCCCGGCCCGTTCGACGAGCAGGGTCATCTCATAGGCGACGAGGCCGAGATCGCAGGTGGTCGCGGCGAGCACGGCAAGGCTCGCGCCGTGGTCGATCGTCATGACCACCAGCACGCCAGCTTCCATCTCCACCACGGTCTGTACGACGATGCCGGCCTGGAATGATCGCGCCGCGCCGCGGGTCAGGCTGGTGAGGCCCTGCGTTACCGCCGCCAGATGGTCAGCGCGGTCCTGCGGAAACCCGTGGTTGAACGCGAGCGGAAGCCCGTCGCAGGAGACGACGACCGCGTGAGCCACGTCGCTCACTCGCTCGACGAAGTCCGTGACCAGCCAATTCAGATCATGGGCCGAATTCCCTGAGGCACTCACGTGTGCTCCTTTCGTCTCCCGGTGTCGTCAGTTCTCGCGCCGCCCCGTGAAACCTGGGTCACCAGGCTCCGCTCCTGAGCTTGGGCACATGCTCAATGAGGCGTTGGGTGTAGGGATCGGCCGGGTTCTCCAGGATCCGGCCGACCGGACCGGATTCGATTACCGATCCCTGGCGCAGGACCACCGCGGACTGGGCGATGCTGCGCACCAAGGCGAGGTTATGCGTTATGAAGATCATCGCGAGGTGCCGTTCCTCTTGAATCCGGCGCAGCAATTCCACGATGATCGCCTGAACCGAGACGTCCAGCGACGAAGTCACCTCGTCGCAGATCAGCAGGTCCGGCTCGACCACCAAGGCCCGGGCGATCGCGACCCGCTGCCGTTCACCGCCGGAGAGCTGGTCCGGGTAGGACGACAGAAGGTCCGGGTTCAGCGACACGTTCTCGAGGATGCCGACGACGCGCGCGGAGCGGTCTGCGCGGGTGAGGCCGGTGAACTGCTCGAGCTGCTGGTCGATGATCTGGCCAATGGTCTTGCGCGGGTTGAGCGAGGAGTAGGGATTCTGGAAGATGTACTGGACCCTCCGGAGCAGATCCTTGTCACGCTGGCGGGCTCCGCGGGCGAGGAGGCTGCCGTGGAAGGTGATCTCGCCAGTCCAGTTGCTGTGCAGCCCCGCCACACAGCGGGCCAGGGTGGTCTTGCCGGAACCAGACTCACCGACTACCGCCACGCAGGCGCGTGACGGTACCTCGAAGCCGACGGCATGCAGCACCGGCGTGCTCCCGTACCTGGCCGTTACTCCTCGGACCGACATGGCCGGCGTGCTCGCCGCGGTCGGCGAGCAGACCGGCGCTACCGCCAGGCGTTCGGGATGGATGGCCTGGAGTTCCGCGGCACGCAGGCAACGCACGGAACGGCCGGCCACGATCGCCGGCTCCAGGGTCCGCGTCGTGCAGTCACTGATCGCGTAGCCGCAGCGCGCGGCAAACGAGCAGCCGGGACCGCGGCGGCCGGGCCTGGGCTGCTGGCCCTCGATGCCGACCAGCGCCTCGGCGCGGTCGGGCGATGGCACGGCTCCGATCAGGCCGCGGGTGTACGGATGCACGGGCTCGCCGAACAGTCGGGCCGTGGACCCGATCTCCACGACGCGTCCCGCGTACATGACCGCGACGCCGGACACCAGGCCGCTGACCACGGCGAGGTCGTGGCTCACATAGACGGCCGCCACCCCGTAAGAACGGCAAAGGCTGCGGACAGTCTCCAGCACGTGGCGCTGAGTGGAGACGTCGAGCCCGGTGGTGGGCTCGTCCAGGACTATCAGCGACGGCCGGCACGCGAACGCCACGGCCAGCGCGATCCGCTGCTGCTGGCCCCCGGAGAGCTGGTGCGGGTACCGGCGGAGCATCTCCTGTGTGGGGTCGAGGCGGACCTCCCGCAGGACCTCGGCCACGCGGTCGCGGACCTTACCGACGGCACCGGCGTGAACCTGCAGCACCTCGCGGAGCTGGGTCCCCACACGGAGGGCAGGGTTGAGCGCCGATGACGGGTCTTGGGGCACGTAGCTGACCCTGGCTCCGCGCGCGGCCCGAAGGTCGCGCGGGCTCAGTGCCAGCAGATCGGTTCCGTCCAGCAGCACCCGGCCCCCGGCGATGCACAGCCCGCGGCGGGTGTGGCCGAGCAGGGCCAAGGCCACGGTGGTCTTACCCGAGCCCGACTCGCCGACCAGGCCGAGGACCTCGCCGGCCGGGACGGCGAAGGAGACGTCGCGTACAACATCTGGCCCGGACCGGCCCAGCCGGACCTCCAGGCCAGTCACCTTCAGCCGGATCTCCCTCATTTGCTCGGCTCCCGGCCGAGATCGTCGATAAGCGCCGCCTCCTCAGGGCGGCGGTCGACCCCGATCGCCACGCGCGCGAACGCGTCGGTGAACGTGTTCGTCCCGATTGTCAACAGCGCGATCAGCAGGGCCGGCACTATGACCGCCCAAGGATTCAGCGATAGGCCCTCCCGGTTCTCGTTGATCATCGTTCCCCAGGTCGCGGCCGGGGGCGGCGGCCCGAAGCCGAGGAACGCGAGCCCGGCGATGATCACGATCGAGTAGGTCAGCCGCAGCCCCGTCTCCACCATGAGCGGGCTTACCAAGTTGGGAAGTATCTCCTTCCGCATGACCTTGGCCGACCGCATGCCCTGCAGCTCTGCCGCCTTGACGAAGTCCCGTTCAGAGACGTCGAGGGTGGCCGACCGCAGCACGCGGGCCACCTGGGGGGCATGCGAGACCCCGACCGTGAGGGTAATCAGCCACAACTGGGGACCAAGCAGGCTCAGCAGCAGTAGGGCGAACACAAGCTGGGGGAACGACAGGATTACGTCGACTGCTCGCATGATGATGCCGTCGCTGACCCCGCGCAGGTAGGCGGCCGACACACCGGCCGCCGCGCCGCCAGCGATCCCGATCGCGGTCGCGATGGCCGCCATGATCAGCAGGACCCAGCCGCCATTGAGCACCCGTGACAAGACGTCGCGGCCAAGGAAGTCGCCGCCCAGCAGAAACTGTCCGGACGGCTTGCCGAAGGCCAGGGTAACGAGGGCGTCCGGCGAGTTCGGAGCGACGAACGGCCCGATCACCGCGACCAGCACGACGAACGAGGCCAGCACGAGTCCGATCGCTCCGCGCGGGGTACGGGCGGCAGACCAGAGCAAGGTGCCCCAACGGTGCCGGCGCACCCGCTGGACCTGCCGCGGCCGGGCCGCGGGAGCTATCGGAGCATTCACCGCCATGGGCTACCTGCCGATTCTTCGGCGCGGAGTGGCGAGCAAGGCGATCACGTCGGTGGCGATGTTCATGACGACATAGAACGCGGCCAGGACCAAGACGATGAACTGGATCACCGGGATGTCCCTATCACCGACCGCGGTCACCAGGCCCTGGCCGACACCCGGGAAGTTGAACACGTACTCGACCACCACGATGCCGCCCGCCAGATAGAGGAAGTTGAGGCCGATGACCTGGACGGTGGGCGCGATGGCGTTCGGCAGCGCGTGCACGAGCACGACGCGCCACTCCGGCACCCCTTTCAGCCGGGCCATCTCCACGTAGTCCGATTCGAGGGCCTCCACCATCGCGGCGCGCATCATGCGCAGGATGTACGGCACTATCACGATCACGAGCGTGGCGACCGGAAGGACGAGCAGTTCCGGCTGGTTCCAGGCATAGCTGCCCGGGGCGAGCAGCGAGACCGCCGGCAGCACGTGCCAGACCACGGTGGACAGCAGGATGATCAGGCCGATGGCCACGAGAAACTCAGGCAGCGACGTCACCGCCAGCACGACCACCGAGGTGACATGGTCGAACCAGCCGTCCTTGCGCAGCGCGGCGATGGCGCCGAGGGCCATGCCGGCGAAAGCGCCGATAGCGCCGGCGACGAAAACCAGGACCGCCGAGTTGATGAGCCTCGGCTCGACGTAGCCCCATACCGGCAGGCCGTTGACAAGGGAGTGGCCGGGGTTGCCGGTGAACAGCCCGGATATCCAGACCCAGTACTGGTCGAACACCCCGCGGTTCAGGTGCAGGGCGATCTCGAACGCTCGTACCCGGGCTGGGGTGGCAGTGCGCCCGAGTATCGCGTACGCGGCGTTGCCGGGGAGCACCTGGGTCGCCCAGAACACCACCACCGACACCAGGAACAGGATGACCACGCCGATGGCCAGCCGCCGCCAGATCAGGCGCGCGATCGGGTGCGCGCCGGCGAAAGCGGCCGGCTGGGTGGGAGCCACGGCTACTGACACGGCGGGACTGTCACGTCGTCGATTCCTTCCGGTTTCAGCGGGGGAGGTGCCGGAAGCTGAACTCATCCGGTGATCAGAGTCATTTGTAGCGTAACGGGACGCTCTGAGGCCGGCAATGTGAATCATTGGGCCAGACTGCGGTCGGCCGCGCACCCGCAGACTCTGGTCGAACACCAACCTCAAATCCCGCAGGACAGCCAATCAGTCACATCTATATCAGATTCCCATCTAATAACTTCGATGCAGGCCAATAAGTTAAATCAACCGTTGCGTGCGTGAACCCTCTAGGTTCGACTGCATCGCGCCTGCCGCTTGTGAGAGCATGAGCCCTGTTGTCGCCTGACAAAGCCAAACTTGAGCTGGTAGACCACACTTTCTCCCGCCGAAGCCTTATATCGATGCTTATCATCTAATGGCGGGACGACACCGTACTGGAGGGTAAGTTCGTGGATCGATCGGATGGGAACGCGAGGCTGCTTTCGCCGGCGGCCCCGAATCGGCGCGAGTTCCTTCGGGGCATCGCCGTCGCCGGCGCGGCGGTCGGCGCGGGCGGCCTGATCGCGGCCTGTGACAGCCCCGGCTCGACGACCAGCACGACCACGTCCGGCACGAGCCGCAAGCGCGGCGGCGACTTGATAATCGGCCTCTCGGGCAGTTCGGGCGCGGACACCCTTGACCCGCACGCCTCATTGACCTTCGTCGATTCCGCACGGGCTCAGCCCCTCTACCAGCCCTTGCTCCAGATGAACTCCGCGGCTCAAATTCAAATGGTCCTCGCCGAGGAGATAACGGCGAAGACGTCCAAGGAGTGGATCATCAGGCTGCGCCCGGGCATCACCTTCCACAGCGGTAAGCCGCTGACCGCGCAGGACGTGATCTACACCTTCCGGCGGGTCAAGACCGGGAACAAGGGAAGCTCGTTCGCCGGCGGCAACGCCCTCGGGCCCATGGACCTGGCCGGGCTGAAGGCGCTGGACAACCTCACCGTGCAGGTGCCATTCCACGCACCCTATTCCAGCTTCCTCGAACAGCTAGAGTACTGGTACTTCCTGTACATCATCCCGGAAAATTTCAACCCGGCGTCGCCGTCGCAGAAGCCGAATGGCACCGGGCCGTTCGTGTACCAGAGCTTCACCCCCGAGCAGCGCAGCGTGTTCACCAGGAATCCGAATTTCTGGCAGTCCGGGCTGCCGTATGTGGACACATTGACCGTCATCGACTTCCCCGACACCAACTCCTTGCAAGATGCCCTCACCACCGGCACGATTCACGCGGCCGGAGGATTCGACGGACCGCAACTCGCGGCGCTCGGCGCGGTCAGCGGTGTGACGGCCGTCCCCTCGCACACCGGGTCGATCACGCCGTTCACGATGCGGGTGGACCAGCCGCCGTTTAACGACTTCCGGGTCCGCCAGGCGCTGCGGCTGCTGGTGGACCGGCCGCAGCTCATCGACTCGGCCCTGGACGGCTACGGGGTGGTCGCCTCCGACGTCTTCTCCCCGTACGACCCCGACTTCGATAGCGGGCTGCGCCGCGAGCAGGACATCCCGCAGGCGAAGTTCCTACTGAAGCAAGCCGGGCACGAGAACCTCACGGTGACGCTGGTGACAGCGCCCGCGGCCACGGGCATGGTGGCGATGGCGACCGTGCTGGCCGAGCAGGCCAAGGCGGCCGGGGTGACCATCAACCTCGACAGCGTCCAGACCTCCACGTTCTTCGGGAAGAACTACCTGTCGTGGACGTTCTCGCAGGACTTCTACAGCTACGACCCGTACCTCATGCAAGTGTCGACGTCTATGCTGCCGGCGTCGCCGTTTAACGAGACGCACACCAACAGCCCTACCCTCAACAACCTCTACAACGCGGCGAACTCCACGCTGGTACCGTCGGTGCGCAAGGAGATCCTGTACGAGATGCAGACCTACGACTTCAACAAGGGCGCCTACATCATCCCCGCGTACATCGACTCACTCGACGCCTACAGCACCAAGATCACGGGCTATTCTTCCTCCGCCACGGGTGTGCCGCTGTCGAACTTTGACTTTGAGAAGTGGTCGTTCGTCTGACTGATTGAGATCGTCATGCCCATGAAAGCCACGCTGCTGGCGTCCGGCCTCGGGTTTCCCGAGGGCCCGGTGGTCATGGGTGACGGCCGGGTCGTGCTCTGCGACGGTAACACCGGTGAGCTGCTTGTCTACGCAAACGGAAGCGTCTGCGCCTACGCCCGTACCGGCGGCTCGCCGTGGGGCGCGGTGCTCGGCGGCGACGGCGCGATCTACGTGACACAAGGCGGCAACGTGCCGGGCAGCGGCGACACCAGCGCCGTGTCAGGGATCCAGCGGGTGCTCCCGGACGGGACGGTCGGCCTGCTGCTGTCCGAGGTGGCGGGCTATCCGCTCTACGGCCCGAATGACCTGGCGTTCGGGCCGGACGGCAGACTGTGGTTCACCGAGTCGGGGTCAGAGCAAGACCTCCGCTTCGAGGTCCGCTCACCCGGCAGGCTCTTCGCCGTCGGCCCGTCCGGTGCGGGTGAGATGCTGCTCGAGCTACCCGGCGTCTACCCGAACGGGATCGCCTTCGACGCCAAGCAACGGCTGTACTGGACCGAGTCGGGGGCCCACCGGGTCCAGCGGCTCGAGGACGGCAAGCCCGTCACGTTCTGTCAGCTCCCGGCCGGTCACGTGCCCGACGGCATGGCCTTCGCCGCGGACGGGCGCCTGTTCGTTGCGACCACGGTCTCCCAAGGGGTCACGGTCATCTCGCCAGACGGTGCGGTGCTCGCCGAGATTCACCTGGGCGAGTACGCTACCAACTGCATCTTCGACGGTCCTTACCTTTATGTGACCGCGACGCGCGAGGCCGACATCGAAGCCTCGCAGCGGACCGGAACATTCTGGCGGGTCGAAACCGACACCACTGGCCTGGAACTGATCCCCGGCCAACTGCGACCCCAGAGGGAAGACTAAGGGGTTGGGAATGTTAAGTCCCGATAAATTCCTGGCAAGTCTTTCAGCGTTCGACCTCGTAGCATACGAGGAGAAGGTCGGCCGGTTCGGGCGAGCGCGACTCAGAGAAGACAGCGCTCTGGTCGCACAGATCATCAGCCTTTCTGCGGCGGCTACGATGCTGCACGACAACTGGACTGTCTCCAATGATAGATCACTGAAGGCTACAGTCGAGGCCGCTCGCTACTTCTTGGGTGCGCAGGAGTACGTCCTGACCCATGACAAGCCCCGGTACGAGCCATATGCGACGATACGTCTGTTGCGGCATGTGCTAGAGGTAGATAATAATCAGCCATTGTCAGTTACCCAGCGAAAGATCTGGGCCATCTTTTATCGGATCTTGCTGCGTCAGATAGATTTTGAGATGAAGGCGCTTGCTGGCATCTTTGATCCGGCCCGGGAGCAATTCGAATTCGTTGTCAGCAGAGCGAGGCTCAGAGCTCTCGCGGCGGCGCAGGCGCTCATTCCCCGCAGGTTCGGAATTGTCGCCCTTCCCGATATCATCGAAGACGTGGGTGATCTATGCGAGATTGGCGGCGATCGATTTGGGGCCGCGATCGTCGACCATCTTCTAGTCTTTCCGCAGACTACATGTCACGACGAGGTGGCATTCATCAGTCTCATACAGATGGCCGAGTGCCTCTTCTGGGGCACGCTCATATTCGTGCAACGTGCACTAGCGGCGATCCACGTGGGACGACTCGCTGAAGCAGTCCGGCTGCTCGCGGCGGCGACCGAGTTCGCCGCGCCGCTTATCAAGATCTTCCACTGCGTCAAGACTATGCCTCCCGATCATTTCCTTGGCTTTAGGGAAGCCACGGGAGATGCCAGTGCCGTACAGTGTCAGAGCTGGCAAATGCTCGATGCTCACGTCTATGGTGTGCTGCCCGATAAGGCCCCGGTCCTCGCAGGCATCCCCGAGGTCCGGCACGTACTTGCTTTCTCGAATCCGCCCTTCGTCCCGCTGGTAGAAGTAGCTGGCCAGCTTGGCGGTTCCGAAACGGAAACGGAACTAATCGAAGCAATAATAGGACTTGATAACCGACTGCGGGCATGGCGTAAGTTCCACGAAAAGCAACTCGCCGGTCGCACCAACCCAGGCTACTTGCCGCCTGAGGCCCTAGGAACAGGACGGACATCAGGATATGGCTATCTGGCCGCTCAACAACCGCCACGAGCAGCTAGAAATCAGCCGGGCGGCCGCAGTGGCAGCGGCTCGGCCAGTCGAGCGATATAGCCCCGTGCCATGACATACGTTAACGTCAACCTCGTTTCCGTTTACTACTGGTGCCGACCGGGAGAAAACCGTGGAAGATCGCAGGATTAAAGATGTCGTCATTCTTGGCGGCGGCACCGCGGGCTGGATGACAGCGTCCTATCTCGGAAAGGCGCTGGGGCCCACTGTCAGGATAACCGTGCTTGAGGCCCCGACCATCCCCAGGATCGGTGTGGGCGAAGCGACAATCCCGCTACTCCAGAACGCCTTCTTCGACTACCTCGGTATCGACGAGGACGATTGGATGCGCGAGTGTAACGCGAGCTTCAAGACTGCGGTGAAGTTCGTGAACTGGCGTACGGCGGGCAGGCCGGAG
Source organism: Trebonia sp. (assembly GCA_035571275.1). Classification (GTDB taxonomy): domain Bacteria; phylum Actinomycetota; class Actinomycetes; order Streptosporangiales; family Streptosporangiaceae; genus Trebonia. Next base: position 21,077 of record DATMKQ010000091.1, read on the forward strand.
CCGAAACCACGGACCATGGCAGGCGGCACCGACCACTTTTACCATCCGTTCGGCCTGCTCCCCAATCACGATGGCGTGCCGTTGTCGCACTACTGGTTCCGCAATCGCTGGCTGGGACGCACTGACGAGGCGTTCGACTACGCATGCTTCCATGAGCCCGCCATGATGGATGCCCTGCGGGCGCCACGGTGGAGCGACGGTACCCGGGCAACACGCTACGCCTGGCACTTCGACGCGCAACTCGTGGCCGATTACCTCAGGCGCTTTGCCACCGAGAAACAGGGCGTCATCCACGTGCAGGACGAGATGACCGATGTCAAGCTCGGGAACGATGGCCACATCACCGAGCTGCTGACCAAAGGGGGGCGCCGCCTGTCCGGTGACTTCTTCGTGGACTGCTCGGGGTTCCGCGGCCTGCTCATCAACAAGGTGATGGAAGAGCCGTTCATCGACATGAACGACCACCTGCTGTGTGACAGCGCCGTGGCTACCTCCGTGCCGCATGACGATGAGCGAAACGGTATCGAGCCCTATACCTCCGCGATCGCCATGGACGCCGGCTGGACGTGGAAGATCCCGCTGCTCGGGAGGTTCGGCAGCGGCTACGTCTACTCCAGCCAGTTCGCGACGCCAGACCAAGCCGCGGAAGACTTCTGCCGGCTCTGGGGGCTGGACCCCCAAACGACCGGATTGAACCGCATCCGCTTCCGCGTTGGCCGCAATCGCCGGGCATGGATCCGGAATTGCGTGGGTATCGGGCTCTCCTCCTGCTTCCTTGAGCCCTTGGAGTCAACCGGCATCCACTTCATTTATGGTGCCATCTACCAGCTGGTCAAGCACTTCCCTGATCGGAACTTCAACCAGTCCCTCATCGACGGGTTTAACCGCGAGATCGAGATCATGTTCGACGACACACGCGACTTTATCCAGGCGCACTTCTACTTCGCACCGCGGACGGACACCGCTTTCTGGCGCGCGAACAAGGAGCTTACGCTGACGGACAACATTCTCGAGAAGATCGCGCTGTACCGGGCGGGGCTCGCGATTAACCAGCCGTACACGTCCGCCGAGACGTATTACGGCGATCCGGGCGCGGAGTTCAGGAACTTCTGGACGAATGGCAGTTACTACGCTATCTTTGCGGGCCTAGGGCTAGTCCCGGACCAGCCGTTGCCGCTGCTTGACTATCGCCCGGCATCAGTCGCGGGCGCGCAGCCGATTTTCGACAAGATCCGCAGTGGCCAGCAGCGGCTCGTGCGTGAACTGCCCGCCAACTACGACTACCTGCGTCAACTGCACGGAAAAGAGTAGATGAAGATCGACCATCCTATCGAGTGCACGAGAAGCGCTCCGCTCGTGGCCCTTTACCCGGCGATGCGCTTCACGGCAGTCACCGCTGCGGACGTGCACCCCGGCGCATTCAAGAAGCAAGTCCGTGCCTTCGCGGATAGCACGGTAAAATCGCTATCAGCGGAAAACGAATCGAGGCGAATGAATCTCATTGAATTCGAGAGATTTTTCGGGAACAACGAACAAGAATTTCCACTCTCCAAGCAAATAACCAGCGTCGCCTCCCGCGGATTCCCGCCGGTGCCAGACCCGGTCCTCGCACTTCTGGCGCTCGAAGCCGCTACAGGAATTCTGATGGGAGTCCAGAACCTCGACGCAATAGATAGCTTCGTCACTCTCGACTGTCTTGAATCAGCCGAAAGCTTCATCGGTATGCGAGGCGAACGCATTACAAGCACCAAGGGACAGATAGTAGTACGCGATAAGCAGAGTATCATCGCTTCGCTATTCCGCGGGCCCGACAAGCGCACAGCCGTCCAACCTCATGGAAGAAACCTGCTCTTCTATGTGTTCGACACAGACACCGGCCTCGGGAAAACTCATGACCGTGCGGTAGAGGAGATTACTCGTCTCTTCCCGCCAAATGTTGGGGAAGCTTCGGTCCTCGCCGCAAATTGAAATCACACCAGCTTCGACAGGGACAGTGCGTATTGCCCGTGAGGATCGGTCCACCAGTGGCGGAGGGAGAATCCCGCACGTTCAAGCTCTGTCCGGATGCCATCTCGCCGGAACTTGGCCGAGATGGACATGCGAATCCGTTCTCCCGCGGTGAAATCTACAGACAGGTCGATTTCAGACAAGCGGACGACCTGGCTAATTCGTGACTGCAGCCACATCGCCACGCACTCAGCGTCGCCATGCCACGTGACAACATGGTCAAAGGCGTCCAGATTGAAGTCAGCGCCAACCTGGGTGTTCAGCACGCTAAGAAGATTCTTGCTGAATGCGGCCGAGACCCCGGCGGAGTCGTTATATGCGGTCACGAGCTTGGCCGGATCTTTGACTAGGTCTACGCCGAGCAATAGCATATCGCCCTCATGGAAGGCGCCACGGAGCCCTCGGAGGAATTCCGCGCGCTGATCTGAGCTTAGTTGACCGATAGAGCCACCGAGAAATAGCACAAGCCTCGGCGAAGGGGACCCGTGCGCCGCAAGCATCTCGGCCTGCGTTTCGAAATCGGCGAGCACAGCTCGCACGGACAAGCCGGGATATTCGGCTGTAAGTCGCGACCCGGCCGCCAGCAGGGCCGACTCGCTGATATCGATCGAGGTGTAAGCGTGGAGCGTCCCGGCACGCCGAAGTGCGCGGAGCAAGATATCGGTCTTATCTGCGGACCCGGACCCAAATTCTATGATGCTGCTGGCCCGAGTAGCCGCTGCGATTTCATCCGCGACGGCCTCCAGGATGCCGCCCTCAACCCTAAAAGGATAATACTCGGGCAGCCGGGTAATCTGCTCATAGAGCTCACTCCCCTTGGCATCGTAAAGCCATTTCGAAGGGAGGAACTTAGGTGCTGCGGTTAGCCCCTCTCGCGCATCCGCGCGGAGCGCGTTCATGAGGAAATCCGGCGGCAAGCGCCGGTCCAGATAGAAACGAGTCATCTCAGTGTCCGCTCTTATCCTCAGCCGTCATGGGGCACTCGATCCGCCGGTTAGTCAGGGGAACCCGTCAGTGCAATTGTGGCATATATGGCATGAAGGAGTCTTCCTGATCATGCCTGGCCGGTCACGGATGTGCCCTGAAGTGAGATATGGGACGACCGCTGAGCCCCGGCGGGAGGCAGCCTGGCCACCGATGTCGGGCGGACCCGGTGGCAGAGCTTGCCACGGGTAGGCCTTCATACCAGGCTTGTACCGTGCCAGAGCAGATCATTCCGCGGGCGTACGAGGTCCGGGTGCCCGAGCCAGGTCTGACCCCGGAGACCATGGTCGACCGGGCGCGGGCGCTGATCCCAGCCATCCGCGAGCAGCAGGGCGAGGCGGAAAAGCTCGGGCGTCACACGGCCGAGCTCGACAAGAAGTTCACTGAGGCCGGGTTCTACCGGATCGTGCAGCCGAAGCGATTCGGCGGATACGCCTTCGACTTGCTGACCTATTGGAAGGTCATGATGGCCGTGGCGGAGGGCGACCCGGGGACCGCGTGGGGGCTGTGCATCAGCGCGCAGGTGGCGCACGCGCTCGGCGCCTGGTTCAGCGAGGCGGGCCAGATAGACCTGTTCGGGCCGGACGGCGACTTCAGGTGCCCGTACCGGGCGGTACCGATGGGGACCGCGAAGCCGGTGGACGGGGGGTACGTGGTGAACGGGACATGGGACTACTGTTCGGGTGCCGGGCACGCGACCCACTTCATGGGCGGCACGCTCGTGGCCGGCCGGGAGTCCGAGGGGATGCTGGCGATCTGCACGCCGATCGAGAACGTCACCGTGCTCCCCGATTGGGGCGACGGCGCCATCATCGGGATGAACTCGAGCGGGTCCAACAGCGTGCGGGTGGAGAACGTGTTCGTTCCCGCGCAGTGCACCTGCCCGGGTGACTGGACGCACAACACGACCACCGCCGCGCCGGGCATGACGCTGCACGATGAGCCGCTGTTCTGCGGCCGGGTGTACACGCTCAACCATGCCAGCGTGGTGATCCCCGTGATCGGCGCCGCCCGCGCGGCGCTCGATGAGTACGAGAACATCATCGTGGCGAGGAAAACGTCCTTCGCGCCGCAGGTACCCCGCTACACGATCGAGGAGTACCAGCGCCACTACGGGCAGGCGCTGGCGCTCATCGACAGCGCCGAAGCCATCATCTACCGGTGCGGCGAGCGGTACATGGAGCTCGCCGAGCGGTGGCACCGTACCGGGGAGCCGTTCCGCCGCGAGGACGATGCCAGGATGTTCACGATGATCCAGGTCGCGGCTCGGATGGCGGTGCAGGCGACCAGCGAGCTGTTCGGCGCGGCGGCAACGTCGGCAGCCAAGCGCGGCACCCGGATGCAGCGTTACTACCGGGACGCGTCGACCTACGTCGGGCACATCTCCGCCCGGCACGACGTCATCGCGGCGGAAGTGGCGCGCGTACACTTCGGCCTCCCTGACAGCCTTTTTTAGGCGGAGCCGAGTCCGTTCGCCCGGCGCGGCGTCGCGCATCGGTGGACCTCACGCGTTCCAGCACGACCAGGACGAATGCGCCCGCGACCGCGCATGCGACCGCACTGACGCGGAACGCCAGTGCGTACCCGTCGCTCTGCGCGACCGCCAGCGGCACCCCGCCGTGAGCGCGGTGCTGGGTGTACCGGAGCGCGAGCGTGACCAGGGCGGCCAGGCCGAGCGCTGCGCCTATTTGCTGCATGGCGCTTTGCACCCCGGAGGCCAGGCCGGAGTCCTGGTCGGTGACCTGATGGAGCGCGCCGCTGATCAGGCCCGGGTAGCACAGCCCGTTGAAGGCTCCGAACACGATCATCCCGGGCAGGACCGCGCTGACGTAAGAAGAGTCGACGCGGATGTAGCTGGCAATCCACAGCCCCGCCGCGCTGCCGAGGTAGCCGATGGTGAGTACCGCCTTGACGCCGACGCGCGGCGTCAGCCTGGTGCTCAGGAGGATCCCCGCGGGTATCACGCTTAGCGGCAGGTTCAGTAGCCCCGTCCGAAGCGGTGAATAGTGGAGTACCTGCTCCAGGTACAAGTTCAGCAAGACGATGTAGCCGATGAACACCGCCCAGGTGATCATGCTCAAGACGTTGGAGGTAACCCGGGTGCGGTTGGCCAGGAACCGCATCGGGATCAGCGGGTCGGGGGAGCGGGTCTCCACCACGACCGTGGCCACCAGCAAAGCGAACCCGCCGAGCAGCGGCAGCAGCACCGGCCAGGACCCCCACGAGTAAGAGGATGCCTGCAGCAGGCCGTAGACGACTGCCACCAGCCCGCCGGTCGCCGTTACGGCCCCGGGGAAGTCGATCCTGTGGCCTTCGCGGACCATCTGGCTCTCGGGCAGCACGCGCGGCACCACGCGCACCGCGAACACCACTACCGGTATGTTGAGATAGAAGATCCATCGCCAGTCCACGCTGGTCAGGGCCCCGGAGATCACGGGACCAGACGTCCCGGCAATGCCGGAAACTCCGAACCAAACCCCCAGTGCCTTCAACCGCTCCCGGCCATCAGGGAACAGCACCGGGATCATGCCCAGCGCTGCCGGGATGGCCAGCGCCTCCCCCGTTCCCTGCGCGAACCGGCTGGCGACCAACATGGCCGAGGAGACCGCGGCGCCGCACGTCGCCGAGGCCGCGCCAAAGACGAGCACGCCGGCCAGGAACAGCCGTCGGCGGCCGAACATGTCGGACAGCCGCCCGCCCAGCAGCAGGAACCCGCCGGCCGTCAGCACGTAGCCGTTGATCACCCAGGCCACGCCCGAATGGGTGAAGTGCAGGTCAGTCTGGATCTTAGGGAGAGCGACGACTAGCGCGCTCAGGTCGAGAGCGAGCATGAACTGCATAGCCGCCAGCACGACAAGCGCCCGCCAGCGCCGTGGGTCCCGTCCGCCAGCAAGGCCGTCGCCCATGCCGCGAGTCTAACCGCGGCCGATGCGTCACGCGCCAGCCATATCAGCGCCGTGAAACTGATGGTCGACGGCGGCTGGATGGGCCGCCGACGCTCGCCTCACGAGCGCGAGATTCCGTCGGTGACGAAGTTTCATATACGCCGTAATCCCGACCTGCCAGTATTATTTAACATCTATATTTGCATTCACATATGACCCGCGAGTGCCCGCCGTATCGGCCGTCACATTGGGAGCATTTAAAACAGATGTAACAAACGTCATCCGGCGATGAGCGTGCTGACGTTGATCGGGTTGGTGATCATCCCGGAGTCATACATCAGCGTGGCGACCCGCTGGACCTGGCCGACGTTCAGGGATGTCGGGTACGTGCCCAAGGTGACCAGGGACGCGTCCGCCGCGCTCATGCCGGTGAGTTGTGGCAGCACGGCCTGCACGGGCCCGCGCTGGGCACAGTCGGATTGTGCCTGGTCAAGCGCCGCCTGGAAGGCCTGCACGGTGGACGGGTTCGCGTGCGCGTAGGTGGCCAGGCTGAAGTAGCCCGACAGCGGGAGCCCGGACGTCACGCCACTGCTCGCGTCCACCACCTCGACCGCCCCGAGGTCTTCCTCGGCCTGCACGATGTAGGGCTCGCTAACCAGGATCGCGTCCACATGACGAGTGCGGAGCGCTCCGAGCATGTTCTGGCCCGGTGTTGGCGTCCAGGTCACGGCGCTCGGGCTCACGCCGTCGTT
>DATMKQ010000092.1:0-17086 GCA_035571275.1 Trebonia sp.
GTCCATCTCGTCAAAAGTCACGCCGGACCGCTGCGAATAGTGGTTACGGACCCTGGCCGTCGCGGCCGCCTGGTCGTGCACCTCGCTGTTTATCTCTCCGCTCGCCGAATACCTGGAGAACTCACCAAGCAGGGCGGATAGCGGGAGCGTGTCGTGTCCGAGCGCGGCCAGCGTGTGCAGCGCAGCGAGCATGCCGGAGTCAGCGAACCAGAAGTCCCTGAAGTAAAAGTGGCCGGAGTGCTCACCGCCGAACACGGCGCTGGTCTCCGCCATCTTCGCCTTGATGAACGAGTGGCCGACACGGGTGCGCACCGGGATGCCGCCGTGCTCGGTGATCAATTCGGGGACGGCGCGCGAGGTGATCAGGTTGTGGATCACCGTGGAGCCCGGCTCACGGGCGAGCTCGCGGCTGGCAATCAGCCCGGTCAGCACCGACGGGCTGACGATCTCGCCGCGTTCGTCGACGACAAAACAGCGGTCGGCGTCGCCGTCGAAGGCAAGGCCGATGTCCGCCTGGTTGTCCTTGACCGCCTGCCGCAGGTCGCGCAGGTTCGCCGGATCGATCGGATTCGCCTCGTGGTTGGGGAACGCGCCGTCGAGCTCGAAGTAGAGCGGCACCAGCGTGACCGGCAGCCCCTCGAACACCTCGGGAACCGTATACCCCGCCATGCCGTTGCCGGCGTCCACGACGACCTTCAGCGGGCGGATGCCGGTCAGGTCGACCAGCTTCTTCAGGTACTCCGCGTACCCCGGTAGCAGGTCCCTGCTGGTAATCGAGCCCGGCTTGCCATCATGGGCGGGGACGCCATTATTGATGAGCTCTTTGATCTCGGCCAGCCCGGTTTCGATACCGACCGGCTTGGCGCCTGCCTTGCACAGCTTGATGCCGTTGTACCTGGCCGGATTGTGGCTCGCGGTGATCATGGCGCCAGGTATGCCAAGCGACCCGCTGGCGTAGTACACCATGTCGGTCGAGCCGAGACCGCCATGGATCACGTTCGCGCCCTGGGATGCGGCCCCACGCCCCAGCGCCTCGGCGAGCGGGGCCGACGTGGTTCGCATGTCGTGCAGCGTGACGAGAGTCTTCGACCCGGTAAGCCTTACGAACGCCGCGCCGACCGCCTCGGCCACGCTTTCGTCGAGCTCGTTGGGTACGACCCCCCTGATGTCGTACGCCTTGAAGATCTTCTCAACTTCGCTCACGTCGGCTCGCTTCCTGATCCCGTCTCATGGGAACTTTCCCAGGAACAACCTATCGGTCACGCCGGTCTCGTGGTGCCGCGGCTGCGGTGACCGCGAGTCTGCGACGCCAAGTCAGGGACGCATAGCCGGGAGCGAGAGCCGCGGCTAGGAGTCGGGCTGCGTGCTTGGGGCGGAGCGCAGCACGCGCAGGTGACCGCGGCGGCCCACCTCGACGCCCTGCCCGACCGGTTCGGCGGCGCCGGGGAACGGCGTCCCGTCCGGGGCCGCCGAGCGTGATTCTGGAGCTGGTCGCTCGCGCCGCGAACGCTCCGGATGACCGGCTTCGCGGACCACGTTCGCCAGCGCCTCCAGGTCGTCGGCCCGCTCCTGGGCCGGATCCTTCGGCAGGTAGTCCACCTCCCAGCCGAGCGGAACGACGAGCCTGGCGGCGTGCTTTTCGCACAAGTCGTAACAGTGCGGTTCCACGTAGGCCGCCAGCGGCCCGAGCACGGCGGTGGAGTCGCGGTACACGTACGTGAGCGTATAGACGGGAGGCTGCTTACACGCGGTGCGTGAGCAGCAACGGGAATTCACCAGCCCACCTCGCTCACCAGATCGTTATTGGTCACGATAGCAGCGCGATCCCCGTCAGCACGCGGAAAAGCCAGCCGCGCGTGAGCGCCGTCCAGCTGCCACGCCAGGGCCGTCCCCCGGGCCTTAGGCGCTGATTTTTCGTCGCTCACAACGGCTGACGGTACCTACCCGGGGCCCGTTATGCCACCACCCGGCCCCGTTCACGATCGTGTCGTTTTGTCTGACCTGACGGTACCCGCCAGGCGGACAGCAGCGATACGCTCAGTGACTGTGTACAGGGGTGAGAACGGCTCCATTTCCAGGCGCGATGTGCGGCGACGGGATCGCAGGGGGCGCGGTCTGCGCGGTCGGCTGGTGCCGCCGGGGGTGCCGATGTACCGGACCAGGGCACAGCAGTTCGATGACATGGTGCTGGACGCGGTCGCGCGGCTCGAACCACGCTGGGAGAGCGAACTGTCCGGCGTCGAGTTCGCCGTCCAGGAGGTTCCCGAGGCCGAGGAGCTTGCCGACGGCAGCGGCCCGCTGCCGCTGGCCCGGGTGGTGCCAGGGTCGCTGGACCCGGGCGAGCCCACCCGGCCCGCCGCCGCGACGCGCATCGTCGTCTACCGCCGACCGCTGATGGCCAGGGCCGAGGACGATGACGAGCTCAGCGAGCTTATCTTCGACGTCGTGGTCGAGGAGTTCGCCCACGTGCTGGGACTGGACCCGGAGGCGGTCGACCCGGGCTATCGCGACGGCTTCGACTGACCGGCGCTAGGGCAAGATCGCCGAATACGAGTTCTGCGTCGGTGGCAGGGTGATGGCGGTCAGCGCGCTCGGCACCGGCAGCAGGGAGAGCACCGAGGCGGACAAGCCGCCGGTACCCGTGGTCACGACGCGCGCCGCGTAGAGCGGGCCAGACCCCGCCAGCGGTGTTATCACGATCGCGAACGGCAGTCTGCTGCCCGAGGGGCGCGGCACCGCCACCGCCACGGTGTGCCCGGCTCTCACCGTCACGGACTGCGGGGTGCCGGATCCCGCTGATGCGCCAGCCCCCGACGGTACGACGTCGATGTCCGCCTGCGCGGCACCAGCCGGCGCGGTGAGCACCAGGCCCACGGTGAGGCCCGCGGTGGCCGGGTTGCCCGCCACTACCCCCTGCTCGGTCACCGGCGCGGACGCCGCCGTGAATGATCCGATGCCCTGGCCGGGAACGAGCACCGAGGCGGTGATCGGCACGTTGGAGATCAGTTCGAGGCCCGCGGCTGACGCGCCGAGCGAACTGAGCGGGAACGACGTGGTGGCGCCTGCCGGGGCGTCGGCCGGGGCGTTACCGAACTGCGGGAACCGGCCCTGGGCGGTGAGCGCGACCACGGTGACCCGGGCGTCGTTCGCTCCTGGCACCGAGATGAAGAGCCGCGCGGAGCTGCTCGCCACCGTCAGCCCGGGGATCACCAGGCTGGTCGACGGCGCGGCCGCCTCCGGCAGCCAGGTTCCGCCGGATCCGCCTGAGCTGTCACCCTCCCAGACCGACGCCGCCACCTGCCCGGACGTGGTCTGCACGCGCAGCGCCAGCGCCTGCGAGCCGTGGATGAACGGGGCGATGTCCTGCACGACGAACTGGTGCGGCGCGACCGTGATGGCGCTGCCCGTAGCGTTCTGCAGGCCCGAGTCCGTGAGGATGGTCAGGTCCACGCTCGCCGCTAGGTCGCCGGTGTTCATCAGGTACAGCCGGACGTCCGCCGCGCCCGCCCCCGTCCCTGTGCCCACGAACCACATGTCCGAACTCGGGTGCGTGCAGCTGACCGTCCCCATGCCGGAAGAGGTGGCCTCTTCCGCCTCGAAGCCCTCGGCCATCTGTCCGGTCGCCGCGAGCGCCGTGCCGCCGAGGCTGTCCGCCTGCGGCGCCGCGACGGTGGCTTGCGTGCCGGGGACGGACACGGTGACGGGCTGCGCCGCCTGCGCGGTGCTGGTCGCCGCCGGTTTGCTGCTTGTCTTGCTCGGCTTCTTGCCCGACGAGTGACCGGTCGAGGCTGGCTTGGCGGGGACCGCCGCGGCGGGGACGGCGCTGAGCGCGACCGACCCGGTCGGCGCCTGAGCGGTCTTCGCGGCTGTCGTCGCCGGCATGGCGAGCATAGCGATGTGCGCTGAACCGGTGTTCGGGGCCGGCGGGGGGCAGGACCGGGTGACGGACGTCACCGTCGCGTTGACCGCAGACGGCGCGGCCGCCGGCTTCGGGGTGGTCGGCCCGACGCGCCAGGCCGCCACGTAGGCGACGGCGAGCACGATGAGCGCCAGGCCAACCAAGCCAAGGCGGCGCATCAGGACTCTCCCTCTGGGCTGGAACGGTCACCTGAACCTCGCCTGCGGCCCGGGCGGCCGGGACGCCCGGGCCGGCCGCGCCGGCTCGCCCGGTGCGAATGCCGCTCCGCGTGCTCGTTGCGTTCGGGTCCTTGCGAACGTCCACCGGGCTGCCGCGCGGCGGGCTGCGGGCCGGACTCCCATGCCGCCCGCGGACCAGTGCCCTGACCGCTGTCCCACGTCGGCTGCGGGCCGCTGTCCCACGTCGGCTGGGGATCACTGTCCCACGTCGGCTGGGGACCGGAGCCCACGGTTGGCTGCGGGCCGCTGGCCCATGTCGGCTGCGGGCCGGTGCCCAAGGCCTGCTGGGGGCCGCTGTCCCACGAGGTTCCCCGCGGATCGGTCTCCCACGGCGCCTGCTGCCACTGCCCGCGCCGGTCCCATTGCGCGGTCTGGTCACCCTCGTCGCTGTCCGCGAGAACACCGACTCCTGAACCTGTCGTCACGTCTTCGTCCTGACCGCTCGGAGAGGGCGCAGAACGCCTGCGGCCGGCACCCAGCGCCGCCGCCCGCCCGGCCAGGCCGGCCCGCGCTGCGAGCCCGGCGCCACGGCCCGCCTCCCCGGCTGCCGTCGCCTCTTGCGGCACCCGCCGCCGGCCGCGCGCGGGCCGGTTGGCGGTACGCCCGGCGCGCCTGCCGTGCTGGGTGGCCCGGACCGCCGCCACGGCCTGGGTCTCCGCCACGGGATCGTCGCGCTTGCCGGGCAGCGCCAGCACGCAGACGGCGAGCAGGACGATAAGTTCCGCTATCAGGCTTAGATCGCGCGCCGTGTCGTTCCTGGTGATGACCAGCTTGCCGCCGCCCGCCGGAAGAGCGAACCCCTGCGCCCAGCCATCGACAGGGGCGGCGAGAGGCTTCAGCGCCGTGCCGTTGAGCGTGGCCATCCACCCGCCGGACGGTTCCGCGAGCACCAGCGTGCCACCCGTGCCCGGGGCCTCGACCGCACTCATCCTCACCGACTGCGAGGACAGCGTCGTCACGCCGCCATTGGCCGCGATCACCCGGACCCGCGCGACCGGACCGGTCACCTGCCACAGATCGTAGGCGGGCGCCTTGCTCAGCGGCACCAGGCCGACCGAGGCGTCCAGCCGCTGTGACAGCGCCGGGTCCACAGGACCGGGCAGCAGCACCCACCTGATGCCGAAGTCGCCAAGGACAAGCCCCGGGTCGCCGGCGTACGCGCCATCGGGCGCCGCGAGGGCTGAAACCTGCTGGGTCAGCGCCTGTTCCGCGGGGGTGGACGCGGTGAGCTCTGGCTCACCGAGGGTCGGATCTCCCTGCCGGACCACCGAATAGTCCAGTACGCTGCCGTCTTCTCGCAAGATCAGCGTGCGGTACTGGGTGCCTCCCGCGGACGACGCGGAGACGAAGGCAGGCAGCACGGGGGCGCTGACCGCCCCGACCGGGCCCCGCACGCCGTCCGCCACCCAGTACCCGGCCACGAGCAGCGGCGCGGTCGCCGCGGCAGTCAGCACGGCCCCCGTGAGCAGCCTGAGCGATCCTGCGCGACCCGTCCAGCCATGAGCCAGCCACTCGGCCGCGGGTGCGGCGGCGAGCAGCAGGCCCAGCGCCGCGAGCGCGAGCGCCGCACCCGGCCACCCGGTGGCCGCCTGGGTGCCGCCGACGGGCGGGCCGCTTGCCCTGCTCACGATGACGGCCCCGAGGTAGCCAGCGGCCGCGACGCACCACCCCGCCGCGGTCACAGCGGCCCGCCGTTGCGGCAGCAGCGTGGCCAGGACGGCGAGGCCGAGCCCCGCGGTGACCCAGACCGGCGGCAGTCCAGGACCGCCTGGGCTGAGCAGCAGCAGCGCGGACGGGCGGAGCGCGACCGGGGTCAGCCCCGACGGCTGCACGCCCGCCTCGGTGAAGAAGGCCGACGGGCTGGCGAGCAGGTGCAGTGACCATGGGAAAAGGACGAGGAAGGGAGTGGCGATGACGATCGCCGCGTTAAGCGGGCGGACGTGGGCTAGCCAGCGGCCCCATTCCCTGTTGGCGGAAACCAGCCTGGCGGCGAGGACGATGATGGCGAACGCGGCGCCGAACACCCACAGTACCGGCGCGAACGCCGCCCCCAAAGCTATGAGCAGGCCGGTTGCCCAGGCCGCGCGGCGCGCGGGGCGCGGCGGTGCGGTCAGCATCCGGGCCGCGTTGACCCCGATCAGCGGCAGCACGGTAAACGCGACCGCGCTGCCAAGGCGGCCCGCTGCGATGGCGCCGGTGGCGACGGGGAGCAGCGCGTAGGACGCCGCCAGCCACGCCCGGGCGGCGGTGGCCGTGACCAGCCGGCGGGTGGCCAGGTAGGCGGTAAGCCCGGCCAGGGGAACACAACCAAGCAGGAGGACGTCCACCGCGAGCCAGGCCTGACCGCCGAGCACGGTGCCGAGCGCCGCGACGACCGCGAGGTACGGCGGGGCCGACGCGGTGGAACCGACTCCGACGGCGTGGAAGCCCGCGAGGTACTCCTGCCACAGCGCCGAGGCGCCGCCCCACGCCGGCACCAGCGCGCCGCCGCCGAGCGGGTTAGTGCCGAGCAGTCGCCGCTCGGCGACCAAGGCGACCACGAGCAGCGCGGTGAAGAGCTGCACCCCGGGGTTGGCGATGATCCGGCGGACGGGCGACTGGGCGTCGACGAACTGCTCGTCTTCCCCGTCATCGGAGTCCGCGCGGTGCATGCCGCCAGAAGCCTGCGGCGGCCCGCTGGATATCAGCCCGGCGATGCCCTCCGCGACCCGCGACATCGTTCGCCCCGGCGGAATGAACATCCGCACCGCGGAATACCCCTCGCGGCGCCCGCGCGCGCGCCGACGGCGGCCCTGCCAGAGCCAGACAGGGTGCCCGAGCAGCCCGCCGACGGCGTAGATCTGCGCGGCGGCCAGGTCAAGCTGCTTGGAGAACAGGAAGTACGCGGCTCGCAGCAAGGATCCGGCGACGCAGCCCGCCATCACGCGAAGCATGGTCAGCAGCGGCAGGTTGACGGCGAGCAGATAAAGCGCGTTGCGCCGGTCCAGCCGCCGCGGATGGCCGTACTTTCCTGTTGGCGAAGACCAGCCGGACCTTCCCGTTGCATCGCTGGTCCTGCGCCGCCGCGCGGAAAGCTCACGGTGGTAAAGCACCGCGTCGGTGACCACTTGCACGCGCAGGCCGGCCGAATGGACGCGCCAGCAGAAGTCCACGTCGTCGCGGAACAGCTTGAGCCGCGGATCGAACCCGCCGAGCCGGTCCCATACGTCGCGCCGGATCAGCATGCCGGCCGACCCCACCGCCATCACCGCGCGGTTGTGGTCGTGCTGGCCCTGGTCGATCTCGCCCGGCTCGACCCCGGTCACGCGACGGCCCGCCCGGTCGATGGCGACGCCGACCTCGCGCAGCACGCGCCGGTCAGACCCGTCGAGAACCTTAGGTCCGAGAACGACCACCGAGCGATCCCGGCTTGCCGCCCGCAGCAGGCGCTCCAGCGTTTCCGGGGCCGGCTCGCAGTCGTCATGCAACAGCCAGATCCACTCGATACGCCGGACGCCCGGGTCGGTCATCGCGGCGGCCCTGGCCGCGGTGTGCCGCAGCGCGACCGCGATGGCTTCGCCGTAGCCGGTGCCCCGGTCCATGCCGAACACCGCGTCTGGCCCGATCAACTCGGCGAGGACCGATCCGCTACGGTCCCGGCTCCCGGTGTCCACTCCCACGATCCGCTCGATCGGGTACGTCTGGGCCTGCAGGCCCTGAACGAGTCCGGGCAGCAGCCGAGCGCCGTCATGCGCGACGATGATCGCGGTAACGGTATGCCGGGTCTGGGACGTGGTAGTTGACAATAGGTCCAGCGCAGGTAGGTGGTCATAGCGGGCCGAAAGGCGGCAGGCCAAGCTGGTCGCTGCCTACGGGGGTCAGCGTGAACAATACCTGCAGCGCGCGCCCTCGGCAGGATTACCGGACTTTCGCTGGCACGCACCAGCCGCGGATGTCTGGGTCTGAGCTATCAAGCCTGACGCTTGATGCGGCGGCGTTCACGTTCGGACAGACCGCCCCAGATCCCGAACCGTTCATCATTCTCAAGCGCGTACTCCAGGCACTCGGCGCGCACGTCGCAACTGCGGCACACGCGCTTGGCCTCACGGGTCGAGCCGCCCTTCTCAGGAAAGAACGCCTCCGGATCCGTCTGCGCGCACAGCGCTCTGTCCTGCCAGCCCAGGTCCTCGACGTCTTCTGGACGCATGGCGATATGCGCTAGCGGGACGATGACCTCTGTCAAAGCGTCCTCCCCTCTCGGAGCCCCCTTGACGCTCCCCGGCTACCCGTAGCGGGGAGAATCACACCAATGAAATTACACCCGCGTGTCTTGCTTCACGTCAAGCGAAGAAGGTGGTATTGGCCGCCTCGTTGTCCAAGTTGCGCGATAAGTCACCCAAGAAATTTCCGGAATCCATAGACGGCGTCACTATGCGTGATCGAAGGGCGAGTCCCGGTTACCGGATCGCGGCGGGCGTTACCGCCCCAGACCCCACGCACAAGAACCGGCCGGCGGACCTGCGACACTGTCCGCATGCGGATAACCGTGCTAGCAGGAGGAGTCGGCGCCGCGCGCTTCCTGCGCGGCTTGACGGCGGCAGTGCCGGACGCCGAGATCACCGTCATCGGCAACACCGGCGACGACATCACTCTGTTCGGCCTGCGCGTCTGCCCGGACCTGGACACGGTGATGTACACCCTCGGCGGCGGCATCAACGAGGAGCAGGGCTGGGGGCGCGCGGACGAGACGTTCGGCATCCGCGACGAGCTGGTGGCGTACGGTGCGGGCCCTTCGTGGTTCACGCTCGGAGACCGTGACTTCGCCACCCACATCCTGCGCACCCAGCTGCTCGCGGAAGGCAAGCCGCTGTCTGAGGTGACTCGCCTGCTCTGCGCGCGCTGGCGGCCCGGTGTCCGGCTGCTTCCCATGTCGGATGACACCATCGAGACGCACGTACTGATCGACGACGGCACCGGGTCACCGCGACTGGTGCACTTCCAGGAATGGTGGGTCAGGCTGCATGCCGCGGCCCCGGCGCGGGCGATCATCGCCCGCGGCGCGGAAAACGCCGCGCCCGCGCCCGGTGTGCTCGACGCCATCGCGGACGCGGACGTCGTGCTGTTCCCCCCGTCCAATCCGGTCGTGAGCATCGGCACGATCCTGGCCGTGCCCGGCATCAGGGAAGCGGCCGCCGCCAAAACCGTGGTGGGCGTGTCCCCCATCATCGGCGGCGCCCCCGTCCGCGGCATGGCGGACGCGTGCCTGACCGCCATCGGCGTCCAGACGTCGGCCGCGGCGGTGGCGGCGCATTACGGCCAGCACCTGATCGACGGGTGGCTGGTGGACGAGCAGGACAAGGCGGCGGCTGACGACCCGGCGCTGGCCGGCATCGAGGTGCGCGCGCTGCCGCTGTACATGCGGGACACCGCGGCCACCGCCGCGATCGCCCAGGCCGCGATCGACCTCGCCCAGGAACTGGCGCGATGACCGACGTAACCGTGACCCCCATCGCGGGGCTGCCTGAGATAGGCGCGGGCGACGACCTCGGGGCGATGATCGCCGCCGCACTGTCAGGGACGGGACCGGTGCCTCGCGATGGCGACATTCTCGTGGTCACCTCGAAGGTGGTCAGCAAGGCCGAAGGCAGAGTAGTCGCCACCGGCCGGGAGGAGGCCATCGCGGCGGAGACCGTGCGGGTGGTCGCCAGGCGCGGCCCCACCACGATCGCGCAGACCCGGCACGGCTTCGTGCTCGCCGCCGCCGGGGTGGACGAGTCCAACACAGCGGCTGGCACGGTGGTCTTGCTTCCCGAAGACCCGGACGAGTCGGCGCGGCGGCTGCGCAAGGCGCTGCGGGCGCGGCTCGGGGTGCTGGTCGGGGTGATCGTCACCGACACGATGGGCAGGCCGTGGCGAGTTGGCCAGACCGACACCGCGATCGGCGCGGCGGGCGTGCAGCCGCTGCGGGACCATCGCGGCGAGCGCGACACCTTCGGCAACACGCTCGAGGTCACGGTCGCGGCTGTGGCCGACGAGATCGCGGCCGCGAGCGACCTGGTGAAAGGGAAGGCGCTGCAGATCCCCGCGGCGCTTGTGCGCGGGCTTTCTGGTCTCGTCACGGAGGCCGACGGGCCGGGCGCCAGGGCGCTGGTCCGGCCCGCCGCCGAGGACATGTTCCGGCTCGGTGCCGCGGACGTGCTCTCCGCCCGGCGCACCGTTCGCTCGTTTACCGGCGAACCGGTCGACGCGGCCGCCGTCGAGCGGGCGATCTCCGCCGCGCTGACGGCTCCCGCCCCGCACCACAGCGAGCCGTGGCGCTTTGTGATCGTCGCGTCCGAGGCGGCCAGGACCGCGCTGCTCGACGCGATGCTGCAAGCGTGGGTGACGGACCTGCGCCGCGATGGCTTCAGCGAAGAGCAGATCGCCCGCCGTACCCGGCGCGGCCTGCCCTTGCGCCAGGCGCCGCTGATCGTGGTGCCCTGCCTAGAGGCCTCGGCCGCGCACGCCTACCCGGACGACAGGCGGGCGCGGGCCGAGCAGGACATGTTCACCGTCTCGATGGGCGCCGCCGTGCAGAACCTGCTCGTCGCGCTGGCGGTGGAAAACCTCGGCTCCGCCTGGATCTCCTCGGCCCTGTTCTGCCAGGACGTCGCGGCGGCGGCGCTCGACTTGCCGGCGGCCTGGCGCCCGATGGGCGCGATCGCCGTCGGCCACCCCGCCGCTCCGGCCCCCCCGCGCCCGCCACGCGACCCGGCCACGTTCACGATCACTCGCTAGAACCGGCCTTTCCTGGCGGCCAGGCATTGTCTTGCGGGCGCTGGCCTGTCACGATAACGCCAGCGAGTGGCAGCATAGGGGGGCCTGGGATGAAGTACTGGCTGTCGCGATGCGCGCTCCTGCCGGGGACCGCGGTACTTGTCGCTTTCGTCCTCGCCGGCAGTGCGGGCGCCGCTGTGCGATCCGAAGTCCGCCCGGGCGTGGCGGGAACCACCATGAGCGGCGGCTACAGCGTCAACCTGGCCGCGTACATGCTCGATACCGCCGATTTGCCGACTGGATTCCGGCCGTACGCCCCGCTGACGGGACCGCTCGACGCGGCCCGCGCCAGGGAGCTGATGAAATCGGCGGTCCAGAGCGCGGCGTCGCTGGTGCACGGATACGTGCGGGACTGGATCTCGGCTCAGAACGGCTGGGGCGTGCTCGAGCTCGTCCTTGACTCGTCCACCAGGTCGGGCGCCAGCGAGGCGGTAACCGCCTTCGATTCGTCGATGCAGGCTCAAGCGGCGGCCGAGCAGCACCTGACCCAGGACACCGAGGCGTTCGAGGTTCCTTTTCAGCTCGATCACGTCAGCTACGTTGAGCTTTCCGCCGCGGTCGCGCGCGGGCCCTTTCTCTTCCGGGTCGCGGTGGACGCTCCGGCCGGGCAGGTAACCCAGGCGGATCAGCTGCTCGGCACGCTCATCGCCCGGCAGTCGAGCAAGGTCCCCGCGAACACCCCGGACACCGGGACTTCGCTGGCCGACCTCGAGCCGGACACCGCCGGCGCCGCCGGATACGCCATCGGGGCTCTTCTCGGCTACCTGGCCATCGTCAACGGCTACGCATACCTGCGCAATCCGCTCCGTCGCAAGCTGGCAGGCAGAGGGCAGCGGACAGCCGCGCAGTGGCCGGCCGGGCAGCGAGTGGTGGACGTGTCCGCTCCGGCGCGCAAGTACAGGAACGTGGCGCGGTGGCGGTTCGCGGCGCAGTTCGCGGGGCTCGCCGTCGTGGCGTACGGTGCCGTCAGTTTCCCCGACACCTTCTGGTACGCGTTCCCGCTGGCGGGATTGGCGATCGTGTGGGCCAGCGGGCGCCTGATCCGTCCGGGTGGACCAATGCTCAACGCGAACCGGCGCGCGGGGTCCGGCGCGCGCCGCTGGCGCGTTATCGTCTACCGGGTCGTCGCCGCGGCGACGGCGATCGCGGGCGGGCTGCTCATCGCCGCCTACGCCCTGAACCAGGAAACTCCGCCCGCCGTGGTGGCGGTCGACGTCGCGACCGAGCCAGCGGCGTCGCAGGCGGCCAGCGTCGGAGTCGCCACCTTGTGGGCCGGGATTGTCTTGCTGGCCATCGGCGCGATCATCGCCCGCCACGCCCGCCGGCTCACGGCCGTGGACGCCTACCGCCTCATGCGACAGGACAGCCGGCCCCCCGTGCTGTACCTGCGGTCGTTCCGTGACGACAAGCTGAAGCTGCTGTCAGCGACCCTCGGCCGGCCGTCGCTGATCGAGCGGTTCACGCCCCGCCGGTTCGACCCGTTCGAGGAGGTGATCGCCAGGCACCTGGCCGGCACTGGGCCAGTGATAGCGCTCAACCCGCCGGGGACCAAGCTGGCGCCCCTGGGCGCCGCCCGGGAGACGCTCGACTCCGACGCGTGGCAGGCCACCATCAGCGACTGGATGGCCCAGGCCGCGCTGATCGTGCTCATCCTTCCCCCGGCCGCGGTGACCGATGGGCTTACCTGGGAACTGGACACGATCTCGGCCAGCCAGCACTGGGCCAAGACCCTCATCCTCATCCCTCCCGTCCCCGCCGACGCCCTCAGCGACCGCTGGCAGGCGTTCCGCGACGCGTACGGCACCCACTGGCCATTCAGTGTCCCGCTGACCCTTGACGGGCCCGGGCCGCTCGCCCTGACCTTCGGCGACGCCGACTGGACCGTGCTCAGCGCATGGCGGCGGCATGAATGGGCCTACACCGCCGCGATAAAGGGCGCCCTCAGCCTGACTCCCCGGGAGGCGCTAGCTGGCGATGACCGGTAGCGGGCGGCGGACCGAGGCACAGACTCCGTCGCTGGCCGCGGCGGCGGCCAGGCGGTCGGGCGCGGGCGCGCCGTAGACGGTGGTTCGCTGCCGCAGCGGGCGGCCGACCGGGTCGACGATCGCGCGCAGGTCGCTGATCGTCTTGAACGAGCCGTTGTCGGCGCCGGCCATCCTGCTGATCGTCTCCTCCATCAGCGTGCCGCCCAGGTCGTTGACGCCGCCGCGCAGCACGTCCCGGCACAGCTCGTCCCCGAGCTTCACCCAGGAGCACTGAATCGAGTCGACCGCCCCGTGCAGCATCAGCCGGGACACCGCGTGGATGGCACGGTTCTCCCGCCTGGTCACGCCGGGCCTGGCCAGGCCCGCGAGGTAGATCGGCGCGCTGGTGTGGACGAACGGCAGCAGCACGAATTCGGTGAAGCCGCCAGTCCGCTCCTGGATGCCGCGGATCACCCGGAGGTGGCCGACCCAGTGCGCCGGCGTGTCCACGTGGCCGTACATCATCGTCGCGCTCGTCGGGATGCCCAGCTCGTGCGCCGTGGTGATCACCTGGATCCAGTCCGCCGCCGGCAGCTTGCCCTTGGTGAGCACCCAGCGCACGTCGTCGTCCAGGATCTCGGCCGCCGTGCCTGGCAGCGAGCCCACGCCGGCCTCGCGGGCGCGGATCAGCCACTCGCGCAGCGGCAGCCCGGTGCGCGAAACGCCGTTCATCACCTCCATCGGCGAGAACGCGTGCACGTGCAGGTCCGGGCGGCGGCGCTTGACTTCCGCCGCGATGTCGAAATACGCCGTGCCCGGCAGGTCGGGGTGGATGCCGCCCTGCATGCAGACCTCCGTCGCGCCCGCGGCCCAGGCCTCTTCGGCGCGCTCACCGATCTGGTCGAGTGACAGCGTGTACGCGTCGGCGTCCGTCCGCCGCTGCGCGAACGCGCAGAACCGGCAGCCCGTGTAGCAGACGTTGGTGAAGTTGATGTTCCTGGTGACGACGAAAGTCACGTCGTCGCCGTTGACCTCGCGGCGCAGCCCGTCCGCTATCGCGGCCAGCGCGTCTAGGTCGTCGCCGTCCGCGCCGAGCAGGGCCATGGCCTGGTCGTCGGTCAGGGCGGCGGGGTCTCGTTCGGCCTGCCGCAAGGCCGCCGCCGCCTCGCCCGGCCGGGTAATGGCCGGGGCCGCGATGGGGGCATGGCTCCCTACCGCGGGGTCGGGACGGGCGCCCCGAGCAGCGACCGCTCGTTCGGACAAAGAATCCCAGTCACCGTAGACCTCAGCGAAATCGTCTCTGCGGTCATGTGTGCGGCCAGTTGTGTCGATCGTGACGAAAAGATCCGTGCGGCCAGAAGCGTCACCCCAGCCGCCATCCGGCTCCTGCCAGGAGATGCCTTGCGGCAGCGCGGCCTCGTTCGCCAGGCCGGTCCGCGGGTCCGCGAGCGCCGCGACGTGCCGCGCGAGACGCGGGTCCAGCCAGGGCTCGCGGATGTACGGCGGGTAGATGGTCAATCGCTCGCGCAGCGTGAACCCGCCGTTGGCGGTGTGCCGGGCGAGTTCGTCGATCTCCGGCCAGGGGCGTTCTGGGTTGACGTGGTCCGGTGTCAGCGGCGAGACGCCGCCCCAGTCGTCGATGCCCGCGTCGAGGATCAGCTGGTACTGGTCACCGACCAGGTTAGGCGGCGCCTGGATGCGCGCCTTCGGGCCGAGGACGAGCCTGGTGACCGCGATGGTGGCGGCCAGGTCTTCGAGTTCGGCGTCGGGGGTGTCGCGCATCTTGGTGTCCGGCTTGGCGCGGAAGTTCTGGACGATGACTTCCTGGATGCCGTTGTACTCGCGGGCGACCTTGCGGATGGCGAAGATCGAATCGGCACGCTCGGCGATCGTCTCGCCGATGCCGATGAGGATGCCGGTGGTGAACGGGACGTTGCTGCGGCCGGCGTCCTCCAGGACGCGCACCCTGACCTTCGGGTCCTTGTCCGGGCTGCCGAAGTGCGGGGCGCCCTTCGTCGCGAAGAGGCGCATCGACGTGGTTTCCAGCATCATGCCCATCGACGGGGCAACCGGCTTCAGCCGCTGAAAGTCCTGCCAGCTGAGCACGCCCGGGTTGAGGTGCGGAAGCAGGCCGGTCTCCTCCAGGACGCGGACCGCCATCGCGCGGACGTAAGAGAGCGTGTCGTCGTACCCGTGCGCGTCCAGCCATTGTTTCGCTTGCTTCCAGCGCGCCTCGGGGCGGTCGCCTAGCGTGAACAGGGCCTCCTTGCAGCCCAGCGCGGCGCCCTTGCTTGCGATGTCGAGGACTTCGTCGGGGCTGAGGAAAGGGCTGTCGAGGCGGCCGGGCACGGTGGCGAACGTGCAGTAGCCGCAGCGGTCCCGGCACAACCTCGTCAGCGGGATGAACACCTTCTTCGAGTAGGTGATCACGCCGGGTCTGCCGGCGGCTTCCAGGCCCGCGTCCCTGGTCCGGCTCGCATAGCCGAGCAGTGCGCGCAGGTCGGCGCCGCGGGCGTGCAGCGCGACGGTCGCCTCCGCGGGGTCGAGCGGCTTACCGTCCCTGGCCCGGGCCAGTGCCCGGCGCATTCCTGCCACGGTGACGCCGCCTGTTTCACCCTGATCGATGCTGGAAGCGCTCATACCGGAACCCTAAGGCACAGACGGAGCCAGTCCAGGGCGGCCCGGTAGTTAGCGGGTTTCCCGGGCTTAGAAGCCACGGTAATCGCGGACGGGCATGCGCGGACCGCGGCGCGGCGGCATGCGGCCGCTCAGTTCGACGAGCCTTGTCACGCGGTACCTGTGGCCCGCGTATGGCACCAGCAACTCCAGCATCGTGGCGTCGTCGGTGCTCTGGCGCCCCGCCAGGGCCCAGCCCACAGCCTTCGGCAGGTTGTAGTCGCCGACCGAGATGGCGTCCGGGTCGCCCGCCGCGCGCTGCAGGGCCTCCGCCGAGGTCCACTGGCCGATGCCGGGGATGCTTCTCAGCTTGCGGTCGGCCTCGGCGCTTGACAGGTCGAGCAGGCGCTCCAGGCTATCCGCCGCGCTGGTGGCGTGAAAGATCGTTTGCGCGCGGACGTTCTCGACGCCCGCCCGGTGCCACTCCCAGGAGGGGATTGTCCGCCAGGTCTTCGGATCAGGGAACACGCGCATGCCGGCCGGGGCCGGGCCAGGCGGCTGGGCCCCGAACCGGGCGAGCAGGAACTTCCAGGCGCGGTGTGCCTCGTTTCCCGTGACCTTCTGCTCCAGGACCGCGGGGACCAGGGCCTCCATCAGGCGGCCGGACCGGCCGACGCGAACGCCCGGGTATCTGGTTACTACTTCGCGAAGAATGCGGTGGGATGGGTCGAATCCGGAGATATCGTCGTAAAACCCCAGGGCGGCGGGCAGGGCGTCAAGCAGCCAGGCGGCACCGGGACCCCACGCGTGCGCGACCACCTTGGTGCCTTGACCGGCTGACAGGACCCGGATCGTGCCAGGTCCCTCGGGGGTGAGCGATGTTCGCCACACCGCGCCCGCATCGTCGACCCGGAACGTAGGATCAGCGGGGCAGCGCCCGTGGACGGAGAGCGTGAGGCGGACGTCCACCGGGAACGGCGCCTGCCAGTCGCGGGCTAGCATGCCCTCAGTCACGACGGGCCCCTGGACGTGCGGTTCCGGTGTTAGCCATTGCCCCCCACCGGCTAGGCGTCCGAGGAGAAGCGGATCGACGTGGGCTCCAGGCGGACGCCAGGCCAGACTCGCATGCCGCGGGCAAGCTCGTTGCCCGTCCCGACGAACGCGCCGTCGCCCATGACCACGCCATCAAGGACGGCGCCCTCGGCGATCGTCGCGCCGCGGCCGACGATGCTGTTCCGTACCTGCGCGCCGGCCCCGATGATGGCCTCATCGAAGACGACGCTGCCATGCACCACGGCGCCGGGGCCGACGACGGCGCCGACGCCTGCCACCGTGCCTCCGGAGACCCGCGCGTCGCCCGCCACCGACGCGCCGGCGAGCAGCAGCGACTCACCGCGGGAGCCGGGCACGGCCGGGGACGGCATGTGCCCGAGCACCAGGTCGCACGAACCCTGCACGAACGCCTCAGGCGTGCCGACGTCGAGCCAGTAGGCCGACTCGGGATAGCCCATCACCACCGCATCAGCCTCGATCAGCCCGGGGAACGTCTGGCGTTCCACCGACACCACCTGGCC
>DATMKQ010000093.1:0-2247 GCA_035571275.1 Trebonia sp.
ATCCCCGGCGCTGATCCAGAACTCGCCCTCGCTCACCCGGTTCTCGACAGCGCAGGTGATCGCGTCGGCGACGATGTCGGCGGGGACGAAGTCGATCGGCCAGCCCGGGTCGAACGGGATCATCGGCACCATGCCCGCGAAGATGCCGGCCACGACCTGATGCAGGCCCTGGAACGCGGCTATCTCGCCGGTGACCGAGTCGCCGATGACGACCGACGGCCGGAGGATGACGTGCGGCACGCCGCTGGATCGTACGACCTGCTCGGCTGCTGCCTTCGACGAGGCGTAGCCGATGGCGGTGCGGCCGCGGTCGCCGTCCACCGTGGTATGGACGAATGCGGTGCTGACGTGGTAAAGCACGGCGTTCGCCGCGGCGGCGAAGGCGGCCACGTGTTCCGTGCCCGCAATGTTCGTCGCCTTGAGACTGCCGTCGGTACGGTTGAAGTCCGTGACCGCCGCACAGTGGATGACCGCGTCGACCTTGGCGGCCAGCTCCATGTAGGCGTCCTCGGCCAGCCCGAGCGTCGGTTCGGCAATGTCGCCCAGCGCAACGGTCACATTCGGCCCGGAGACCGGCGACCGGTGCACTAGGCACACGACGTCAAAGTCACGCAGCCGCCGGAGCAACGCACGTCCGACGACACCTGATGCACCGCTCACCAGAACGGTGCGCCGCGCGCGGCCCGGCGCCCTGCCGATGCTGTGCGACCCGGCAATCTGGACAGGCATGTGATATCCCCAATTCGGTGAGTGGTACTCAGGCGGCGCGCTGCTGAGCAGGCTGGCGAGCTTGTCGAGCTTCGCCGTGAGCGGCGCTCTACCCGACCCAGAGCACACCAGGCGCGCGCTGATACCTCTCATTACAGTAACGACCCGAAACGTTTAGTAGCCGTCCGTCGGCGAGGATCTCGAGCAGCCCGGCTTCCAGCCGGGCCATGCCCACTGTGCGGGTACCGGGGGCCGGTTCCAGGGACCGGGATCATTCGCTGTATCACGCCGTTTCCAGCGCCCTCTTGTTGGGGCATGGAGATGCTGCGTGAAGTGCGAGCCGCGGGGATGGCGGCGCTGCAGCTTCCGAACGTGCTGCGGCGACGCGGGTGCGAGACCAGTCGGTATGTGGCCGAGCGCAACGCCCGCTACCCTGTGGTTCTCGTACACGGCTACGCCGCGACCGAGTCCGTGTGGACTCCGCTGCGTCGCGCGCTCGCCGAGGCCGGCTTCGGGCACATCGTCAGCCTGAACTACAACTCCTTCGCGACCGATCCGGTGGCCGTGTCCGCCGAGCTGACGCATCAGGCGCTGCGGGCGCTCGCGGCCTCCGGTGCCTCGCGCGTTCACCTGATCGGCCATAGCCTCGGCGGGCTCGTCGTCCGTGATGCGCTTGCGGCGAGCGCTGCGCTCAGCGCGCAGACCGCAAGCGCGGTGACGATCGCGAGCCCGCATCGCGGCGCCTTCCTGGCCCGGATCGCCCCGGGGCGGTGCGCACGGATCATGCAGCGGGGCCCCCGCCCGGTCCTGCCGGGGGTCGATGCGCCGCGGCCGCTCCGCTGGCTGGCCTACTATTCCGACGCCGACCGCGTCGTCCCCCCGGTGTCCGCGCGGCTCGATGACCCGCAGTATGGCGCCGCCAACCTCCTGATCCCCGGGTGTGGCCACCTCACGATCTGCCGCGACGTGCGGCTGATCCGGTCCCTCGTGTCGGAATTGACCCGCGCCGAGACGCTCGCCGATCCCACGGCACGGACCGACGCCGGCCGCGAGCTGATGGCCGCCTGATGGGACCCGCCGTGACGGCGACCCGGCCTGCCGATGCTGGGCATGCCGTGCCCGTGCCAACCCCCGACGTGAGCGCCTTCCGCGCGGCGATGGGCTCGTTCCCGACCGGAGTCACTGTCGTCACGGTGGCGTCCGACGACGGCACCATGCATGGCATGACGGTCAACTCCTTCTCGTCGGTGTCGCTTAACCCGATGCTGGTGCTGGTCTGCCTCAATGAGACCAGCCACGGCGTCGGCCTGATCGAGTGCGCCGGGGCGTTCGCCGTCAACGTGCTCTCGGCAGGACAGCAGGACATCTGTCGCTGGTTCGCTGACCGGCACCGCCCGTCCGGATCGATGATGTTCGACGGCGCGCCCTTCGAACCAGGCGTAACCGGCTGCCCGGTCCTGGCCGACGCGACGGCAGCTTTCGACTGCCGGCTGCGGCAAGCGCACCACGCCGGCGATCACGTAATCGTGCTGGGTGAGG
>DATMKQ010000094.1:0-2796 GCA_035571275.1 Trebonia sp.
GACGCCATTTTTATCAATGATGAACGTGCCGCGCGTCGCTATTCCCATCTTCTCATCGAACACGCCGTATGCCTTCGCAACCTCGCCGTGTGGCCAGAAGTCGGACAGCAGCCCGAACTCGTAGTGCTCGGCATCGGCCCACGCACGGTGCGTGAACGTCGAGTCCACCGACACCGTGAGCAGCTCCACGTCGTCCCGTGACACCTCGGGGAAGTCGTCGCGCATCGCGCACAGCTCCCCGGTGCAGACGCCACTGAACGCCAGCGGGTAGAACACGAGCACGACGTTCTTGCTGCCGCGGAAGTCGGAGAGCTTCACGGGCGTGCCGTGCTGGTCCTTCAGCTCGAAATCCGGTGCCTCATCGCCGACCTCGACAGCCATTGCTGATCCTTTCCGTCACGGTGGGTGTGCTGGCGGGCTCCAGACAGGGCCCGCCCGTTCAAGACAAGTTCAGTCTGCCACCAGCGTCGGCCATTCACGCCGCCCGCCCGGGCTCATGCCGGGCTGCCCGGGCGCAGCGCTCAACGCCACGCAGACGCGGTGTGGATGAGCTGGCTGCTCAGCGCCGCGCCTTGGGCGAGACGAGCCGGCTGCCCGACCAGTCCCTCCCGGCGCTCACGGTGGATGTCTGCGACAGCCCCGCCGTTGGCGCCGACTCGCCGATCTCGCTGGGCTCCACATGACCATCCCGGCCCGCCTTGGGCGTGAACAGCCAGATGTAGCCACCGTCGGCGAGCGGTGTCAGCGCGTCGAGCAAAGCCTCAACGAGATCACCGTCCCCGTCCCGCCACCAGAGCAGAACCACGTCGACAACGTCATCGAAGTCCTCGTCGACGAGTTCCACATCCTGCACCGCGGAGATCGACTCACGAATCTGCTCATCGCAGTCGTCGTCCCAGCCGATCTCCTGCACCACCTGGCCCGGCTTAATGCCAAGCCGCCCGGCCAGGTCGCGCTGGTCTTGCGCCTGGCCCGCGGTCGCGCTCACTGACGTCCTCCTGAGTCCCTCCCCGCCCCCCGCCGGCGCGCAGCTAGCCCCGCGCCGCGCCAGCCAAAGGCGGCTGTAGTCTGGTGCGGCGCTGTGAGCGCCGTCACCTCTTGATCGGACAGTTCACACTGGGCAGGCCCGGTGCGCAAGTCACAATTCGCACACAGGCCCAAAACAACGGTCATGGCTTGATCTTCCCCCGCACCCGCTGGCGTTACCCGAGCAGCGACAGGCGGACCTGCCTGTCCGGATTATCAGCATTAAGGTCAACAATTGCCACCGACTGCCAGGTTCCCAGCGCAAGCCGGCCAGATACCACCGGCAGGAGCGTGAACGGCGCCACGAACGCGGGCAGCACGTGCGACCGCCCGTGGCCGCGGGAGCCGTGCGCGTGCTTCCAGCGGTCGTCGGCGGGCAGCAGGTCGGCGAGCACGGCCAGCAGGTCCTGGTCGCTGCGGGCACCCAGCTCGATCACCGCGACGCCCGCCGTGGCGTGCGGGACGAACACGTGCAGCAGGCCGTCGCCGCCACCGGACGCCGCACGCGCGAACTCCTCGCACTGCGGAGTTATGTCATAGACAGAGTCGGAGTGCCCGGTATGCACCCGGATGATCTCAGTTTTCATACAGAACGCGGCGCCACGGTGGTCAGGCCTTCGCCTTGCGCCGCTTTGGTGCGGTGCTCGTCCTGCGCGTCGCCCTGCGCGCCGGGTGCTCGACGACCGCGTCGGGCCCCGGGAAGATCAGGCAGGTACGGCCGTCGTCGAACTCGACCAGGTAGGGCGGTGCGCCGCTCGAGTCACGGACCTCGAGGATCACGCCTGTCCGCTCGGGGTGGCCAACGGCGTTGCCGTGTACGTGCAGCCGGTCTCCGACTACAGCCTGCATGCTTCCACCTCCTCTAGCCTTGCCAGATACAGGTCATTCGGTTAGCCCCTGGTCCTACCCAGACTGGCATAGGCAAACAGTGAAGTGAAGGCGCCACGGCTCGCGCGCCGTGGCGCTACCGGCCAGTAGGGATGCGTTCCAGGCACTCGCTTGCGAGGATGACAATTGAGGGTAAGAACCTGTGCACTGGGCGGCGGAGTGCCGCCTGATCAGACAACACCAGCGGGGGCGACGGCCAGTTGGCCGTGCCCGACCGCGGGAAGGCAAGGAACAGCTCGTGGCCTCTGGAAGCCAGCGCTTTTCTATCATCAGCGACGGCCTGCCCAGCCAGCTGCCTGACATCGACCCTGACGAGACCAGAGAGTGGCTCGACTCGTTCGACGACGTCGTCACGGCCCGCGGCCGGTCCCGGGCCCGGTACGTCATGCTCCGGCTGCTGGAGCGGGCCCGTGAGCAGCAGGTCGGCGTGCCCGGGCTGCGCAGCACCGACTACATAAACACGATCCCGCCGGAGCGCGAGCCGTGGTTCCCCGGCGACGAGTACGTCGAACGGCGGATTCGCGCCTATATCCGCTGGAACGCCGCGGTGATGGTGTCCCGCGCCAACCGGCCCGGCATGGGCGTCGGCGGCCACATCGCCACGTACGCTTCGGCCGCCAGCCTGTACGAGGTCGGGTTCAACCACTTCTTCCACGGCAAGGACCACGGCGAGTCCGGCGACCAGGTGTTCATCCAGGGGCACGCGGCGCCCGGCATCTACGCGCGCGCGTTCCTCGAGGGCCGGCTGACCGAGGACCAGCTGAACGGGTTCCGCCAGGAGCTGTCGCACCGCGGGCACGGCGGCGGGCTGCCGTCCTACCCGCACCCGCGGCTGATGCCGGACTTCTGGGAGTTCCCGACCGTGTCCATGGGCCTCGGCGC
>DATMKQ010000095.1:0-3902 GCA_035571275.1 Trebonia sp.
GTGTCGGCCCGCGACCCGCTCCAGGGCCTCGCGAACCTGCTCGAAGGGCAGCACCGCCTCGACCTGGGGGCGCAGCTTGCCCGCTTCGACCAACCGGCCGACCGCCTCCAGTACCTGCCGGTTGACGTCGGCGTCGAGCGACTCACCCTCGACGCCGCGCCCCAGGTGGGCGGGAGCGCCGACCAGGAAGATCGCCCGGCCGTCTTCGCGCACCGCGCCGACGGCTCGGTCGCGGGTCTGGCCGCCAGCAGCGTCGAAGAGGACGTCGACGCCGCCAGGAACTACGGCAAGAACCTGCTGGACCCAGTCGTCGGCGTGATAGTCGAACACCTCACTGGCACCCAGGCTGGAGCCCCGGATCCGGCCATAACAACAGAGCGCAGCGATGTCACGCCCCAGATGCGCGCAATGCCGGTCAAACTCAATCCGTACCGCGCCTGTGTGCAAGGCGGCAAGTACGACCTACTGGCATTCAAAACTGCCCTCCATTTGCTGCTCGCCGACCTAGACGATGCACCCGCGTTACGACGTTTCGCAACGCCATCGCCTCGCGGAGTAGCTGACCGGGGCTGTAGCGGAGTTGTCGTCCTCGGCTCAGCTCAGGATCGCCCCAGGCCGTTGGCAGGCTCGGAAAGCACGACGTACAGCCGTTTGGCGAGCTGGCCGTGCCCGTCCGACCAGGTGAGCAGGTCGGCCCAGGACATCATTGGTTCGCTTATGGTCCGAACGCACCGTATCCGGAGCGCGCGGCTTATGGCTGCCCGCCGCTGCCCTCACGGGCGAGGGACCGAAGCCGCGCCTCGCGCGCGTCCCAGCAGTACACGACTGCAGTGTCGGCGATGACGTCGTGCAGCGCGCGACGATCACTCCCCAGCAGGATGCCCAGGAAGCCCAGCCCCAGCAGGATGAAACTCAGCGGAAACGCGAGCGTTCGCACGAGCCCGCGTCGGGTGCCCACGCTGCTGCCGTCCTGGCCGACAACCTGCACCCCGAGCAGCACCATGCCGGGCGTCTTGCCACTCGCGGTCCAGAAGTAGGCGTAATAGAAGAACTCCCAGGCGAAGAACGCGACCACCACCCACGTGTTGGCCCTGCTCCAGTGGATGGAACTCCCGGTCAGCACGCTGGCAGCGAACGAGGCGGCGCTCAGGACCAGCATGAAGACCCCGATGCTTACGACGCAGTCGACTATGAACGCGATGAAACGCGAGGCGAACCCGGCGTGCCGGCCACGCAGGTTCTCCGTGTGCTCGGTACTGAGCGAAACGTGTGGCTGGGGGCTGCCGCCGAGAGGCAGGGGTTGCGATACGCCGACGTTATCGGGCACTGGTTCCAACAGGCCGGAATCGGCGGGCGCGGTCATGGCTCCTCCGGGGCGATCGACAGTTCAGGCGGCTCGGCTCGTCCCGTATGGTTGCGCCGGAGCTTGCTCACCCAGCGCGCGAGGGTGTCATCGAGGCTGACCGCGTGGCTTCGTCCCAGGTCAACCGCCTCGGTGGCGAGATTGCTCGAGGAACTGACCATGAGAGCGCCCAGATCGGTGTTCTTCACCAGCGTCTCGATGTCGATCCGGCCGACGATCTGGTTGATGTCGACCCGGGCCATGAGCTTATTCACATCCAGCCGGTCGACTATCTGGTTCAGGTCTACCCGGTCGAGCACCTCGTTCAGGTCAATCTGGTCGACCACCTCGTTCAGGTCCACCCGCTGGAGCAGGCTGTTCAGCTCCACTCGCGCGAGCACGCCATTGAGGTCGATCCGGGCGATCAGCATGTTCACGTCCAGTGCATCGACCACGAGATCGATCACGCGCTGCGCGACTCCTTGCGCGATTGACTCCATCTGCTCGGCGAGCCGCTTGGCCGCCGAGTGCCTGAACCGTTCACCCGGATCCACACCCTCAGTGTGGCGAACGCCGAATAATCCTGTATCCCCCGCCAGGAGTGAGGCGCGGAACCCCGGCTTAGTGGCGTGATGTCCGGCTGATGCCGAGTCTCACCCGCCTGCTCGGTCGGAACCGGCTTAGCGTCTGACTCAACCTCGCGGCACGATGCGCCAGAGTTGTGCCGCGGATTCGGGTCCGCGAGTGGGTAGTATTCCTGCGCTTCGTATGGCGTTTTATCGGGCACCCGGCCCGGTCGTCTGCACCACTGCGGGCATCAGCTCGTCGGACACCAGCTGGAACGCGTCCCTGGGCAGCGTCCCGTCCTGAGGGAACCGGTACTTGGCGATCGGTCTGGTCCGGTCCCGATCGGCGAATACGCAGTCCTCAAGTTCGTTACGACACTCTCGCAGTCCTGCAATGGCATGATCGCCATCCGCCTTGACCGAGGGCCACCCAGCTTCGGCGACCACCACGGTCCGCCACCAGCCCTCTGGGCGTCGCATCGTGGCTGGTCCCAATCCTGGCCAGGAGTGACCCATGCCGTCATCACCCGCTAAGGATGAGGGGACAGATGATCGACGGCAACGCTCAGTCGCAGTCACTGCTCGCCTTCGATATGGGCACCGCGACCGGGTACCCGGCGAAGCGCACGGCACTTCAGCGCTCGTCGAACGGCAGGGAAGCCAAGTTCCAGCTGAAACTGGTGCGACCCAGGATGGGCAGCACGGCGACGCCGGCAGCCGCTCCGGCGAGGGTCCAGCCAGACCCTTCCTCCACTGAGCCGCGGACGTGGTGCGATTTGTCAGTGATCCGGGGGAACACTGTGCAGGCAAGGCCGTGGGAGCATAATCATCTCGTGCGGGAGATCCGTTCGCCGGCGGTGCGCAAGCATCGCATCGGCGCGCCATGTCATGGCCATCACGATCCCGGCCGAGACGACCAGCCGCCCGCCGAAGACTCTGGCATGGCGGCACATGGGCCAGGACAATCGCGACCACGAGTCAGAGGTGATCAGCGTGGAGATCGGAGCCGGGCGGGAAGCGTTCCTGCCTGTGATACAGGCCATGCCGGCCAGTCTGCAGAACTGGGGTGATCCGCGTGTCTGAGGATCCGCAGCCAGGTGCTACCCCTGATACGCCGGCCAACCCGCACGTTGGCCAGGACGTCAAGCCGGCCGAGGGCACGCGCCTTACCGACATCGTCGTTAGCCGCATCGCTGACCAGGCCCGCCGCACGGCCAAGGCTGCGAGATCCGGACGGGTAGCGAACGCCGGCGGCGAACCGGGAGTTCTGGACCTGACGCCGTTGCGCGAGCTGCTCCCCGAGGTGGTGGAGGAGCTGCGGAAGGTGAGGCCACGGGAGCGGATAGCCCGCGCACTGCGGCAGGCAGCCGACATCATCGACCCGCAGACGCCGATCCACTGAGACCATGGGGTTGCTCTGACAGCCTCAGTTGCTGTCGACTAGCGTCCCCAGCCCCTGCGCGCTAACACCCGCCCGGAGTGTCCGTGCCCTTGACGAGCTGTCCGCCCTTGATGATGGCGAGGAAGCTCTCCTGGGGCCGGGCGATCAGGGAGATGTCGGCGACCGGGTCGCCGTCGACGAGGATCAGGTCGGCGATGGCTCCCTCTTCCACGACGCCGAGCCGTCCGGGGTAGGGGTTCCGCGGCCCGGAGAGGGCGAGCAGTTCGGCGTTGCGGGCGGTCGCCTGCTGTAGCACCTCCGCGGGGCTGTACCAGCGGGTCAGTTTGGCGAGCTGGGCACCCTGGCGTGTCGCGAGCTTGGCGTCGAAGAGCGTGTCGGTGCCGAAGGCCACGTGTACCCGGTGCTTGATCGCGAGGTGGTAGGCGTTGTCCGTGCCCGCGATCATCTGGAGGAGCTTCGCCCGGTTCGGCCCGGCCAGCCGAGGTGTGTCCTCGTCGTCGAGGAACGGTTGCAGGCACCACCAGATGCCGTTCTCGGCCATCAGCGCGATGGTTTCCTCGTCGAGTAGCTGGCCGTGCTCGATGCAGCGCAC
>DATMKQ010000096.1:0-2584 GCA_035571275.1 Trebonia sp.
CGGCTCGCTCGCGTTTGGCGAGATTTGGATCAGTGCTGACCACCTTGCCTGCTCCGTGCGCGCGGAGCACCGCGAGGGTGAACAGCCCGATGGTTCCGGCGCCGAGAACGGCGACGGCCCGGCCGGCTACGTCACCCGCCAGCCGCACGGCGTGCACCGGCGTCGACAGCGGCTCGATGATCGCCGCGGTGGGATCGTCCAGCGTGTCCGGCACCGGATGCAGGCGGTTCGCGGCCAGGGTGAAGTAGTCCGCCATGCCGCCCTGAGCGTAGCCGCAGCCGAAGAACTGCAGGTTTTCGCACAGGTTCTCGCGTCCGGAGGTGCACATCTTGCACGTCCAGCAGGGCAGGTCGGGTTCCACGATGACCCGCTGTCCTGGCGCGTAGCCCTCGACGGCGGAGCCCGCCGCTTCGACCACCCCGACGACCTCATGGCCCGGCCGGTAGGGCAGCGAGACAAACGGGTGCCGCCCGTGGGCCGCGTGCAGGTCGGATCCGCAGACGCCGGCCGCCAGGGTGCGGACCAGAGCCTCGTTCGGGCCCGGAGCGGGGATGTCCGCTGCCTCGACCGCGATCCGGTCCGGGTAGATGACGACGCGTCGCATGCTAGTCAGGGCAACCGCCTCCCGTAGTGATCAAGGTCAGCAAAGGTCTTCCGCACTCCGTCTTCGAGCAGGGCGGTCAGGATCGAGCTATACACCCGGGTGAACCGGGTGTCGTCGGCTAGTTCACCGAAGACCGCGCGGTTGTCCTCGAGAAAGGCGGTCGGGTGGCCGCGTTGCCGGCCTGCGGCGGCTTGCAGTTGCGACGCGAGGACGTCGTCCATCTCGTGCGTCTCGCCGTTCTCGTCGGTGCCCTCGGCGTAGCGGGCCCAGCTGGCCACCACGGCCGCCGAGCGGGTGAAGGGACCACCGGTGGCGAGCTGTTGCCTGATGACGGGGAGCAGGAACTTGGGAATGAGGTTGGATGCGTTGGCGCACAGCCGGGCCACGGTGTCGCGGACCTCGGGATTGGAGAACCGCTCGATGAGCTGGTTCGCGTAGTGAACCAGATCCACGCCAGGAACGGGCCGCAGGGTCGGGATGGCTTCGGAGGTCATGTAGTCCAGCAGGAACCGGGCGAACAGCGGGTCGGTCGTGACGTCGTGCACGAGCCGGTAGCCGACCAGGTAGCCCGGATAGCACAGGGCCTGATGGCTGGCGTTGAGCAGCCGCAACTTCATCAGCTCGTAGGGTTCCACGTCGGAGACGATCTGCACGCCGACGTCTTCCAGCGGCGGCCGGCCGTCGGCGAAGTTGTCTTCGAGCACCCACTGCGTGAACGGTTCGCAGAGCACGGGCCACTGATCGTCGATGCCGAAGCGGCGGCTGAGCTCGGCGCGATCCCAGCGGTCGTCTGCGGCGTGATGCGGTCGACCATGCAGTTGGGGAAGCGGACGTGGCGGGTCATCCAGTCGGCCAGCGCAGGATCACGCAGGCGGGCGAACGCCGTGAACGCGCGCTGGCTCACGTCGCCGTTGCCCTGGATGTTGTCGCAGGACACGATGCTGAACGCGGGAACGCCCCGGTCGCGCCGGCGAGCCAGCGCCTCGGTGACCAGCCCGAAAACGGTGCACGGCACGGCTCCTGGCCGCAGGTCGGCCACGACCGACGCGTCGGAGGCGTTGAATTCACCGGTGACGGCGTCGAGGTTGTAGCCGCCTTCGGTGACGGTGAGCGAGACGATCCGTGTGGCCGGCGCAGCCATCTTCTCGATGGCGGCCTCGGGATCGTCGGGGGCGAACAGGTACTCGACGATCGACCCGATCACGCGGGCGTCCCAGCTGCCGTCGCTGTGCCGGAGGACCAGGGTGTACAGGCCATCCTGGGCGGCCAGCACGTCGCGCATCCTGGCGTTGGACGGCTGCAGGCCGATACCGCAGATACCCCAGTCCATCGCCGCGCCGTTATTCATCAGCGTGTCGATGTACATCGCCTGATGTGAGCGGTGAAAACCGCCGACGCCGATGTGCACGATTCCGGTCGTGACCCGGCGGCGATCGTAACGAGGCAGGGCCACCTCGGCGTTCAGCCGCGTCAGGGTTTCCTCGGTCAAGCTGGTCATGCTGCCCCTTCCCGGCCGTCCGAGTGTCCGCCGGCCCGTTCGGCGGATATCTGGGTCGTTTTGAGGGCTGAGACGATCCGCCGGAACCTGGCGTGGCGTTCGGCGTGGAAGGCCGCCGCCGCCGGGTCCGGTTCGGCCGCGAGGCGGGCGGGCGGCGCCAGCGGCCCCTGGATGTCGCCGAAACTGAGCAGGCCGGCCGCGTGCGCCCCCAGCAGGGCGGCACCCCGGGCGGACGCCGCGGGCACGTCCACGGCGTACAGCGGCACCCCCAGCACGTCCGCGAGCAGCTGCCGCCAGCCCGCCGCCAGGGTGCCTCCGCCGGCCAGCCGAAGACGCGACGGGCGTTCGTCGGTCAGCAGCGCATCCAGCGCGTCGCGGATGGCGAACGCGGTTCCCTCGAGCGCGCACCGCAAGAGCGACGTCCGGTCGCCGGCCAGCGACAACGCGGTCCAGGAGCCGCGCAGCGCCGGATCGGAATACGG
>DATMKQ010000097.1:0-8322 GCA_035571275.1 Trebonia sp.
CGAACTGCGGCGGCGGCTGTTCGCGCACATGCTCCGGCTCTCGGTCTCGTTCCACGAGGCATATACCTCGGGGCGGGTGATCTCCCGGCAGACCTCGGACGTGGAGGCTATCTCCGCACTGTTCGACGAGGGCCTCGACGCCTTGATCACGGCGGTGCTCACGCTGGTCCTCGTCGGGACGGGCATGCTGCTGCTGGACTGGCGGCTGGGTCTCGTGGTGCTGTCCGGATTCATCCCGCTGGTGTGGCTGACACGCTGGTTCCGCCGCGGGTCGGAGATCGCGTACCGGCGCATCCGCGACGCGAACGCGCTGGTCATCGTGCATTTCGTGGAAACCTTCGGCGGGCTGCGGGCGGTGCAGGCGTTCCGCCGGGAGGAGCGCAACGCGGAGATCTTCGACGCCCTGTCCGAGGACTACGCGGCGGCGTCGAAGCGGTCCTCGCAGCTCAACGCGGTCTTCGCGCCGGGCATCGCGATGGTGGGCAACATCATCACCGGGGTCGTGCTCTGCTACGGCGGCTACCTGGTGCTCGACGGGAACATGAAGATCGGCGTGCTCGCGTCGTTCCTGCTGTACCTGCAGCGGTTCTTCGACCCGCTGCAGGACGTGTCGCAGTTCTACAACTCGTTCCAGGGCGCGGCCTCGGCGCTGGAGAAGCTGTCCGGGGTGCTCGAGGAGGAGCCGTCGGTCGCGGAGCCGTCTGCTCCCGTGAAGCTCGGCGTTTCCGCGGAAACGCTCGGCGGCCGGCGGGTCACCTTCGCGGGCGTCCGGTTCGCTTACCGGAAGGAGATCGTGCTCCCCGGGCTCGACCTGGACATCCCCGCCGGGCAGACGGTGGCGCTGGTCGGCGAGACCGGGGCGGGCAAGACCACGATCGCGCGGCTGCTCGCCCGGTTCTACGACCCGAACGAGGGCCAGGTGCTGCTCGACCGGGTGGACCTGCGGTCCCTTTCCGATGCGGAACTGCGCCGCGACATCGTGCTGATCACCCAGGAGTCGTTCCTGTTCGAGGGCTCCGTCGCGGAGAACATCAGGCTCGGCCGTCCGTCCGCTACCGATGCCGAGGTCGAGGCCGCGGCGCGGGCGATCGGCGCGCACGCGTTCATCGCGGCGCTGCCCGAAGGCTACGCGACCAAGGTCGGCAAGCGGGGCGGCAAGCTGTCGGCGGGCCAGCGGCAGCTGATCTCGTTCTGCCGGGCGTTCATCGCGGCGCCGTCCGTGCTGGTGCTCGACGAGGCGACCGCGCTGCTCGACATCCCGACCGAGCGAGTCGTCCAGTCCGCGCTGCGGACCGTCCTGGCCGGCCGGACCGCGCTGATCATCGCGCACCGGCTGTCCACGGTCGCGATCGCGGACCGGGTGCTGGTTTTGCGGGCGGGCGAGATCATCGAGGACGGCACTCCGGCCGAACTCATGGACGGCACCGGCGAGTACGCCGACCTGCACGCCCGCTGGGCCGCCAGCCTCGCCTGAGGCTGGCGGCTGCGATCCCAGTTGGCCCGGAGCCCAGGCCGGTGAAACAGGCGGCGTGCGAACTGGAAGCAACAATGCCGGCCTCGCGGCTAAGTGGAACCTCCGGCAATGACACTTGTTTGCCCCAATTTGTTGCCACTCGTCGCCAGTGTGACGGATGGGAAAGCCACTCGGGCACCCTTTCTATTGACGCCTTTGAATGCGAGATCGCCATCTTGTCACGCGGTTGGCAGCATGGTATAGGGGGTTCATAGCTTGGTCGTGGTTCCTTGCCGCATGATGGGGTGATCGCGCATGGAAACCCACCCATTTACGCCACCGACTCCACCACAAGGAAATAGCAACGGACACGCGAATTCGTCACATCAGCATCATCTGCACTATTATTCGCAGCGCGACAATGATCGTGAGACGACGCGGTATCTGTCTGCCGCGACGCAAGTCGATCTTGACTATGCGCAAAAAGTAGTGGCTAGGGTCGTTCATGAACCTTACCGGGCACTGGCTCCGGCGCATGGCGCGGATGTGACGGTGGTGGCGCGGTGGGCACTCGACTCACTGCATCGCATTGCACGCCGGAACGCTGCACTAACGATAACGCTCGCCGGAGGCATATTCTTCTCCTGGCTGTTCGGCGCTATGGTTCAAGCATCCGCCTGGATTGTCTTCGCTATCGTACTCGCCATGTTTGGGCTAGCGTTCTTCACTATAGCTTACGAATATTGGACACGCTGGTATAGGATTCTCGCGGGGCAAATGCTGCGCGATGTGTTCGATCCAGAAAGAGCACCAGAGCCAGCTAAGGGAGGAGTGAAGCTGAGGCTACAAGCAGCAGCCGAGAGGAAAGCTGGCAATCTCGTTGTATTTAGGGGCCAGGCAGCTTTTGCTGGGAGCGGAAACCGGATGGGGCAAGAGCACATAGTGATCGATGTGAGTCGCGGCAAACAGACGGATGACGGCCTGTCAAGCGATCCTATCCCTTTCACCAATACGGACGTCCACGTCGCTATCGCAAAGGCAATAGAGAATATCGAATTGCCTGGCTTGAATGTCACGGAAAGAGTATTCGTTAACGGGAGGCATGTTCGTGACAATCGCGCACTGCAGCCTGACCCTATGGGGGCGCCATTCGCTTCGGTTAGTGACGAATTGCTCCGGAGCGCCGCCCAGCATCCGACTGCCGACGCGCGCGCCTATGTGTGCGCAGAGATTCACGGCTGGCAGGGACAGCTTGTAGTCACAATGTTCGCGAGAGCGGTACACACAGGGGGTTGGCTCTACATTGAGTACAGTTTCTATCTGCTACCCCCTATTGACGCGGCATATACTAGAATTGATTCTCTATACAATGTGCCGCTCGCACAACGACTGCGAAGAACCTCAACCTGGAGCATCGTCAGGACTATCCCGTATCTGGTGTCGGCGCCGTTCTCGCTGGCTAGACAGGGCATTGAGACGCTTTCGTGGAACGCACATGAATCCGCACAGGGATACTTCATTCGCCGCGGCCAATCTTTTGATTACGGCGCGTTGCGCAGCATTAGGGAAGAAGCCTGCCGCCACCGCAATCGTCATTACTTCATAAATAGAGATATAACGATGTATGTTCTCCTCCTCCAGAAGAGCCTGCTGCGCGAAATAGGGAACTTTCTAAACGACCACAACATCGCTACAGCCGAGTTCGATGAACAGGCAAAGATCATCATCGACGCGAGTTACGAGAACTACAGCGTGCATATAGGCACCGTTTCTAACTCAACCCTCGCTGTGGGCGACAAGGCAAAAGCAAGCGGTGGCGGAAACAAGGATCCCGCTGACTAGATCGGCGATTGGAGCTAACTCAGTGAGCACTTATAACACACGCATCGAGAAGATCGAATCGTCAACCGTCGCGATCGGAGATAATGCCACGGCGGTAGGCGCGTCCGGCAGTCGGGACCGTGACGATATGGTGGAGACCCTGAGCGTGCTGCTCGGTATCGTCGGCAAGAATACCGGCCCGGCGGCCGATGAGGTGCTACGTCTGGCGCTTGACGCGAGACGCGAGATTAGCGTGGGCAAACCCGACAAAGAAGTTTTCCGGCGTTTGGTCGACGCCACGCGGAAAATGATGCAGAAGCTGGGATCAAGCGTTATCGGGGCAGCCGAGCTCGCTGACGCGGTGGCCAAGATCAGCGAGGTGATCCGTCACCTGTGAGTCCCTAGCTGCGGCTTCGCCGCTCGCCGGGTCGTACGGCCAGTACGCCAGCGGCGATGTCGACTGCCGACCCTTACCGGCTACAGTCGCGTCGTCCTGGGACCGGTCCCGAAAGTCAGCCAGCAGCTAGGGTTCCATGAGGCGGCGGAGAACCTTGGCGAAGAGGTCGTCGGGGACGCTGGCGGGGTCGATGGAGCGGCGGCGGGACAGGCCCTGAAAGAGCGCCAGCGCGATGGTGGTCATCTCCTCGGGAACGATGCCGGGCGGGGTGCCCGCGCGCTCCATCGCGGCGGCGAAAACCGGGGTCAGCCCTTCGATCTGCTCACGCAGCTTCTCCGCCAGCACGGCCATCCCGTCGGCGTTGCGGAGCGCGTAGAGCCAGAACTCCCCCGCCAGCGGCCCCGACTCGGCACGCCTGTCGGCGCGTCTGAGCAAGAGACGGGCGAGCACCGCGTATGGATCAGCGGTGCCGTCGGCCGGCGTCACTGGATTCTCAGGGTCCGGCTCAACGCCGGCGAACACCTCGGTGACCGTGTCCACCCAGCCGGCGTTCCGCCGCGACCAGCCGCTCCCGATGAGCTCGAGGAAGAGCTTGTCCTTGTTGCCGAAGTGGTAGTAGACCGCCCCGGTGGTATAGCCCGCGCGGTCGGCGATCTCCTCGAGGGAGGCACCGGCGAACCCCTTCTCCGCGAACACCTCCGCGGCGGCCGCGAGGAGCTGCCGGCGGGTCTGCTCGCGTGACTCGGCCTGGGTCAGCCGCTTGCGGCGAACTGGTTCGGACTCCACCTAGAGAATCTTATCTACATTGACTAGCCTATGTTCATGCGGTACTCCATGAAGATTTGGCAGCGCAGGCACCTCTCCAGGATGGCTTCGCCCGCGCTGTTCGCCGCGGTGCTGGCCGCGGTGGCGCTGGCCGGGGCTGGGCTTGCGGGGTGCGGGCCATCGCACGCGGCACCGTCGGACGCCGGCGGAACGGTGTGGCTCTGCCTGCCAGGAAC
Source organism: Trebonia sp. (assembly GCA_035571275.1). Lineage (GTDB taxonomy): Bacteria > Actinomycetota > Actinomycetes > Streptosporangiales > Streptosporangiaceae > Trebonia. The sequence continues at coordinate 4,673 of DATMKQ010000097.1, forward strand.
GTCCGACGACCCGTGCACGCAGTCCCAGGCCACGACGGTCGTCACCAGCGCCGGCGGCACATCAGTGGTCACGCCGAAACCTGCCGGGTCCAGCCCCTTCGACTGCTTCTACGTGTACGGGACCGCTTCGACGGAGACGTCGGTGAACGCCGACCTGAAGCGTCAGCCGGCGGAGACCGACGCGGCGATCGCGGGGGCGTCGCCGTTCTCTCCGTTCTGCCGGGTCTACGCCCCGATCTACCGGCAGGTGACGGTTACCGATCTCGAGGCACACCCCGATCTCGACTTCGGCACGGCGGAGACCGTCACCGCCTACGACTCGATCAAGTCAGGGTTCGAGGACTTCCTCGCCAGCAGTGGGAACCGGCCGTTCATCCTGATCGGGGACTCGCAGGGCGCCGCGATGGTCAACTTGCTGCTCGCGCGGATCGTGGACGGCGACGCGGCGCTGCGCGGCAGGCTCGTCGCCGCCATCATCCTGGGCGGGAACGTCGAGGTACCGCCGGGTCAGCTCACCGGCGGCACGTTCCAGCACATCCCGCTCTGTGACCGGGCCGGCCAAGACGGCTGCGTGATCGCCTACTCGAGCTTCCCGTCGGTCCCGCCCGCCGGCTCACTGTTCGGCAGGCCCGGGCAGGGCGTGTCGCTCCAGTCGGCCCAGACCCAGAAGTCCGGGCTCCAGGTTGCCTGCGTGAACCCGGCCGCGCTCGCCTCCGGCGGCCCCACGGCGCTTGACTCCGTCTTCCCGACTGAAGGCAAGCTCTCGACCCCGTGGGTCGCCTTCCCGGACCGGTATACCGCGCGCTGCGAGGACACCGACGGCGCGTCCTGGCTCGACGTCACCCCGACGGGGATTACCGGCGATCCACGGCCGCTGTCCGCCACCGAGGACCTCGGCCCGCTGTACGGATACCACGTCTTCGACCTGATGCTCGCCCAGGGCAACCTAACAGCCGACGTCGCCGCCGCCGAGCACACCTGGACCACGGCCCACCCTGCCTGACGCGTGAACCCCGCCCCCGGAGCCGGCTGAGCATCGTTGAACCGACCGTCAGCATATGTTGACGCCGAAACACCCGTCAGCATAAGCTGACAACATGGACAGCGCGAAGCGCCGCCAGCCCGCTCCAGGTGGCCCTGCTCCGGCCGGACCTGCCGCCGGGCAAGGCCTGGGCGCGGCCGTACGGCGGCTGACCCCGGAGGCGCGAGCCATACCGCGCACCGCGTTCCAGCACGCCATCAGGCTCGGCCACCCTTACGTGGGCGGGGAGCACCTGCTGCTCGCCCTGGCCGGCGCCGACGACCCCGCCGCCGCGGTGCTGCGCCAGCACGGGGTCACGCCCGGGCGCGTCGAGGAAGAGGTGCTCACGCTGTGGGCCGACGGGCTCTTCGGCGACTTGGACAGGAGCGCCCTCGCCGCGATCGGCGTCGACGTCGACGCGGTCCGCGTGCGGGTGACCGGCGGGTTCGACGCCGACACGCTGCGGCGGGCCGGGCAGCGAGCGCGGCGCGGCAAGCACGCGGGCGGCTGGCGGGACCCGTGGTGGGATCCGCGCCCGCGGAGGATCGGGCCCGGCATGCACATCAACGGGGTGTACCTGCCGCACTCGCTAGATTTCGGCCAGTGCCTGCGGTACGCGCACCTGGAAGAGCAGGGTCGCCGCGATACCGGGATCGGCGTCGTCCACTTGGCGCTCGGCGTGCTGTCGGTAACCGACGGCCTGGTACCGCCGGTCCTCGCCGCGATCGGCGTATCACCGCAAGCGCTGCGCTCGGCCCTCGCGGCCATTGCGGCCATCGCCAACGGGGAAGCGCCTGATGAGGGGACGACATGGACGTGAAGGCGCGAACGAACGACACCGCCGATCGTGCCGCGGCAGCGGGCGGTACCGATGTCGCCGCTGCCGCCGGCAGCACCGATCCCGATGTGGGGCTGCGAGCCGTGGCGGCGCTGCGGGTGCTCGCCGAGCGGCTGGAGATCTTGCAGGTCGACAATGCGCGGCGGCTCGGCTGGTCATGGCAGGACATCGCGGAACGGCTCGGCGTGACCAAGCAGACCGTGCACCGCAAGCACGGCAGACGATCCCGGGGCCAGAGATGACGGGGATACGGCGATGACCCGGACCGCGAAGCGGGGACAGGGGCCCGAGGCCGGCACCAGGTGGCGGCTGACCCCGGAGGCACGAGCCATACCGCACGCCGCGTTCGGGCACGCCGTCCGGCTCGGTCACCCCTACGTCGGCGGCGAGCACCTCCTGCTCGCCCTGGCCGGCGCCGGTGACCCCGCCGCCGCCGTGCTGCACCGGCACGGGGTCACTCCGAAGCGCGCCGAGGATGAGGTGCTCCGGCTCTGGGGTGGCGGACTCTTCGGCGACCTGGACTCAGGCGCGCTCGCGGCGATCGGCGTCGACGTCGACGCGGTCCGCGCGCGAGTGACCGGCGGGTTCGACGCGGACGCCCTGCGGCGGGCCGGACAGCGAGCCCGGCGCCGCGAGCACGCCGGCTGGCGGCGGGACGGGCGGTGGGATCCGCGACTCCGCCGAGGCGGACCTGGCCTGCACATGGACGGGGTGTTCCTGCCGAGCCGCGATGTCGGCAAGACCCTGCACCGCGCGCACCTGGCGGGACAGGCGCGCCAAGACACGCGGATCGGCCTCGTCCACCTGGCGATCGGCCTGTTGTCGGTGACCGACGGCCTGGTGCCGCAGGTCCTCGCCGCCCTCGACGTGTCCCCGCGAGCACTGCGTGCGGAGCTCGAAACCGTGCGGTGACGCACTGCCAGGGAGCCGGCGGGCGGGACGGCGCGCGCATAGCGTAATCTACGTCCGGGCCGATAACGGAGGACGGAACAGCGGATGTACAAGCCTAGCCAGGAGGCGCTCGACAAGCACGCGGCGGATGTCGCCGAGGCCGCGGAGCGCGGAAAGCTGCTCGAAGTGGCGCGCGCGGCGGACCACGCCCTGCGGGCGGCGGAGGCCCGCAACGCCCCGGTCACGGAGCTGCACCGGCTGGCCATGGACCTCGACGCGGCGCTGACCGACGCCATGCGCGCCGCCTACGCGGCGCAGCGCGCCGCCATCGGCCCGCGCGGCTACGACGACCGGATCTACCACCGCAAGGCCAAGGCCAAGCCCGAGGTACACGTGCTCACCGGCGAAGCCGAGCGGCTGCTTACGCTCCGCGAGAACCACCGGCTGAACCGGATCCCCGAAGTCCCGCGCGTCCCAGCGGTCTGACCGCACTCGCGAATGGCGTGACGGTGCCCGCAGTGCCTGCTTAGCGGCCGGCGGGACAGAGTCGGTCGGATACGTTCGGTATGATTGATGGTGGGTCAATAGTGATGAGCCGCTGGTAGACGGTCTGAACCAGCGAGTTGGCTCGTTCGTATCACTATTTGGGAAAGGTCCGCTGAACTCGCCGGCAAGTCGCTTGCGCTTACTGACGCCGCGGGGCAATCTTGTGATAAGTGGTCTAGGCCACTTGACGGGGAAGGCGTTCACGACTCGTCGCGGAGCGTGATCGCCAGTCAGGTGACCTGGCCGTGGACTGCTGAAGAAAGCCAGGAGGCACGGAATGTGCCCGCACATACCGAGGTGTCCGGACGCGACGGCACCCGACCGAGAAGCTGCGCACACGATTGCCAGCCACCT
>DATMKQ010000098.1:0-4432 GCA_035571275.1 Trebonia sp.
TTTTACGGCCTGGGCCCGGCTGGCGGCGAGCCAGGCCAGGGCGAGCATGGACAAGGTGATGCGGGCGTACCAGGCCCGCCAGGAGCGGACCTGGTAGTGATCCAGCCCGGCCTCGCCCTTAGCTTGCTGGAAGCACTCTTCGCGCCTCCACCCGGTCTGGACCGGGATCCGGGCCCAGTCAAATTCCCGCGGACCGTGCGCCCCGGCCCCGGTGCAGATCCGCTGCCAGGCGCGCGACGGCACGGCCGCGATCAGCACGTCGGCGCGCTGCTCGCCTGCGGGCATGGTGAACGTGTCGCTGCACCGGATGGCCATCACATAGGACACGTCCTCGCCTTCCAGCCAGGCCTGCAGGCACTTGGCCTGCCCGTAGGTCTCATCGGCGGCGAACCAGGCGAACGGCACTCCCGCGGCGATCGCCTGGCTGATCATCGCCTGGGCCTGCCGCGGCTTGGTGACAAACTCCACCTCCTGCGGGATGCCCGCCGCCTGGGACCGGTCCGGGTCATCAGCCCAGGACCGGGGCAGGTAGAGCTCCCGGATGATCAGCGCGTGCCCGTGCCTGGAGGCTGGGCGGCCCGGATGCTCCTTTGATGCCCCTCCGCCTAGCGGTGGTGCTGCGACTGGGCGAAGATTCAGGGGTGGGGCCGGAAACGCGTTACGCGCTGAGCGGTGATGTACACATCGCCTATCAGGTAGTCGGTGATGGACCGTTCGATCTCATCTTCGTCCCGGGTTTCGTCACTCACGTGGAACTGCAGTGGAGGCTCCCCGGAATGGGAGGTTTCCTCAATGGGCTGGGTTCAGTCTCCCGGTTGATCCGGTTCGATAAACGGGGCACCGGCATGTCGGACCCGGTCAGCGGCGCGCCCAGCCTTGAGACACGCATGGACGACGTCCGCGCGGTGATGGATGCGGTGGGGTCCCGGCGTGCCGCGTTCTACGGTCTGTCGGAGGGCGCGGCGATGAGCATCCTGTTCGCCGCGACGTATCCCGACCGGACCGCGGCCCTAGTGCTCCGCAGCTGCTCGCCGCGGACGATGTGGGCCCCGGACTTTCCGTGGGGCCGCAGGGAGGAGGTCTACCGGCGCGAGGTCGATCAGGCGCTGCGGGTATTTGCGTCGCGCGCCGAGGCCCGTGAGGCGGTGCGGGCACTGGGCATGCAGAACGAGGACGAGGTGGAGGCCTTCATCGACTATGTCCGGTACAGCGCGAGTCCTGGGATGCTCGGGGCGCTCTACCGCATGAATAAGGAGATCGACATCCGGCCGGTGCTACCGGCCGTGAGCGTGCCAACGCTCGTGCTGCACGGGAGCGAGGATCAGGTCGTGCCGGTCGAGGCCGGGGCGTATACCGCGCAGTACATCCGGTCGGCGCGGTTCATCGAGATACCTGGCGTCGGACATCTCGCATTGGGGGCCGCCGGAGCCGCGCGCATTCAGCACGAGGTCGAGCGGTTCCTGATCGACGTCTGGCAGACAGGCGGCTGGGAGGACGCTGAGCGCGACCGGATGCTCGCTACCGTCCTGTTCACCGATATCGTCGAATCGACGGCGAAGGCGGTCGAGCTCGGCGACCGGCGCTGGCGCGAGCTGCTTGAGCGTCACAACATGCTGGTGCGCCGAGAACTCTTGCGGTTTCGCGGGCGCGAGGTGGACTCCTCGGGCGACGGCTTTTTCGCGACGTTCGACGGGCCGGCGCGGGCTATCCGCTGTGCCTGTGCGATCGTCGACGGAGTGCGTGAGTTTGGCCTGTCTATCCGTGCTGGGCTCCATGCAGGCGAATGCGAGATGGCTGATGGCAAAGTCGCGGGCATCACGGTTCACACCGGTGCGCGCGTGGCCGCGCAGGCAGGCGCCAGCGAGGTACTCGTCTCAAACACGGTCAAGGATCTGGTCGCCGGATCAGGTCTCAAGTTCATGGACCGAGGGGTACATGAACTGAAAGGCATCCCAGACGAGTGGCGACTGTTCGCGGTCGACTGCGGAATATAGATGCCCGACCTGCCGGAGAACTCCGGGCGTCGGGGCATATCGGGGGCACATGGCCTCGCGATCTGCCAGGAACTGACAAGACGTTGGAACTGACACATAAAGCGTCCGGGGGAGCTGGAGAAGGTGCAGCAGAAAAGTGCAGCAACCGCAGCGACCAGCACTGACCTATGACGACCGGTAAAAGCTTCCGACCTGCGTCAACGACCGTTACCGACCTCTGTGCAACTAGTTCACACCGAGGGAGGTCGTCAGTCTGCTCCGCGCTACGGTGCGATGGTTCATGGTGACCAGTGCGGGTCGAGGCTCTTGCCATGGTCGTGCGGACAATGGCCGTAACCGGACTCGGACACGTGCCAGTGCCTGTAGCAGTAGGGGGCGTCGCAGCCCGGGCAGAAGCCGGCATCGTCGTAGAGCCCCGCGGTGTGGATCTGGGCGAAGGATAGGGGCGGCTGGAATGCCCTTGCGATCTGCTCCGCCTTGCTGGCGTCTATAGGATCGCCGTCCCCGTTGCACGCGGCGATGCCCTGCACGATCAGGTGCCAGCATTGTGGGTCGCGATCGAGCAAGAAGGAGCCCTGTCGTGCGCTGTCCCACTGCTGCCACTTCGCGGGCAGCTCACCGGGTGCGACGAGTTCGACCCAGCTGGATGGCGACCCGCATGCCGCGCATAGCGGAACTACCACCATTCCTGTCGCCATGAGGTCAGGCTCCTTAATGGATCATGGACGCAATTACGGCCAACCTGGCGAGCACCATGAGCATGATCACGGTCCACTTCGCTGGCATGCCGGGCCTGCCTGGGCGTGGTGATCCTCGTGCCACTGGCCGTAGCTGTCGCGATACCACAGACGCCTCATGCCAGGCTCCCTCGCTGCGCCCCACGACATGTGACCGATTCTGGCCCTCGGCCTGGCGGCTGATCCTTTCGTTACGCCTTGACGATCGGCCATCGACCTTGAGGGAAGCCGAGGGTAACCGGCCGGAATACTGTAAGTTTCCTGAAGTTCGCCTGAAGACGTTCGGGTTGACCGGGTATCGGATACGGACAAACAATGTCCCGTTCCCGAGCATCATCGGCGGCCAGCCATCGCTTCGGCCAGCTCCGTCTCTGCTCCGCTGAGCCCGAAAGACGACGGAAAACACTCATTCACTAGCCATCGGTCAGATACCAGGTCGGACATGCGATCCCGAACGCAGATCCTGATCACGGGAAGCTAGGCCGAACAACTTGACGCCGGCTGACGGAGCAAGCCAACAGGTTCCCAGAACATCCTCAATTCCAGCCAGGCTTTCGGCCGTTCGTCGCCTGGCTCGCGGAGCGCCCGCTCGTCACGGTTGCGCGAGGCGTTGGCGAGCTCGGCGGCGAAGGCGAGGACCTGCCCATACGGCCGGTGGTAGAGCTGGATCTCGCGGATCAGGCCACTGTCGCTCTAGGAGAGGATGGTCGCGCCGCTCACCGGGCTGCCCTGAAATCCCCCCTCCCACTCCATGTAGGTCCTGCTCGCGTCCCGTGCCTCATGAACGAAGGCGAGGCCGTCGTACATGGTCCGGGTGATGTTGAAGAAGTGCCGCACCGCGGGCGGGCCCACGACGGGTTCCTCGGCCACGGACAGGTTAAGGACCACGTCTGGGGTGCAGGCTGCCGAGAAGCCTTCCAAGGTCAGGCGGGAGATGATTGCGAGCCATTGGCCCCTGGGGGTATCAGCCACCATCGGTTCTTCGTCTGGAGTTGCCGGGCACACCGGCTTGTACTCGTGGTCGCCCCGGCGTCTGCACTTCCTCAGGCTGCGCGGCGGACGGCGGCCGGGGTATTCGCAGGCGGCCTGGCCGCCTCGGTGGACTCCCGCTTACCGCCCGGACCGAGGCCACCGATTGCACGCTGATCTTCAGCGAACGCCACCCCGGTCCGGGTGTATGTACATGGAAGCCGCATGGATCGTGCGGTTCAGCGCATGGAGTTCGTAAGGATCGAAAGTGCTCCTTCCCGTAGGGCGTTTAGCAGATAGCGGCTGCTCGTCGAGGGCAGCCCCGGCAGAAGGAGCAGGCAAACAAGTGCCTGGAATCGTTGTAAGCGTCGATGGCTCAGCTCAGTCGCAACATGCACTCGAATGGGCAGTGACGCACGCAGCGCTCGAGCACGCCCCGCTGACGGTCCTGGCCGTGCACCGGGTCGCGGCAAGCGCATGGACTGGCAACCCGATCATCTACCCCGAGGACCGGCCCGAAGCACAGAGGGTCTTGCAGGCAGCCAAGGAGGCGGTAGACAAGGCCATCAGCAAGCTCGGCAAAGACCGGCCCAGCTCGGTGACGGTGCGCGGGTCTATCGGCCAGTCGGGGCATGCACTCGTTGAGGCCTCGCATGACGCCGACATGGTTGTCGTCGGAGCGCGCGGCGGCTTCGCCCGGATGATGCCGGGGTCGGTACGCGCTGAAGTCGT
>DATMKQ010000099.1:0-2221 GCA_035571275.1 Trebonia sp.
GGCCGGCGGTTCGACCTCGTGCCGACGCGGGCCAACGGCCAGCCGGCGTTCGGGGCGTACCTGCGCTCCTCTGACGGCATCAGGCACGGGATCGGCCTGTACGTCCTGACCCTGAGCGGCGACCGCATCCGCGCCATGACCCGTTTCGAGGCCAGCGTGCTGCCGTGGTTCGGGCTGCCGCGATCGCTGCCGAGCCGATAACTCCCTATTTGCCGATAAATCGTTAGCGTCCGTGCCTTCCGGGTAGTCGCCCGCGCATGGACTCAGCCGAGCCTGGACGGCTGCTCGCCGGGCGCTACCGGCTCAGCGAGGTCATCGGGCACGGCGGGATGGGCGTCGTGTGGCGAGCCCGCGACGAGCTTCTCAGCCGTGACGTGGCGGTGAAGGAGATCGTCTGGCCCGCGAACCTCACCGAGCACGAAAGGCAGACCGCGTACCACCGCGCCACGCGGGAAGCCCAGATGGCCGCCCGGCTGAATCACCCCAACGTGGTCCGCATCTACGACATCGTCGAGGAAGACGACCACCCGTGGATCGTCATGGAGTTCCTGCCGTACCGGTCGCTGCGCGACATCGTGCGGGACGAGGGGCCGCTCACCCCTCCCCAGGCCGCCAAAGTCGGTCTGGGGATCCTCGCTGCGCTGCGCGCCGCGCACGCCGAAGGCGTCGAGCACCGGGACGTGAAGCCAGCGAACGTCCTGATCGGCCCGGACGACCGGGTGGTGCTCACCGACTTCGGCATCGCCCGGCCCGCCGACACCACGACGCTCACCACCGCAGGCATCCTGATCGGCTCACCCTCGTACATCGCTCCTGAACGCGCCCGCGGCGGACCGTCAGGCGCACCGGGAGACCTATGGGGGCTCGGCGCGTCCCTGTACGCGGCGGTGGAAGGCCACCCGCCGTTCGAGCGGGAGCACGTGCTGGCGACCCTCACCGCCGTCGTCACCGACGACCCGGAACCGGCGACCCACGCGGGCCCGCTGCGGCCGGTGATCGACGGCCTGCTCCGCAAGAACCCGGACGAGCGCCTCGGCGCCGCCGAGACCGGCCAGCTGCTCCGCCGCATCGCGGCGGCCGCGCCCGCCGCCAGCGGGCCGGCGGCGCCGCCCGCGCCCGCCGCCAGCGAGTCGGCGCCCACTGCCGCCTTCCCCGCCGACGCAGCAACCGAGGCGGCCTCCGCCGAGCCCGCGCCTGACGAGCCCGCGCCTGACGAACCCGCGCCTGCCGAACCGGTGCCAGCCGAACCGCTGCCAGCCGAGCCCGATGCACCCGGGCCGCAGAACTCCGGGCCGCCTGCCCCTTCCGGGTCACAGCGCTCTCGCCGGCGGCGGGCTGCGGTGCTCGGCGCGGGCACGCTGGCTGTGATCGCGGCCGGGGCCACCGCTCTGGCGCTTGTCCTCACCAGCTCACCGCAGCGCCAGACGGCTTCGCCTCCGGCCGGCCCGCGCTCGAGCTCGCCGGCCAGCCAGCACCCGGGCAGCGGAACGCCGTCGTCTGGCTCCGCGTCCGCCTCCCCGTCTAGCTCGGCGTCCGCGAGTCCCGGTAGGGGGAGCGGGGCGATTCCCGCCGGGTTCTACCGGTTCACGAACTCCACTGGCTTTTCCATCGGCGTGCCTGACGGCTGGCAGATCTCCCACGTCGGCCACTACGTCTACATAACCGACCCGAACAACGGCGGCATCTTCCTGCTCATCGACCAGTCCGACGACCCGAAGCCGAACCCGCTCGCCGACTGGGAGCAGCAGCAGGCCAACCGGGAGAGCAGCTACCCGGACTACCACCTCATCCGCCTCGAGTCGGTGAACTACCCGCAAGCCGAGAAGGCGGCGGACTGGGAGTTCACCTACGACAAGAACGGGGTGCCAGTCCACGTCCTGAACAGGAACGTCCTGGCCAACGCCCACCATGCGTACGCGCTCTACTGGTCCACCCCGGAAAGCGACTGGAACGCCTACTTCCGCTATTTCCAGGCCTTCGCGGTCACGTTCCGTCCCGCCCCGGCGTAATCGCGCGTCCAGCGGATAAGAGCCGCTCGGCGTAGAAACCGCGCAGCGCCTCCCAGTGCCGATCGGCCAGCGCAGGGTCGTAGGGCGCGTTGTCTGGCACGGCGAACCCGTGGTGCCCGGGGTAGAACTCGATGGTGTGCGGTACGCCGGCGGAGGTCAGCGCGCTGTCGAGCAGTTCGGCGTGCGCGGTGGTGAACCCCTGGTCTTCGATG
>DATMKQ010000100.1:0-2623 GCA_035571275.1 Trebonia sp.
GATGACCGGGGTGCGGTAGGTGATCGCGATCCGCGCGGCCTCGATCGCGGCGTGGAAGCAGTCCGACGGGCTGGCCGCCGCGATCACAGGGACCGGCGACTCGCCGTTGCGGCCGAACAGCGCCATCAGCAGGTCGGCCTGTTCGGTCTTGGTCGGCATGCCGGTCGACGGTCCTGCCCGCTGGATGTCACAGACGATCAGCGGCAGCTCCACAGAGACGGCCAGGCCCACGGTCTCCGCCTTCAGCGCCATGCCCGGCCCGCTGGTGCTGGTCACGGAAAGCGACCCGCCGAACGCCGCGCCCAGCGAAGCGCCGACGGCCGCGATCTCGTCCTCGGCCTGGAACGTCCGCACGCCGAACCTCTTGTGCTTGGCGAGCTCGTGCAGGATGTCGGAGGCCGGGGTGATCGGGTACGAGCCGAGGAACAGCGGCAGCTTAGCGAGCTGCGCCGCCGCGATCAGGCCGTAGGCCAGGGCGGTGTTGCCCGTGATGTTGCGGTACTTGCCCGCCTTGAGCGCGGCCGGCTTGACCTCGTACCGCACCGAGAACGCCTCGGTTGTCTCGCCGAAGTTCCATCCGGCGTGGAAGGCGGTCACGTTCGCCTTCATGATCTCCGGGTTGCGGCCGAACTTGGCCTCGAGGAACGCGATCGTGCCTTCCGCGGGACGCCCGTACAGCCAGGACAGCATGCCGAGCGCGAACATGTTCTTCGCGCGTTCGGCGTCCTTGCGCGTGATATCAATGTCCTGCAGCGCCTTGACCGTCAGCGATGTCAACGGCACGGGGTGCAGGTTGTAGGCATCGAGCGAGCCGTCCTCGAGCGGGCTGGTCTCGTACCCAACCTTGGACAGGTTGCGCTTGGTGAACTCGTCGGTGTTGACGATGAGGTCCGCGCCGCGCGGCAAGTCCTTGAGGTTCGCCATCAGCGCCGCCGGGTTCATGGCAACAAGCACGTCTGGCGCGTCGCCGGGCGTGAGGATGTCATGATCCGCGAAGTGCAACTGGAAGCTGCTCACGCCGGGAAGAGTCCCGGCGGGCGCCCGGATCTCCGCGGGGAAGTTCGGCAGCGTGGACAGGTCGTTTCCGAAGACCGCGGTCTCCTGCGTGAACCTGTCACCGGTGAGTTGCATGCCGTCACCGGAGTCGCCTGCGAACCTGATGACTACGTGGTCGAGCTCCTGGACCTGCTTGGTCACAGCGCAAAGCCTCCTCAGCACGCCACGCATGGCCGGGCGCCCCTAGTGCAGCACCACCCCACGGCCGGGGACGTGAGTTAGGACGTGTTTAATTCTACGGTGCTCCGGGTAGCGCTGACTCCGCTCGCGAGGCAAACTCGAGTGTGGCGCACGACACGTTACGGAGTCGCGTCCACAGCATTATTCATCGACATTCCGTAATGACCTGGGCGGCAAGCCTTCCGCTTGAAGCAAGCTTCGCGCTGCTCAGGGAACCCGATGGCCGGTCATCGGCGTTGAACTTTTGATAGCCGCGGTGAGGGAGGGAGCGGCCGTGCATTGCTATGGACTGCGCGCCGCGGTCCTGGGTGGCGTGCTGTGCGGACTTACCCTGACGGCCGGTTTCCTGCTCGCCGGCATGGCGGGGCTCGCCGTCGCCTCCGCCATCGTCTTCGCGGTCGGCTGGGTTGTGTATTTTCAGTCCGAACGAGCGGTGCTGACTGCCCTGCGAGCCCGTCCCGTGAGCGAGGTGGAGCGCCCGGAACTGTACCGGCTGGTACGGGAGCTGTGCAGAGACGCCAGGCTGCCGGTGCCCCGGTTGTTCCTCTCGCCTACGACGCAGCCGAACATCCTGACCGTCGGGTGCAGCGCGCGTTCGGCCGCGGTGTGCTGCACAGAAGGGCTGCTGCGGGTGCTTGCCCTCGGCGAGCTGCGCGCCGTCCTCGCGCACGAGCTGGCGCACGTGTCCCGGCGGGACATCGCCGTGTCGTCCTGGTCCGCCGGGCTGGCGTCGCTCGTCGCGTTCTGCCCGCTGTCGGCGCTGTTGCTGCAACTCACCGCGTCGTACGGCCGGGAATACCACGCGGACGCGGAGGGCGCGCTGCTCGCGGGCGACCCGATGGCCCTGGCCAGCGCGCTGCGCAAGATCGACATGTCCACGGCCGCGCTCCCGCTGCGGCCCCGCGGCCCGCTGACCGCGTCCGCCCACCTGATGATCGCCCACCCGTTCTCGTACTGCGGATTCGGGCGGCTTTTCATCACCCACCCGCCCACCGGGGAACGGGTACGGCGCCTGGAGGCGCTGGCAGGGTACCCGCGGTTACTTGTGGCCCCGGCGCTCTGCCGCGGCGCCCGGGTGCCCGCCCGCCGGTCGGGAGGGTGCCTGCCGCCAGGGTCCCGGCGGCCACAGACCTCACTTCGCTACCGCCCCGGCGCCGGGGGTGCTCCGGGCGCCAGGGTCCCGGTGGCCACAGACCTCACTTCGCTACCGCCCCGGCGCCGGGGGGTGCTCCGGGCGACCTTGATTACGTAACCGAGTGCGTAATCGATGTCGCGCCGGGTCCGCGCCTTCGGTGGTTGCGAGCGTCCCAGGCTGGCTAACGCGAAGACTTCTCCTCTTTGGGCGCGGTAGCCATGTTTTTCGGTCCGTTTCGCGTTATTTGTCCAT